>NZ_AJQE01000251.1 GCF_000261685.1 Bradyrhizobium genomosp. I (2014) | reverse complement strand
GAGGCCGGCGGCCGTCACGGCCTGGCGATAGGTCTCGTCGGCGACGTCGCCGGCGGCGAACAGGCCGGGCACCGAGGTGGCGGTCGAGTTGGGCGCGACCTCGACATAGCCCGACGGTTTCAGCTTGACCTGGTCCTTGACCAGCTCGGTGGCCGGCGCGTGGCCGATGGCGATGAAGACGCCGTCGGCCTTCACGTCCGTCAGCGCGCCGGTCTTGACATTCTTGAGCCGGACATGGGTGACCTTGTTCGGATTCTCGGTGCCGCGGATCTCGTCGACGGCCGAGTCCCAGATCACCTTGATCTTCGGGTGCTTGAACAGGCGCTCCTGCAGGATGCGCTCGGCGCGGAAGTGATCGCGACGATGCACGATGGTGACCTGCGAGGCATGATTGGTGAGGTACAGGGCTTCCTCGACCGCGGTGTTGCCGCCGCCGACCACGATCACTTCCTTGCCCCTGTAGAAGAAGCCGTCGCAGGTGGCGCAGGCCGACACGCCGCCACCCTGGAACTTCGCTTCGGACGGCAGCCCGAGCCAACGCGCCTGCGCGCCGGTGGCGAGGATCACGGTGTCGGCGAGATAGACGTCGCCGCTGTCGGAGGTGAGGCGAAAGGGCCGCTGCGCAGTCTCCAGTCGTGTGACCAGGTCGGTGACGATCCTGGTGCCGACATGGACCGCCTGCTTCTCCATCTGCTCCATCAGCCAGGGGCCCTGGATCACGTCGGCAAAACCCGGATAGTTCTCGACGTCGGTGGTGATGGTGAGCTGGCCGCCGGGCTGGATGCCCTGGATCAGGATCGGCTCCAGCATCGCGCGCGCGGCATAGATCGCCGCTGTGTAGCCGGCGGGCCCGGAGCCGATAATGACGACCTTTGCATGTACAGGAGCGGACATTTCGATGGACGCCTTTCACGGGGGATTTGCAGCGCGGGCGCGGAATGTGCCGGGAGGCCTCGCGGAGGCGCTGAAATATCAGAGCTAATCTAAGCCTTCTGGTGAGCTATGCAAGAATTGCATTCCCTCTCGGCGGATTTTTCCAACAGGGAACAAAAGTCGATTGCGCTGCACGCGCAATAAAATTGCGCTATCCGTGCGGACTGAGCTATGAGGATTCCGACAGACCCACCCAACACCACCTCAAAGGGCAGGAGTTCCCATCACGTGTCGCGGAACCTGGACGAGATCGACCTGAAAATTCTCGCCGAGATTCAGGCCGACGGTCGAATCACGAATGTCGAGCTCGCCAAGCGCGTCGGCATCTCGCCGCCCCCCTGCCTGCGCCGCGTCCGGGCGCTGGAGGAGGAGGGCTACATCCACGGCTATCGCGGCCTGCTCGACGCCCGCAAACTCGGTTTCGACGTCACCGTGTTCGCGGCCGTGCACCTGTCCAGCCAGGCCGAGGCGGATTTGCGGGCATTCGAGGAATTCGTCCGCGCCGAGCCCCTGGTGCGGGAATGCTGGATGCTGTCGGGCGAGGTCGACTTCATCCTCAAATGCGTCGCCCCTGACATGGCGACGTTCCAGGATTTCGTCACGCACCTTACCGCCGCACCCCATGTCCGCAACGTGCGGACCTCGCTGGTGCTGCACAATTCGAAGTACGAGGCGGCCGTGCCGCTCGATGTGAAGGGACGACGCTAGAGCGTTTCACATTTTGATTGAAGCATAACCGGTGCTGGCGAAGTAGTTTGCGCATTCACGAGGCTGGATGTCCTGGACGAGGTGACCGATGTGGCGCCAAGTATCCTCTATGGTGCGCTTTTGAGCTTGACGCATCCAGTGTTTGATCTTGGAGAAGGCCTGTTCGATCGGGTTGAGGTCGGGTGAGTATGGCGGCAGGTACCAGAGCCTGGCGCCAGCCGACTTGATCATCTGCCTGACGGCTTTCGACTTGTGGCTTCCGAGATTGTCGAGAACGACGATGTCGCCTTCGCGCAGGGTCGGCAGGAGAAGGTGCTTGACGTAAGCGCGGAAGCATTCGCCGTTGATCGGACCGTCGAAGACGCAGGGTGCGGTGAGTTGGTCATGGCGGAGCGCGCCGAGGAATGTGAGGGTACGCCAGTGACCGTGCGGGGCGAAGCCGCGCAGGCGGGCCCCTTTGGGTCCCCAGCCTCGCAAAGGAGCCATGTTGGTCTTGATCCAGGTCTCATCGATGAAGACGAGCCGGCCCGGATCGAGTCCGGCCTGCCAGGATCGCCAACGCTGGCGCCTACGAGAGACGTCGGCGCGAGCCTGTTCGAGGGCGAACAGTGTTTTTTTTGAACCGCAGCCCTTCCCGGCGCAGGAACAGCCAGACTGCGTTGTGTGAGACCTTGACCCCACGGGCTGCCAGCTCCGCCTTCAGACCATGCAGGGTCAGGTGCGGCGTCTGGGTGATCCGCTCGACGATGAAGGCGCGGTGCGGATCAAGCATAGGCTTGCGGTGACCGCCCATCTTGCCAGGCGCTACCGAGCCGGTCGTTCGATAACGCTGTGACCACTTCACAACTGACGAGACCGCAACGCCAAACCGTTCCGCCACAGATCGGCAGCTCTCACCTTTGGCAACGGCGGATACCGCGCGCTTACGCAAATCGTTGGAAATTGGTCGGACCATCGGATGCTGGCCTCCAGCCCAGCCAGCATCTTGAATCATATTCGCTTCAGATCCGGAATCCCTTCCGATTCAATAAATCCGTGAACCGCTCTAAAGCGCGATGAGATTAGGATGAATCGTCATCGCGCTTTAGGTTGTTGTTTAAGCATGATCTTTTCGGAAAACCGCTGCGCACTTTTCCGGATCATGCTCTAGAGCTCGCCCTGACACTCTGCGTATCGGTCCCGTCATCCTGAGAGTCTGACTGGTTTTTGGTCAGGCTCTGAGGTGCGAGTGATGGGGCGGCGCGGAGCGCACCACCGGGAGCCTCGAAGGATGAGGGGCCCGGGTGCAGCGGCGTGCGGCAACAGTGGGCCGTCGCCCTTCGAGGCTCGAAGAGGCGAGCACC
>NZ_AJQE01000250.1 GCF_000261685.1 Bradyrhizobium genomosp. I (2014) | reverse complement strand
TACGCCATTGCGCGGGGGGGGGGGACGGTGATGGAGTGGTGCTCGCTGCATCCACATCGTCATTGCGAGACTGTCTCTGCGGAAAGATTCTGGATTGCTTCGCTTCGCTCGCAATGACGGGTGTGTGAGCGGTGTTCACCACAACTCCAGCAACCCGCAGAAACAAAAAGGCCGCGCGTCGCGCGGCCTTTTCGAAACGTCTCAGCGGAGCGGCAAATCCTTACCGCCACTCCACCTTGGTGATCTCATACGCCTTGGCGCCGCCGGGTGCATTGACCTCGACGGTCGACCCCTTCTTCTTGCCGATCAGCGCGCGCGCGAGCGGCGAGGTGATGGAGATGCGGCCCTTCTTGGCGTCGGCCTCGACCTCGCCGACGATCTGCCACACCGTCTTCTTCTCGGTGTCCTCGTCGACCAGCGTCACGGTGGCGCCGAACTTGATGGTGTCGCCGGAGAGCTTGGAAATGTCGATGATGTCGGCGCGCGCGAGCTTGTCCTCGAGCTCGGCGATGCGGCCTTCATTGTGGGACTGCTCTTCCTTCGCGGCATGATATTCCGCGTTCTCCGACAGGTCTCCGTGCGAGCGCGCCTCCGCGATATGCTCGATGATCCGCGGACGATCCACGGACTGGCGCTGCTTCAATTCTTCCCCGAGCGCGACAAAGCCGGCCTGGGTCATCGGAACCTTTTCCATCGTCTCTCTCGTCCTTCGATCGTGCGCCGCAAACGCGGATGGGCGCCGCAACCTTGATTCGCCAGTGTTTCCGGAGCCCAACGCAGGGCTGCCGGAGATTGACAGATATGGGCTTGGCGCCGGAACAAAACCACCACCTGGCCGGACAGTTCCTCCGGCCATTGTGGCTTCATTGCCAATCACTTAGCGGAAGCCTCGCCGCCGCCAGGGATCAGGTTTCCGAAAAGTAGCTCTGCAGGGTACGAACCTCAAGGTCCCCGCCCAGATAGGCGCGGATGCCCTGCGCGGCCGCCACGGCCCCGGAAAGAGTGGTGTAATATGGCACTTTATGCAAGAGGGCCGCGCGCCGCAGCGAACGGCTGTCGGCCAGCGCCTGCGGGCCTTCGGTGGTGTTGAAGACGAGCTGGACGTCGCCATTGGTGATGGCGTCGACGATGTGCGGCCGCCCCTCCAGCACCTTGTTCACCTTCTCGGTCGGGATGCCCTGGTCGGTCAGGAAGCGCTGGGTACCCGACGTCGCCAGCACCTTGAAGCCGAGCGAATGCAGTTCGCGAACGGCCTCGGCGATGCGCGTCTTGTCGCTTTCGCGCACCGAGACGAACACCGTGCCCTTGCGCGGCACCCGCGTGCCGCCGCCGAGCTGACTTTTGGCGAAGGCAACCGCGAACGAGCGGTCGATGCCCATGACCTCGCCGGTCGAGCGCATCTCGGGGCCGAGCACGGTGTCGACGCCGGGGAAGCGCGCGAACGGGAACACCGATTCCTTGACACCGACGTGCTTGAGAGTCGCCTTCTTAAGCTTGAAGTCGGCGAGCGTCTCACCGGCCATGATCCGTGCGGCGATCTTCGCGACCGGCGTGCCGATCACCTTGGCGACGAAAGGCACGGTGCGCGAAGCGCGCGGATTGACCTCGAGCACGTAGATGTCGCCGTCCTTGATGGCGTACTGCACGTTCATCAGGCCAATGACGTCGAGGCCGAGGGCGAGCTCGCGGGTCTGCCGCTCCAGCTCCTCGATCATCTCAGGCTCGAGCGAGTGCGGCGGAAGCGAGCAGGCGCTGTCGCCGGAATGGATGCCGGCTTCCTCGATGTGCTCCATGATGCCGACGATGAAGGTGTCCCTGCCGTCGCAGAGGCAGTCGACGTCGACTTCGGTCGCGTCCGACAGATAGCGGTCGAACAGCAGCGGGTTCTTGCCGAGCACGGTATTGATCTGCCCGGTCTTGTCGTTCGGATAGCGCGCCTTGACGTCGGCCGGCACCAGCTCCGGCAGCGTGCCGAGCAGATAGTCGTTGAGCTGATTCTCCTCGCGGATGATCTGCATCGCGCGACCGCCGAGCACGTAGGACGGGCGCACCACGAGCGGCAGGCCGAGATCGGCGGCGACGAGGCGGGCCTGTTCGACCGAATAGGCGATGCCGTTCTTCGGCTGCTTGAGGCGAAGCTTGTCGAGCACGCGCTTGAAGCGGTCGCGGTCTTCCGCGAGATCGATGGCATCCGGCGAAGTGCCGAGGATCGGCACTTCGGCGGCTTCCAGCGCATGCGCCAGCTTCAGCGGCGTCTGGCCGCCGAACTGCACGATCACACCGTGCAGCGTGCCCTTGCTGCGCTCCTTCGCGATGATCTCCAGCACGTCCTCGGCGGTAAGCGGCTCGAAATAGAGCCGGTCGGCGGTGTCGTAATCGGTCGACACCGTCTCCGGATTGCAGTTGACCATGATGGATTCGTAGCCGGCGTCATGCAACGCGAAGCAGGCATGACAGCAGCAATAGTCGAACTCGATGCCCTGGCCGATGCGGTTCGGGCCGCCGCCGAGAATGATGACCTTCTTCTTGTCGGACGGTGCGCTCTCGTCCGCCGGCGCGCCCGCGAACGGCGCCTCGTAGGTCGAATACATATAAGCGGTCGGCGAGGCGAACTCGGCCGCGCAGGTGTCGATGCGCTTGTAGACGGGGCGAACGCCGAGCGCGTGGCGCTTCGCCGTCACCTCCGCTTCCGTCGTGTCCGCGAGCACCGCGAGGCGCGCATCCGAGAAGCCCATGGCCTTGAGCGTGCGCATGCCGAAGGCGTTGCCGGGCAGGCCGTTCTTCCTGACCTTCTCCTCCATGTCGACGATGCCGCGCATCTCGCCGAGGAACCACGGATCGATCTTGCAGGACTTGAAGATGTCCTCGTTCGACCAGCCGAGCCGCATGGCCTGGGCGACCTGGAGCAGCCGGTTCGGTGTCGGCGTGCCGAGCGCGGCGCGGATCGCGTTCTTGTCGTCGTCGCGGCCGAGGCCCTCGATCTCGATCTCGTCGAGGCCGGTCAATCCGGTCTCGAGCCCGCGCAGCGCCTTTTGCAGGCTTTCCTGGAAGGTGCGGCCGATCGCCATGACTTCGCCGACCGACTTCATCGACGTGGTCAGCGTGGTCGAGGCGCCCGGGAATTTCTCGAAGGCAAAACGCGGCACCTTGGTGACGACGTAGTCGATGGTCGGCTCGAACGAGGCCGGCGTGGCGCCGCCGGTGATGTCGTTGGCGATCTCGTCGAGCGTGTAGCCGACCGCGAGCTTCGCGGCGACCTTGGCGATCGGAAAGCCGGTGGCCTTGGAAGCCAGCGCGGAGGAGCGCGACACGCGCGGATTCATCTCGATGACGACCATGCGGCCGTCTTCGGGATTGACGCCGAACTGCACGTTGGAGCCGCCGGTCTCCACGCCGATCTCGCGCAGCACCGCCAGCGAGGCGTCGCGCATGATCTGATATTCCTTGTCGGTCAGCGTCAGCGCCGGCGCCACCGTGATGGAATCGCCGGTGTGCACGCCCATCGGATCGAGGTTCTCGATCGAGCAGACGATGATGCAATTGTCCTTCTTGTCGCGCACCACCTCCATCTCGTACTCCTTCCAGCCGAGCACGGATTCTTCGATCAGCACTTCGTTGGTGGGAGACGCATCGAGGCCGCGTTCGATGATGTCGAGGAACTCTTCCTTGTTGTAGGCGATGCCGCCGCCGGTGCCGCCCATGGTGAAGGAAGGGCGGATGATCGCGGGCAGGCCGATCTCGGACAGCGCCATCATCGCCTGTCCCAGTGCATATTCCTGATAGCGCTTGCGGCGGTCGCCTTCGCCGAGAGTCCATTGCCGGTCGAGCTCATCGAGCGCCGCGCCCGACAGCTTCTCGCGTTCGGCGTGGTATTTGTCACGGAACGACTTCTTCAGCTCCGAGGCGTTGGCAAGCCGCGACTTCGGCGTCTGCAGCCCGATCTTCTCCATGGCGTTGCGGAACAGCTGGCGGTCTTCGGCCTTGTCGATCGCGTCAGCGGTTGCGCCGATCATCTCGACATCGAACTTGTCCAGAGTGCCCTGGCGGCGCAGCGAGAGCGCGCAGTTCAGCGCGGTCTGGCCGCCCATGGTCGGCAGCAGCGCGAAGCCGCCGGGAATGGCGTGACGTTCCTTCTCGATGATCTTGGCGACGATCTCGGGCGTGATCGGCTCGATATAGGTCGCATCGGCCAATTCCGGATCGGTCATGATGGTGGCCGGGTTGGAATTGACGAGGACGATTCGATAGCCCTCTTCCTTCAGCGTCTTCACCGCCTGGGTGCCCGAATAGTCGAACTCGCAGGCCTGGCCGATCACGATGGGACCGGCGCCGATGATCAGGATGGTGGTGATGTCTGTACGTTTGGGCATCAACTCTCGCCGAAGTGGAATTTGGGCACAAAAAAAGGGCGCGCTCGCTGCGCGTCCCCTGTGGCCGAAGCGCGATCAGCAAAAGTGGCCACCGGTTTTGCGTCCGATCGCGCTTCTACTCCTAAAAAGTAGCGCATGATCTTGACGCCAAACCGCCTACACTTTGGCGGATCATGCGCGCGCGCGGTGGTCTCCCTCGCGCGCGGGTGGGTCTTAGACCAGTTTTCGGGGCGGCGAAACCCCGAAAAACGCCCATCAACCGGCAATTTTGACCGGTTTTGGCCGGGCCTGCCAACCGCGGGCGAGGTGCACCAGGAGCGAGGCCGCAACGCTCGTGCCGCCGATCCAGCCGAGGTCGGTCGGCGTGAGAGTGGCCAGCACCGCGCCGCCGAGCGCGCCACCGATGGCGAAGCCGAGATACATCGACGAGGCGTTGAGTGAGAGCGCGATTATCGAAGCCTGCGGCTCGATCCGGATGATGCTGGCAAGCTGGGCCGGATAGAATGCCCAGCCCGAGATGCCCCAGAGGAAGATCGCGCCCAGCACCGCGTAATGCGCCTGTCCGGGCATCAGCTTCAGCGCCAGCGAATGCAGGATCAGGGCGGCCGCCATGCCGGTCAGCCCGAGGGCGGCGGTGGCGAGCGTGCCGAGCCGGTCGGCCAGGACGCCGCCAAGCATGTTCCCGATCGCGGCGGCGCCGCCGAACACCAGCAGGGCAAGGCTGATCTGCGAGGCGTCGAAGCCGAGCCCGCGCAGCGGGACCGCGAAATAGGTGAACACCGTGAAGCCGCCCAGCGCCCACAACATCGTGATCAGAAGCGCGACCAGCACGTGGCCGTGGCGTGCCACCGCCAGCCGTTCGCCAAGCGAGGCTGTATTCCGCGGCAGGCCTTTGGGCAGGCCGAGCAGGAGGCCGGCGAGCGCGACGGCGCCGATCAGGGCGACCATGGCAAAGGTCGCGCGCCAGCCGAACACGCTGCCGACGAGATTGCCGAGGGGAACGCCGATCACGGTCGCAACAGTCATGCCGGAGGTGACAAGCGCCACGGCGCGGCCGCGGCGCTCGGGTGCAGCGACCGCCACGGACACCGCCATTGCCGTTGGCATGCACAACCCCGAGCCCAGCGCCATCAGCATCCGCGAGGCCAGCAGCAGCGCATAGTTGGATGCGACCATTGCCGCGAGGTTGCCGGCGATGAAGGTGGTCAGCGCCAGGGCCAGCACGGTGCGGCGGTCGATATTGTTGAGCGTTACGGCGAGGATCGGCGAGCCCACCGCATAGGTGAGGGCGTAGGCGGTGACCAATTGGCCCGCAGCCGAGACCGAAATCGCGAGGTCGATGGCGATTGCCGGCAAAAGTCCCGCAATGACAAAGCCTTCCGTGCCGATCGCAAAGGCCGCGAGGGCCAGCCAGAACACGCTCATCGCAAACTCCATGTTCAATGTTTATTGAACTATTGGACGCTGTGCTTCGGGAGTCAATTAGTTCAAGAACTATTGAACTCTGCGGCCCTGCCACTATGCTCTGGACATGAGCCGCACACCTCTCCACCCCACCCGCGAGCAGATCGAGCTGCCGTTGGTTCTCGACTGCCTGAGCGATCCGATCCGGCTCGCCATTGTCTACCAGCTCGCCCTGCAAGAACGTGTCAGCAGCGAACTCTGTTGCGGCGACTTCAGCGGGCTCGGCGGCAAGTCGAACCTCGCCTACCACTTCGCCAAGCTGCGCGAATGCGGGTTGATGCAGACGCGCCTGGCAGGAACCAACCGCTTCATGCGGCTGCGCCGCGAGGATCTGGACGCGCGGTTCCCGGGCCTGCTCGACGCGGTGCTCAAATCCGCGGCCAGGGATGCCGAGCGGCTGCAGCTGATGGGCGGATGTGACGTGGTGAAGGTGGATTGAGCTCGGGGCGGGCAGTCCGTCTTCGCTTCCGCTTCCGCTGCCGCTCCAGCTACGCCGGACACGCTTCGCCCCTACGGGTCTTGCGTGGCTGCGCCACGCGTAGCCCCGCAGGGGCGAAGCGTGGAGACCCGGCCTGGATTTGAACCAGGATAAAGAGCGATGCACCGCTCCCGCGTAGACGCTTCCGCCACCGGGCCGCGACGATCATGACCGATCGGGGGGCGACAGGCCAGCTCGGCTGACCGCTATGCTTAACGGACGAGAGGCGGCCGCGCGATGAAGGTCATGCGCCAGCGATTATGGCCGATATTGCCGTCGGCGCGCTGGACCGCGAAGTCCGCCGCCTTCAGCCTGGCGGTGATCTCGTCCTCGCTGTAACGCTGCAGCCCGATGCGCGTGCGCAGCTGACGGTAATCCGACAGCGCGGTGCTGACCAGCCCGATCAGCGCATCTTTCAAGAAGCCGTGGCGGACGCCGAAGCCGAGCAGCGCCATCACGTCCCTGACCATCCCGACATTGGGCTGCAGGATGTCACCAAGCACCAGCTTGCCGGAGGGTTTCAGGATGCGGCGGATGTTGAGGAGGGCGGCATCGAGCTCGTCCGGCGTCATGTATTGCGCGACCGAGTTCATCACGACGAGATCGATCGATTGGTCCTGCATCTTGCGGACGTCGTCGAGCGAGCGGACGCGGATCTTCGTGTTCGGGGCAAACCGCGCGATCAGCCGGCCACGCACGCCCGGCGCGGGCTCGGCCAGGATCAGCTGGCCGCAGGCGGCTGCCACCTGGCTCGCCGACAGCGCTTCCCCGCAGGCATAGTCCAGCACCGTCGCATCGGGCGAGGGGATGTAGCCGATGATGTCGCGCGCAATGATCTGGAAGTGCAAGTCGCGATGCAGCTTGCTGACATAGATCGTATGCGTCGAGTCGTAATAATCGATCCAATCGTCCATGGTATTCGAAGGTCCCGGCCAAACGGTTCCGATGGAGGAACCGGCGCTGCCCGCCTTGCGTTAGGGGTGCGACGGCGCGCCGTCAATGTCCGCGTCCTAACAGGAAGGTTTCCCGTGAGCAAAACCAGCAAGGTCTCGCCCGATCTCGATACCCCCACTGATCTGTCGTCGGATGGCGTCAAGAAGGTCTCGGAGGCGCTCAACGTGCTTCTGGCCGACGCGTTCGCGCTCTATCTCAAGACCAAGAACTTCCACTGGCACATCAGCGGGCGCCACTTCCGGGATTATCATCTGCTGCTCGACGAGCAGTCCGACCAGATCTTCGCCACCACCGATCAACTCGCCGAGCGCGTCCGCAAGATCGGCGGGACCACGCTGAAGTCGATCGGCCAGGTCGCAAAGCTCCAGACCATCAAGGACAACAACGAGGACTACGTCCCGCCGCGCGAGATGCTGCGCGAGCTGATGCAGGACAACAAGCATGTCGCGGCTGCGATGCGCAAGGCGCACGACGTCTGCGACGAGGCCGGCGACGTCGCCAGCGCCAGCATCCTCGAAAACTTCATCGACGAGACCGAGCGCCGCACCTGGTTCCTGTTCGAGGCGACACGGCAGGAAGGCGGCAACGAGGCTTAGGGGATGCGTAGGGTGGGTTAGCATTGCGGCTACGCGCAGCGTAGTCGCGAGGCGTAACCCACCGCTGTCTCTATACGCGGAACCAGAAGAGGTGGGTTACGCCTGCGGCTAATCTTA
>NZ_AJQE01000249.1 GCF_000261685.1 Bradyrhizobium genomosp. I (2014) | reverse complement strand
CGCGCGGCATAGCTGCGACGCCGTCGCGCCGCCTCGGACAAGCCCGCCATCAGGCGCGCTCGTCCGGGACGACGGCGGAGCAATGAGCGCGAGTCTCATTCCTCCCCGAACGCTCGCCTCAGCTCCACCTTCGCGCGCTCCAGTCGTGCGCGCTGCGTTTTCGGCAGCGTCTTGCCGGCGCGATTGATGTAGAACGTCAGCATCGACAGCGCGGAGCGATAGGCGCCGGTCTTGCGACGCGAGCTGTGCTCGGCCGAGCGTTTCAGGGAGGCCGCGATCTTCCTGGGGTCCTTGAGCTTGAACACTCCGCGCTCGAGATCGAGCGCGTCGCTCTCCCGCGTCACCCGTTGCGACCAGCGCTTCGGTGCTGTACGGCGACTTGGCCTCTTGCGCGTCGTGCTCGCCCTGCGACGCGCGGTGTTGCGCGTACCTGTCTTCCGCGCACCTGTCTTCCGCGAATGTGTCGTCTTCCTGACCCGAGCCATGCGTCAACTCCCTGGAGCTCAATCGAAAACGGGCGTTTTGGGCGGCTGTTCCCTGGGAACCGGGTCCCATCGCAAACGTTGTCGCAGGTGGCAGGCAGAATGCCGCACCCCCAATGATCGGATCGACCCCGTCCACGTCATGTGAACCGGGGTCGCTTCCATTGATCAGACGCAACAGCCCGATGGAATTGCAGCAAAGCCCAGCGCTGAACTATGCACCCGTAGTCCCGGCGGCGACCGCGACCGACCGTATCGTCGAGACAAGCATTCCCTCGCGGCTGGACGCCCTGCCGTGGAGCGGTTTCCACACCCGTGTCGTGCTCGCGCTGGGCATCACCTGGATTCTCGACGGACTCGAGGTAACCTTGGCCGGTGCGCTCTCCGGTGCACTGAAGCAGAGCCCGTCGCTGCACTTCTCCAATCTCGATCTCGGGATCGCCAACTCCGCCTATCTCGCGGGCGCCGTGATCGGTGCACTCGGCTTCGGCTGGCTGACCGATCGCATCGGCCGCAAGAAACTGTTCTTCATCACGCTTGCGCTCTATCTCTCGGCAACGGCGGCGACCGCTCTGTCGTGGGATGTCGCGAGCTATGCGCTGTTTCGTTTCCTCACCGGCGCCGGCATCGGTGGCGAGTACACCGCGATCAATTCGACCATCCAGGAATTGGTGCCGGCGCGCTATCGCGGCTGGACCGATCTCGTCATCAACGGCAGTTTCTGGATCGGGGCCGCGATGGGCGCCGTGGCGGCCATTGTGCTGCTCGATCCAGCATTGATCGGACCCGATCTCGGCTGGCGCCTGGCCTATCTCATCGGCGCGGCCATCGGTCTCGTCGTGCTCTTGATGCGAATGTGGATTCCGGAAAGTCCGCGCTGGCTGATGATCCATGGCCGTCCCGACGAAGCCCATGCCATCGTCGACGGGATCGAGCGCTCGGTGATCGGGCATGACCGGGACACGAGCGACGGACGCTTCACCAAGATCCGGTTGAAGATGCGCGATCACACGCCGATCGCCGAGGTCGTGCACACGTTGTTTTCGGCCTATCGTCAGCGCGCGCTGGTCGGCCTCGTGCTGATGAGCGCGCAGGCGTTCTTCTACAACGCCATCTTCTTCACCTTCGCGCTGGTGCTGACCGATTTCTATGGCATCAGTGCCGATCACGTCGGCTGGTACCTGCTGCCCTTCGCTGCCGGCAATTTCCTTGGGCCCTTGCTGCTCGGCCGTCTGTTCGATACGCTCGGCCGCCGCACCATGATCATGTTCACCTATGGCGCATCGGGCGTGCTACTGGCGATATCGGGCTATCTGTTCTCGATCGGCGTGCTGAGCGCGCAGGGGCAGACCATCGCCTGGATGGTGATCTTCTTCTTTGCCTCGCCGGCTGCGAGCGCGGCCTATCTCACCGTCAGCGAGACGTTTCCCCTGGAGGTCCGCGCGTTGGCGATCGCGGTATTCTATGCGGTCGGCACCGGCATCGGCGGCGTGGTCGGGCCGGCGCTGTTCGGCGCGCTGATCGACACGGGATCGCGCAACAGCGTGTTCGCCGGCTATCTGCTGGGGGCATTTCTGATGATCGCGGCTGCGATCGTGGCGTGGCGCTATGCCGTCTCCGCGGAGCGCAAACCGCTCGAACAAATCGCGCGGCCGCTCGCCTTTATGGAGTAGACTGATGAAATCGGAACTTGGGGACATGGCGATGGACCAGACGCGTACGATGCCGGATGACGATGCGCCCGAAGCGGTGCCGGTGCCGCATGCGCTGGTGCCGCATCTCGATGAAATCGCCATTCTGCTCGACATCGACGGCACGCTGCTCGACCTGATGCCGACGCCACGCGAGGTGTGGGTGCCGCCGGGCCTGTCGGAAACGCTGGGCCGGCTGACCGAGCGCACCTCCGGGGCACTGGCGCTGGTCAGTGGCCGCTCGCTCAACGACATCGACCTGATTTTCGCGCCCGATGTGTTTCGCGCGGTCGCCGGCCACGGCGCGGAGATGCGGCTGTCGGTGGACAATGAAGCTGATGACGTGCACGCGCCGCCGCTCGACAAGGAGCTGAAGCGGCGCCTGGCCGCCATCGCCAAGCTCAGCCCTGGCATTCTGCTCGAGGACAAGGGCTATTCGCTCGCGCTGCATTACCGCCTTGCGCCGCATGCGGAGAAGGCGATCTACGAATCCGTCTCGCTGATCCGCGCCGACCTGCCCAACGCGCCGATCGAGGTGCTGCCCGGAAAGTTCGTCTGCGAGATCAAGCATTCCGGCTTCACCAAGGCGAGCGGCGTGCACGAACTGATGAAGCACGAGCCGTTCAAGGGACGACGCCCGCTATTCATCGGCGACGACGTCACCGATGAGACGGTGTTTGCGATCATGCCCGACATGAACGGGCTCGCCTTCTCGGTCGGCCGCCGCGCGATCGGCGTGAATGGTCACTTCGATGCGCCGAGCGATGTGCGCGCATTCCTCGCGCGACTGCTCGATCCGAGGTGAAACCAAGGCAGCCCCGCCTCGCAGACACGAATACCGTCAGCGGAGCCGACTGCGCGCCGCAATGCATGCTGCGCAGAACGATCGGAAAAGCTGTCTTTGCAGCGAAATTCCGGGGTTCCGCAAGGGAAACCAGTTCCAACGCGCACGCCCGATTTTGGTTTCAATTGGTTGAAACGATGATCAGGAACCATATTGATGAACGGCAGTTAAACGGGGTGGAATGAACAGGAGGGGACGACCTGTGAACTTGGTTGTCGTTTCAAATCGCGTCGCGCGCGGCAAACCCAACGAGCCCATGACGGGCGGCCTTGCGGCGGCATTGCTTCCGGTGGTGGAACATTCTGGTGCGATCTGGGTCGGTTCCTCCGGCCGTGTGCGTGACGGCCATCAGAAGGAACCCTTCGCCGAGATCGAGGCGCTCGGGACCGGCGCGATTGCGACGCTGGACCTGCCGGCGGCACATTATGGCGGTTATTACGAAGGCTTCGCCAATTCGGCGCTGTGGCCGGCGTTGCATTCGCGCAGCGATCTAATTCGCGTCTCGCGGGAGGACTATGTCAGCTATCGCGAGGTCAACGCCTTCATGGCGCGGGCCCTGCTGCGCTTCCGAAAGGCCAGGACGGCGTTCTGGGTGCAGGACTATCATTTCCTCGCGCTTGGCGCCGAGCTGCGCGACCTCGGCGTCGACGATCCGATCGGCTTCTTCCTGCATACGCCGTGGCCGGTCGCCGCGGTGGTGCAGGGCGTGCCCAACCATCGCGAGCTGATCACGGCGATGCTGGCCTACGATCTGCTCGGCTTCCAGACCGAGGAAGATCGCCAGAACTTTCTCGGCTATGTCGGCGGGGAGCTCGGCCTCGCCATCGAAGGCGGCGTTGCGACCTCGCAACACGGGCGCACGCGCTGTGAAGTCTTCCCGATCGGCATCGATGCGGAGAAGTTTGCGCAGTACGCGGCGAAATCGGCCTCGCACCCCGATGTGTCGCGCCTGCGGCGCAGCCTCAACGGCGAGCGTCTGGCGATCGGCGTCGATCGGCTCGACTATTCAAAGGGCCTCGTCAACCGCATCAGCGCGTTCGACCGGCTCTGGACCGAGCAGCCGCAGTTTGCGCGCAGCATCTCTCTGCTCCAGATCGCCAACCCGTCGCGCGGCGGCATCGAGGCCTATGGCAATCTCCAGAACGACGTCGCGCGCCTCGTGACCGACGTCAACGGCCGTCATGGCGAGGTCGACTGGACGCCGATCCGCTATCTGAACAAGGGCTTCAGCCAGGCCGTGCTCGCAGGCCTCTATCGCACCGCGCAGATCGGCGTCGTGACCCCGCTGCATGACGGCATGAACCTCGTCGCCAAGGAATATGTCGCCGCGCAAAACCCGGCCGATCCCGGCGTGCTGGTGCTGTCGAAATTCGCGGGCGCGGCCAACGAGCTCGATACGGCATTGCTGGTCAATCCGCACGACATCGACGGCATGGCGCGCGCGATCGCGGTCGCGGCCTCCATGCCGCTCACCGAGCGCAAGATGCGCTGGGACGCGATGATGAAGAAGTTGCGCGGCCACACCATCCAGCAATGGTCCGCCGATTTCGTCGCCGAGCTGGAAAAGTGCCGGACCGAGAAGGCCGCCGTTGCCCCGCTCGCAGCCCAGCCGCCCCAGGCGCTGCGCTGGCTGAAGTCGGCGATATCAGGCGTGCGGTTGATCTAGGATTTTCGCAGGCTCCATCCGCTCGTGATGGCCGGCCTTGCCCCGGCCATCACGTCTTGCCACGCGGCTCGAAGAGCGTGGATGTCCCGGACGAGCCGCGGGCATGACGGCCGATGTCGAATAGTGCGAGCCTCAATAACAATACGACACGCTCTCCAGAATC
This sequence comes from Bradyrhizobium genomosp. I (2014), assembly GCF_000261685.1. Classification (GTDB taxonomy): domain Bacteria; phylum Pseudomonadota; class Alphaproteobacteria; order Rhizobiales; family Xanthobacteraceae; genus Bradyrhizobium. The sequence continues at coordinate 33,533 of NZ_AJQE01000249.1, read as the reverse complement.
GCGCATTGCCGCTTGTTCGGCGCGTTGGGATCGTCCAGCGGCACCACGCCCTTGCCCTGGCCGACGAACACGCCGGGCCCGACATGGACCGAGCTCTTGTTGCCGATGATGACGCTCTGATGCGGCGTCGAGTTCGAGCGCGTGCCATCGGGCCAGAGGATGGCATCGCCCGAAAGCACCCCGCGCCGGCCGTCGTCGCAGCTGACGTCGACGCCTTTCCGGGTGCAGACCTGCGCGGCGGCGGGCAAGGCGAAGGCGGAGCCAAGGGCCGAGATCAGGCCAATGGCGATGATGGTCCTGCAGATAGTCATGGCGTTCCCGGTCGTGTTTGGCGGCTTCCCGTGAATCGTCGCGCCAAACCCGCCCGCGGTTCAGCCGGCAGGCGGGTCAAAGCGCGTGCAGCGCCAGATATTATCCTTTAAATACAACAAGTTGAGGAAAATCCCCCGATTTGCCCCGCGATCCCTTGCAAATTCATCGGCGCCCCTTCAAGAGAAGGCGCTCCGGAGAGATGGCCGAGTGGCTTAAGGCGCACGCTTGGAAAGCGTGTGTGCGGGAAACCGTACCGTGGGTTCGAATCCCACTCTCTCCGCCAGCCCACAAAATCATTTCGTACATCAGACTGGGGACAGGCCGGAAATGCGGCCGTTTTCCCGCTGTTTTTACCAACGGAGAATTCCCGTTACCGGTCCACTTGGTCCTGGATAGGCCCGGAGAACCGAATTTTCTCCGAATCTTAGAACTCGCAAAATTGGTCTAGTACGGGATTTTTTGGAAGATCAATGGCTTATCAGGGCAGCGGTTTGAATCTCCCTCCCTCAACCGATGAGAGAACGAGGGACTCCCGATTCTATGCCGATTTCGGAATCTGCGGGTTCGATCGGGCTTCGCATTTCGACGGGGCGGTGCGCTTATCCGGAATCACTTGCTGCAATCGACGCTGCGATGGGCCGCATCGCTGCAAGCGTAAAGAGCAAGATCGCGGGGTAGACCGTGGCGGAGGGCCAAAAGGGTTCACGAACGCATCTGCTGGTTCGCGCCGATGGCGACAACCAAGATCGACGTAACCCCGGTCTTGCGCGGTAGCATCCATAATCCTGAAACCAAAGGCGTGACCGGAAAGGTCGAGGAAACGTTCGGCTTCGCGGAAATGCCGGTTCTCTCATTCGCCGATCTCCACGCAGGTAAGATCGTCGCAGCGCTCGATCGCCAACATCCGCGTGACTTCTTCGACACACGACACCTTTACGAAAATGAAGGGATGGATGACGTCTTGCGCCGTGCGTTCATTGTCTATCTCGAAAGCCAGACGCGACCAGTGCATGAAGTGCTGACCTTCGATTATAACCGTGTTTCATCGGCATGACCGACGAAGCTGTGACGCTCAAGGAGCTCATTGAGGAGCAGGAAATCCTGATCACCGACGTCGTGGGCAATATGCCCGAACCGCACAAGCGCTTTCTTCTGTCCTTCGAACGCGGCGAGCCCGAGGACGCTTATCGACCTTCCGGGGTGCTGCCGATCTGCCTGCCATCAAATGGCGGCAGGAGAATCTAAACAAGCTGACTAAGGAGCGCCGCGCCGAGCTTGTGGCAGCCCTAGAAAAGGTACTTTCAGGCTGAAGGGTTATTCGGTAACTGCTACCATTAGGGGATTGATTTCATTGCGCTTCGCCCGGATAAGATAGCCTTAAGTTGCTCCTCTTTCCTTTCTCAACCCAGTTTGGTCTTATGAATTGATGGCGACAGAAGCCGATACCTGCCGAAAATTTGTTGTGCCGAAGCTTCAGAGCGCGGGCTGGGATACTGATCCTCACTCCGTCGCCGAGCAGCGCACCATCACCGACGGTCGCATCGTTCCCGTCGGCAAAGGCTTCATTCGCAAGCCGCCAAAACGTGTTGACTACCTCCTACGGTACATGCGCGATTTTCCATTGGCCGTGGTCGAGGCGAAGGCGGCTTACAAGACCGCCGCCGATGCCGTCCAGCAGGCTCGCACTTACGCCGAAATGCTGGGCCTCAAATTTGGCTATGCCACCAACGGGCATGACATCATCGAGATCGACTATTTTACTGGCAAAGAAACCCACGTTGCAGACTATGCAACTCCGCAGGATCTCTGGGCGCGTTATCAGGCAGGGCAAGGCCTCGCAAAACCCGAGGCCGGCGAGCGCCTGCTAACTCCATTCAATCACACTGGCGGGAAGGACGAGCGGTATTATCAGCAGATTGCCATCAACCGAACGGTCGAATCGATCCTTAAGGGCCGCGAGCGCCTTCTGCTCACAATGGCCACCGGCACCGGCAAGACCTTTGTCGCTTTTCAGATTTGCTGGAAGCTATGGTCGTCACGCTGGAATCGAACCGGCGAACATCGCCGTCCACGCATTCTCTACTTGGCAGATCGCAACATTCTGGTCGATCAACCCAAGGATGGTCTGTTCGCGGCCTTTGGAGATGCCCGCTACAAGATCGAATCCGGCGAGGTCGTTCAGAGCCGCGAGATGTATTTCGCGATCTATCAGGCACTCGCCGAAGATGAGAGGCGACTGGGTCTCTTTAAGTCCTTTGCGCCAGACTTCTTCGACCTCATCATTATCGACGAATGCCATCGCGGCAGTGCGCGTGACGATAGCTCGTGGCGCGTGATCCTTGACTACTTCAAGCCGGCCTACAAGCTGGGTATGACGGCCACGCCCCTACGGGAAGACAATCGCGATACCTACCTCTATTTCGGCATTCCGATTTACGAGTACAGCCTGCGGCAAGGCATCGATGATGGCTTTCTGGCTCCGTATCGTGTCCATCGTGTCGTTACGCAGTGGGATGCCGCTGGCTGGCGTCCGAGCAAGGATGAAGTGGATCGATTTGGCCGCGCGATACCTGATGATGAATATCAGACTAAGGACTTCGAGCGGGTCATCGCACTCAGGGCGCGCACAGACGCGATTGCACATCACCTAACTGAGTTCCTCAAGAAGACCGATCGTTTCGCAAAGACTATCGTCTTTTGTGTCGACCAGGAGCATGCCAGTGAGATGCGCGAAGCTCTGGTAAATCTGAACGCCGATCTCAACGCGCAAAATCCCGACTACATCTGCCGTGTCACCGCCGATGAAGGGCAAATCGGACGCGGCCACCTTAGCCGTTTCCAGGATGTTGAAACCCTAACGCCAGCCATTCTGACAACGTCGCAGTTGCTGACGACCGGCGTTGACGCGCCTACCTGCAAGAACGTGGTGCTGGCGCGTGTCGTGGGGTCGATGAGCGAATTCAAGCAGATCATTGGCCGCGGGACGCGGTTGCGGGACGACTATGGGAAGCTCTGGTTCAACATCATCGATTATACCGGATCGGCAACGCGGATGTTTGCCGATCCCACCTTCGACGGTGACCCAGCTCGCGTCACCGAAGAACAAGTAGATGACGCGGGAGACATCGTCGCTACGAATGAAATCACGCCCGATGGCGAGCCGTTGCCGCCCGAGCGTGAGCCAACGGTCGTCGAGCCACCGGAGGGTGAACCGCGTAAATTCTACTTCGATGGCGGCCAGGTCTCGATCGTGGCACACCTCGTCCACGAACTCGATCCGAACGGAAAGCAGCTCCGGGTCGTCCGCTATACGGACTACGCCGCTGAAACGATCCGCACACTCTGTCCGACCACGCAGGAATTACGCAAGCGCTGGGCGGACGTCGCTCAACGGGATGAAGTCATTCAGGCCTTGGCGGAGCGTGGCATCGGCTTTGATGAATTGGCCGATCAGACCCAGCAGCCGGATGCCGACCCGTTTGACCTTCTTTGCCATCTCGCCTTTAACGCGCCGTTGCGCACCAGGCGGGAGAGAGCACAACGCCTGAAGCAGGAACGGAAGGACTTTTTCGAAAAATACGGCCCCGAGGCGCGAGAGGTTCTCGATGAACTCCTCGAGAAATACGCGGAGCACGGCGATGCCCAATTCGTGCTACCCGACGTTCTGCATGTACCTCCCATCTCGAATCATGGCAATCCGGGAGAGATCATCAAGTTGTTCGGAGGACCCGAGCAGCTCCGCACCGCGGTAACCGATCTGCAAGGGATCCTCTATGGCTCGTAGTCCTAAAACGAAGAAGACAAACGGCGCTGAAAAGCCGATGACGACTGCGCAGGCGCTCGGAAGCCTACTCAAGTCCGCGCGCGACATTATGCGCAAGGACAAGGGGCTGAACGGAGATCTGGACCGACTGCCACTGCTTACCTGGATCATGTTTCTCAAATTTCTCGACGACCTAGAGCAGCAGCGCGAGCAAGAGGCCGCGCTGGCAACCAAGCAGTTTCGGCCGGCGATCGATCCTCCCTATCGGTGGCGCGACTGGGCAGCCGATCCGCAAGGTATCACGGGCGACGAGCTGCTCGCTTTCATCAATCAGGATGAAACGCGCCTCCCGACTGGCAAGAAGGGATCTGGCCTTTTTGCCTATTTGCGCGGGCTGTCCAGCTCAAATGGCGACAATCGACGCGACGTGATCGCCACCGTGTTTCACGGTGTCGATAACCGTATGAAGAGTGGTTACTTGCTCCGCGATGTAATTAACAAGGTGGCAGATATTCATTTCACGTCGTCGGAAGAGTTGCACACGCTTGGTGCTCTCTACGAATCGATGCTGCGAGAAATGCGCGACGCCGCGGGCGATTCCGGCGAGTTTTACACGCCGCGTCCTGTCGTCCGTTTCATGGTCAAGGTGATCGATCCGCGCCTTGGCGAAACCGTACTTGACCCCGCCAGCGGTACGGGCGGGTTCCTCGTTGAGGCGTTCAGTTACCTGTCGAATCAAGTCAAGACGGTAGCCGATAGAAAGCGGCTTCAAACCGAAACCATTTTCGGCTGTGAGCCTAAGTCCCTTCCATATCTTCTCGGGCAGATGAATTTGCTTTTGCATGGACTGGATGCGCCGCAGATTGATCCAGGCAATGCGCTGCGGTTCAAGCTCTCGGAGATCGGAGAGAAGGAGCGCGTTGACGTTATTCTCACAAATCCTCCGTTCGGCGGCGAAGAAGAAAAGGGAATCCAAGGAAATTTTCCGGACGACAGACAGACGGCTGAAACAGCACTGCTCTTCCTTCAACTGATTATGAGGCGGTTGCATCGTCAGCCAACGCGTATGGGTCGATCAGCGAGGGCGGCCGTTGTGGTACCTAATGGCACTTTGTTTGGTGACGGCGTCTGCGCACGCATCAAGGAAGAATTGCTCAAGGAGTTCAATCTTCACACCATAGTGCGCTTGCCGAGTGGCGTCTTTGCTCCTTACACGGGTATCCCGACCAATATCTTGTTTTTCGACCGATCGGGGCCGACGACGGAAGTCTGGTACTATGAGCATCCACTCCCAGACGGCCGCAAGAACTACACGAAGACTCAACCTATTCAGTTTGATGAATTTGTTGACTGTATGAATTGGTGGTCGAAGCGGGAGGAAAATCAACAGGCATGGAAGGTGCCTGTCGAGGACCTACTTGCGGACAACTGCAATCTCGACTGTAGGAATCCAAATGGAAAAGTTGACTTTGAGCATCTGCCACCCGACCAGCTCGCCGAGGATATCATAGAAAAAGAAATGAAGATTGCAGAGCTGATGCGCGAGATAAAGATCGCGCTGGGAGCTTCTTGATTATGTGGACTCAGATTGCGCTGGGGGAGATTCTCAAAGAGAGGCCGCCCGCTGAAGTTGTGTACGGGCAGACGCGCATCGTGGAAAAAGTAACGTTCGACGATGGTCGGATACACCTCCGCGACGGGTTCGACACAAAAACGGGAATGATACTCGTTCAGCCCGGTGACTTGCTTGTGTCTGGGATTAACGCGGCTAAAGGAGCAATCGCCATCCATGACCAGCCAGAGCTAGGGCCGCTCGGTGCAACGATCCACTATGGTGCTTATCAGCCTGACCTTGAAAAGGTTGATGTGAAGTTTCTTTGGTGGATGCTTCGAAGTCGCTTTTTTCGAGACCTGCTCGCAACTTATGTGCCGGGTGGAATAAAGACTGAACTGAAATCCAAGCGCCTTTTGCCTATACCCGTTCCGCTGCCGTCACTAAAAGAACAGAGGCGGATTAGAGCTTGCATCGATGACATTTCTGAAAAAATTGGAGAAGCGCGAAACCTGCGAGCGCGTTCAACGGAAGCAACGCGCGCGCTGATCGCGTCCGAATTGGGTGCTATCTTCCGTGGGCTCGCGGCGCGCTACCCCGTCTTCCCTTTGAGCGAGCTAACGTCGCACATAGTCGACGGGCCGCATCAAACGCCAAGTTACTTGCCTGATCAAAGTGGTGTTCCGTTTGTAACGGTCAAGAACATGGTGTCCGGCACTCTTTCATTCGAGGACTTAAAATACGTATCCCGGGAAGATCATATTGAATTCAGTCGCCGCTGCTCGGCGCAAAGAGGCGATGTGCTCTATTCAAAGGACGGAGCGACAAGAGGACGTCCTTGTTACGTCGACACAGATCGACAATTTAGCTTCTTCGTCAGCGTTGCACTTATCAAGCCGCTTCGTGACCGGCTCGATGGGAAGTACTTGGTCCACTTGCTCAACTCCTCCTGGATTAAGGATCGCATGGCCGCGAAATCAAGAGGGGACATGATTCCCCATATTGTTCTTCGTGAGATCCGTGCATTTCCTGTTCCGGCGCCGTCTCTAAACGAACAAAAGGCCATCACAGCCAAGATAGATGAACTGAGTGAACGGATTCGCTCTGTCGTGCACCTACAGTCGCAGGCAGAGGATGAACTTGAAGCTTTGCTCCCAGCGTTTCTCGACAAGGCATTTAAGGGGGAGCTTTAATGGATGCAGCCAGTTTCATGGCTCTCCTCAGAGCTTCAAATTCGGCGTGGCACGAAGAAAGCGGCATCGGTATTCCGCAATGGATCTTTCGTGGTCACAGAAACGCGGCCTGGCCTCTGAAGCCTCAGGCGTGGCGATCTGCTTCGGAAGGTAATCGCCTGCATACGATGATCGCGAGATTGATGACCGCGGAGGTTCGTGCGAGAGACGGTCTCGACGTTAAGGGGCTATCAGGAACAAATTTGCACAAGGCCCTGGCCTGGACTCACGCCGAAAAGCTAGTTCTCAACGAGTTCAGGTGTATCGGCTGGCGGATGGGGTTCGACGTGGACGAGCCTGATACGTCCTATTCGATGGACCTTAACGACGATCCGAGAATCATCGATGATACTCGAGACGAACCTGATAGCGAAAGTCCCTTCTTCTCTGCCAACGATATTGGCATTGCGCAACATTACGGCGTTCCAACCCGCTTCTTAGATTGGACCTTCAATCCGATGTTCGCCGTCTTCTTTGCGCAGGAGGATTATGGCCCAGACCTTGATGCGACCGATTTGTGCGTCTGGGCGCTCGATATGAACGCCGTCGAGTCAATGTATCATTTCAAAGGCGGTATTGGCACAACTCTGCTCCGTCCATTACTCCCGCGTCGACGTGGCAATGACTTTATCTTGGCTCAAGATGGCTTGCTTCTGGAAGTTCAGCACGAATGGGCGCTCGACTTTTTTGAGCAGAATGGCGTTTGGCCCGCAGTCGAAGAAGTCGTCGTAGCTTTGAATAATGAGCCCGAATATGGCGAGGAAGACTGTGAATCTTACTTATACGACCAGGAGCACCCTATGCTCCGCCGTATGGTACTTCCGGCCAAGGAAATTCCTCAGCTGCGCATTATGCTGGAGCGCGAAGGCATAACCCGCGAGAAGCTCATGCCTACCTTGGAGAATGCTGCAAAGGCGGCTGTCCGTGCTGTCTCGAAATGATAGCTTCAGAGCTGATATTTTCAGCGCAGGGGTTAGCCGCACCATTAAGCTAACTCAAGTCAGCCGACAAAATTCCATAATTTTCGATGGGCGAATCCACGCCCGCCCCGTTTCCAACTTGGGAAGGGGCCTCAGCGGCGTCCGGCTTTCCGGGCGAGTGAGCGCAGCAGGATCTTCTGCTCGTCCCACTCAGCTGGAATGGATCGCAACAGCTGCGCCAGCTCAAGCCCGTCTGGCTGCAGACCGTTCAGGATGGCTTCGGTAATGGCCGGCGAGAGCAGGGTGAGCCGAAGCACCCGGCACAAATAGGACTCGTTGATCTTCTCGGCTTTGGCGAGTTCTCGCACCGAGCTAAATAGGTTCGATTCAAGCATGTTGCGCCAACGATGCGCCCGCACTACGGCCTTGATCAAGGTGTTGTCGACCTGAGGCTTCGACGGCGACCAGGCCTCCGCATTCGCTGGGGTGACGACGCGTTTGCGTCCGCCCTGGCGACGGAACGAGATCGGGATGCTCACGACCATTGTTCGGCCGTCTCGACCGAGCTTCGGCCGACCAATGGGACCAAGGGTGAGGGTGGTCGGTCGGTTCATTCGGCGGCCTCCTGGAACGGTTGCGGCTGCAATTCCGAGGAGAGCGAGGTCAGGCCGTGGATATTTAAGGCTATATCCATTCGCTCTGCATGCATGTCGACGCGCTCGACGAGCAGCTCGACAATGCGCGCCTGTTCAGCAGGGAACAGCTCATCCCAGAGCTCGTCAAAGCCGAGCAGCGCGCTCCGCACCTCGTCCTCGGTGACGCTGTCGTTTTGTTTGCGTGAAGCGCGCCAGGTCTGAACGATGATCTCAGGGGTTTGCAGCAGCAGACGAACTTGATCGACGATGATGCGCTCTAGCTCGGCTGCGGGCACCAGCTTAACCGGACAGTCTGATCGACCCTGTTTCATCGCGGTCTGGCTGATGTAGTAGCGATACAGGCGGCCGGACTTTCGGGTGTGAGTTGGCGACATGGCCGCGCCGTCAGGACCGAAGAGGAGCCCTTTCAGCAGTGCAGGGGTCTGTGCTCGGCTGTTGTTCGCGCGCTTGCGCGGGCTTTCTTTGAGGATCGCGTGAACCTGATCCCAGAGCTTGCGATCGATGATCGCTTCGTGCTCGCCTGGATATGAAGTGCCTTTGTGAACCGCCTCGCCAAGATAGACCCGGTTGTGGAGGATCTTGTACAGCACCCCCTTGTCTAAGAGATGGCCGTAGCGGGTGCGTTCATTGGCAGCGACGAGTTCGCGAGCCAGTCGGGTTGCGGATTTGAGCTGTACGAACCGCCGGAAAATCGCTCTGACCCGCTCCGCGTCGGTTGGGTGAACCAGCAGCTTGCGATCGCGGACTTCGTAGCCGAGCGGTGTCCAGCCGCCCATCCACTTGCCGCGCTTGCGAGAGGCCGCAACCTTGTCGCGGATGCGCTCGCCGATCAGCTCGCGCTCGAATTGGGCGAAGGTCACCAGGATGTTCAGGGCCATGCGGCCCATAGCGTCCTTGGTGTTGAAGGATTGAGTGACGGACACGAACGTCACCCCATGGCGCTCGAACAATTCAACGAGGTTGAGGAAGTCGAGCATCGACCGCGAAAGCCGGTCGATCTTGTAGACAACGATGACGTCGATCCTGCCTGCTTTGACGTCTGTCAAAAGCCGCCTCAACGCCGGTCTTTCCAGCGTGCCTCCGGAGAAGCCGCCATCATCGTAGCGATCCGGAACTGGTGTCCAACCCTCAGCTCGCTGGCTCGTGATGTAGGCCTCGCAGGATTCTCGCTGCGCATCGAGCGAGTTGAAGTCCATGTCGAGGCCTTCCTCGCTTGACTTGCGGGTATATACCGCACAGCGGACCTTCCGGACCGAGGCGGGGTCTGAACCTGCTCGCTCGAAGGAGTTGGCGAATGGGCTGGCCCGGCCCCTTGCCGGTTTGCGGGGCGTCATTTTCCCACCGAGTTCTTTAAGCCGAAGAAGACCCAGCCATTCCATTTGGTGCCGGTGATCTGGCGGGCGACCGAGGACAGGGACTTGTAGGGGCGGCCGAGATACTCGAAATCATCGTGGCGAACGGTGACGCAGTGCTCCACGCCCTCCCATTCGCGGATCAGCTTCGTCCCGGCGACGGGCCGCAGAAGCGGTCGGGCCTTGCGGTCCGCCGGCTTCTGGTCCGCATACTGCTTGGCCATGGCTTTGAGCCGCTGAGTGGTTTCCCGGCTAAGGCCGCCATAGGCCAATTCCTGAATGCGGTAGGCCAGTCGGCTCTCCAGAAAACGGCGGTTATAGGCAGGAGGCTCCGTATCAAAAAGCTCGCGCCAGCGGGCCTTTAGGGCGGGGGCGGAGGCGTCTTTCAGGGCCGCCAACTGCGACAAAATGGACTCTTTCACGGGGCAACTTCCTGGGCTCTGCGGGCCACATCACCCTCAGATTGTCTGTCACAGTCGAGCGGAGAATTAGACGCACCGGCCAAATTTCGGCTGGACTTCCGGTCGAGAACACGCAGAAGGCCGGCAGCTAAAATCGCGGCTACTTCCGGAATGTCGCAGGGATTCGGATCCGAATCGGTCATGAGCTGGGCCTCAGGTGGCCCAGCCCGTGTAGTCGACAGCTTTCCGAGCTGTATCGGTTGAAAAATAACAGCGAAAAGGAGAAAAATTCTCGCCTATTGAGCTGATGATTCCCTCCCGAGCCATGGCCGCCTCCAAATACGTCCTTCTTGAGGATCTGGTGAACGACTGGTCTGACCGAAGCGGCGAGCTGCCATTGCTCACCCTGCGGCGGATCTGCGACTGGGCTGTCTGCGGACGGTTTCCAAACAGAACGTTTCTTCGCCCTGACGGGGAAACGGTCGATGTTCTTGAGCTGCATTGGGCTATGCGCAGCCACCTCGGGGTACGAGCCCCGATCACGCGCGACCAGGCAACAAAATTCCTTGAGGGCGTAATCGTCAGCAAGGAAGGGGTTCGGACCTTTTGTGAGCAACTCGGCGTGGGGCTGCCTCCCGGCGTGCACTCATTAGCATCAAGAGTGCTCCAGGTGCTTCGCAGGTCAGAGCATCTTGGCCCCCCGGATTGTCCAGAGGGATCGATAGTTGCTGACCGTTTGGAGGCCAGAGACTGGGCTGTAGTGAAGCTAGGCGGGTTAGAGAAACGGCTCGCAGAATTGAGAGAACACCCGAACCCGGCGGTTACCGACAGCGAAATCGATGCCTGGCATCGGCAATACGAGGATGCACGCTCGTCAGTGGAGGCGAGCCACGACCCGCAGCTACGAGCGGAGCTCGGCGGCCTGGCAGGGGAGTGGAAGCACCTCACCACGATCGATGAGCTGGTGAGCGAAGACGAACTAGCAGGCGAAGCCGTCAATCGGGGGGCTCAACGACCTGAGCCGCCCAAAAAACGAGGTGTGGGTCGCCCTCCCGGCTCCGGTTCGTATAGATTGGAGGATCTACCTCTTGTTGAAGAAATGCGAGCCGACTTGATATCGGGCGTACACACCTCTCTTTCAGCTGCCGCGCGTGTAAGGGCGCCCCGAGCGGCGGGCGGGGGTACAGAAAGTTCGCGAGCCAGGCGCCTCATGGAGAGATACAAGGAACAGTATCCAGACTGGCACTCCCACGCCCCATAATTCTACTTTTCTCTCCATTTAACTTCCAAGACTCGGCGGTCGCATCTTGGCTAGCTGTCGACGCGCTGGATCGCGGAATCCTCCGTCTATAAGCCGGCGCCGAACAGCGCTGGCCGATGACTTTTCAACCAAACGATATCTTGCTTGCCTTCAAGCACATCGCGATGTCGGAACTGCTAAATGGTACCCAGAAGCAGTTTGCGGTCTTCCTGATCGATAGCTTTAACCGGAAGACCGGTCGTTGTGATCCGTCAGAAGAAACGGCCGCCCATATCTTAAAATGCAGCACGCGGACGATTATTAGAGCTGGCAATCGCCTCGTGGAAGCCAAGTTGTTTCGCAAGCGGAAGCATGCCGGCAATCGGCACTGCAACAGCTACGAGCCAAACTGGGAAGCCTTCCGCGAGCTCGAACGCCAGTACAAGCTGCGACGGAAGAAGTGGGCTGCTCGTTTTGAGCAACCAAACTTGTCACCCTCACAGTGCCATCCTTGTCACTCTCAGCATGACAATCTCGGCTCCTCAACCTGCCAATTCGGTCACAGTCAGCCTGACAGCGGTGTCATACAAACCTCTTCCATCAACCCTATTGAAGGAAAAGGGCCCACCAATCACATCACATCAACCTTGCCAACCGGCGCTCGCAATGAGCATCTTCCGCGATGGAATAGAAGCAAGCTTGGCGATGAAGGAAGGGCTTGTGATGCCTCCCTCCCCTACAGCGGCCAGCGTATGAATTCTGCAGGAGCGGCGGCGGAGGCGTCAGCCACTCGTAGGTGGAATAACGATCTACTGAATGAATTCCGCTCGGCGCCAACGTGGGCCGTGATCGTCGATGCGGTGGACCTTCCCATGCAAGAAGCGGCTACGGCGGCCGAACTGAAACAGGGGGGAGGCGGCCGCTCTTACATTGTTGAAGAACTGTTGGCTCGCGGAGTGTTGCGACGCGTCTAGGCCGAGAGGTGAGCCACGGGTCCTTCCGGCTTTTAGATCGCTCGCGGGTAATTCGCACCCCGCCATCGCGCTAGCTGGGGGCGATGAAAAGTTAGGTTGACAAAGTTGACACCGGTTGACAGTCCGGTTGACGAGTTGGGGCGTCAAAGGTCTAGGAGACCACCCGTTTCACACATAAGACCTTGGTCGCCGCTAGCAATTTGCTGATTACAGGGCTCGGCGTTTCCGGCAAGATGGCAGCATTCGATTCAAGCAGAGGTTCGAAGTGGAAGAACGTCTCGCGCGTATCATACGGGGTATCTCGACATTTGAGGATCTCACGCAGTTCGAGAAGAACGCGGAGCGACGTAACGCGATTGACGGTGAGGTTGGGCAAGCGATTAAAGCCCGATCAGCGGAGCTCGGCCGCGCCCTCATCAGTGAGCGGACCGGTCTTGACCTGAAAGACCTCACGCCAGCCGAAGAAAAGATTGTCGAGGCCGTGAGCGAATACGTCGGCGTGATGAAGCGCCAAGGCAAGGATGCCACGCGTACCTTCATTCAATTGAGAAACCGGGGCCTCACGGATGCGGCCGAAGCTGCGGTTGCCAAGTTAAGACCTACTCAGGGTTTTCAGGCCTTGGTCGATGCTGACCTCGCTGATCTGTCCTATGAGCAAATCATCGTCGATCATCCGGATGAATTTTCCGCTCGCGCGATTTGGTATTCGCGGCGCACGCTGGGGCTGCCAACCGGTAGCGATAGGCCACCTGCGAGGGCGATTACGCCGGTTCAAGTCCGCACCGAGACACTGGTCAACTGGCTGCGCTCGCGCGCGGAGTCAAACGGCGGACACCTCCCGCCGCATACAAATGCTGAGGCAGCTGCCACGCTCGGTCTCGGCGATCTGCACCAATTTGGTCGAGCATTCGGCAATATACAGTCACGCCTTGACTTTGCCTGTTATCTTGTGGGCCTACCGCCATTGGGTCTTGCGGCGGTGGAACCATTCGCCCGCGCGTGGAACCAACGCGATCGCAGTTGGGCCTTTCCTATCCAGTCTATGCAGGCGGCCACGCTGGCGCACGTCTGGACTGCGCGGGACTTTGAACGAGTCTTAGGTGAATCGGAGGGCCTACCAGGGCAAGCGCATCTGCCATGGCAGAATGAGCTCAGCGTCAACGAAGCCAAGGTACGCGCCTGGGCCTATGGGTGGCAAACCATTGAGCCGGTATCAATGACGGAGCCCGACGAGGAAACAACCGCGCGGCGCAATCCTCCCTGGTCGCGCGACGAGTTGATCCTGGCGCTCGACTTATACCTTCGCTTCCGCGACGCGCCGCCTGGCAAGGATAGCGCGGAAGTCGCTGAGCTTTCGGCATTCCTCGGACGAATGGGGCGCAGCTCGGGCCTTACCGATGCTGAGACCTTCCGGAACGCCAACGGCGTTTACATGAAAATGATGAATTTCCGGCGTTTTGATCCGAAATACACGGCAGACGGTAGAGTCGGTCTCGTGCGAGGTAACAAGGAGGAGGGAGTCGTCTGGAACGAGTTTTCCGGCGACTCAGTAGCGCTCGCCACTGCTGTTGCAGGCATCCATGCCGCCGTCGATGGCGCGATGCCCTCAGCCGATATTGGCGCTGCACCGACGTATTGGGTGTTCGTATGCAATCCAAAGAAATGGGCCATCGACAAATTTCTTACGCAGAACATTGAGCGCGACACATGGGGGATCCGACCGTCGGACCGCGAGCGATTTGCCCCTGGACAGCTGGCGATCATACGTGTCGGCGTAGATCAACGCAGTGCAGCAGAGCGCGATGGCAATCCGCCACTTGAGGCGGGGATTTATGCCCTCTGCGAGGTCGAAAGCGCGGCCTTCGATGGGACCGGCGCGAGCAGTGAATTTTGGGCAGCTGGTGCTGAGCGCGTTCCCGGCTGGCCCACCGTCAACATTCGCTATCTGAAGTCTTACGCCGCGCGACCACTGACTATCGAGCGGCTGCGGACGGTACGGCCAGATGTGTCACGGCTGCTATTAAACGGCTTTCAAGCGTCCTCATTTCCTCTCACCGATAATGATTTTCACGCAGTGATGTCGCTGCTCGGGGAAGATCTCGATGAGCTTGCGCCATCGCCAAGTGACAATCCGGTGGCCGATCAGCTCGCGGCCCTAGAGCGGAAGTATATGAATGCGAGCCCGGAAGTTAAGGTACGGGTGAGCAAGGGAATTGAGCGCGGGCCGGTTGGCGACCTCGTCAAAAAGACCAATGGTTTCAAGTGCCAAGTTTGCGAAGCACTAGGAAGCAACCCGATTGGCTTCCTCAAGAAGAACGGTGAGCCGTATATCGAAGCTCACCATGTGATGCCGGTGTCAACGAAGGAAGTAGGCTCGCTGTCAGCTTCTAACGTGATGACTGTCTGTGCGAACCATCACCGGCAGCTTCACTACGGCGGGATCCAAGTGCACATCAGCGATAATATGTTTGAATTTCGGATCGGTGGCACGGAGCTAGCAGTTCGGCGCCTCATTATCGAACCAAAGCCCCTGGCAATGGCTGATTAAGGGATGCCGGCGGCTAGACCGACCTAAGGATCGTAAATCACAGATACATCGCGCCATTGTGCTCGATCCAAACTGAAGGCGGCTAGGAGCCGCCTCAGAGACCATTGGCTATTTTGCAAGCCAAGGGCTGATCCAACACTGTCGATGTGTCAGCCGCTGGCCGACTTTTCCATAACATCTCATTTGCGAACCTATTTCGTGCCGCGGGCTCCGGTGAAATACGGATATCGAAAGGACCGGCGTATATTTTGATGTACAGCGGCGGCCGAAAAAGGGCTTTCGCTGCATAATCCGCCCCTTCGATCCGTCCAACAGCGGCTCTCCATGGGAACGAAGTGGCACAGAGACGGAGGTGCACGGGTCGCTGGTGGAATGCGGCAGGCTCGCGTGTTACACGAGTAGCTTAGGCGACACTGCAAAGATTCGCCTGAGATCGAAGGTGGGGGATATGGCGGAGCAGAGGGTCGGTCGATACAAGCTGGTGCGTAAGATTGTTCCAGGCGATCCGAAGCGCGGAATACCGGATGTCTGGCAAGCTGAGGACGTGGGGGACATCTATTACGCTAAGCTCTGGAGCAAAAGACTTGGTGATAGTGCCGCAATCCAAGCGCTTTGGAATCGAGAGGTGCGAGGCCTCATGCGGCTCCAAGGCTACCCGGGTGCTTCAGAACTATTCGTGAAGCTGCGCGATCTCGATACTGACGATAAGTACTACTTCGCGATCCTCGATGGCGGCCGTAGGCAGGTTCTTGCTGATGTGCTCCAAAACCGGTCGAGGTATCCCTGGCTCCTGAACCTCTCGGAAGTGGGCCGAAGGCGGCCGCTCTGGGAAGGCCTGCTTCGTATCGCCCAGGCGCTGGCCATTCTACATCGAGAGGGAACGCTGCACCGCTCGTTGTCACCTTCCTCGGTGTTTGTAAGTCCGGACGGTCAAGGTGAGTTCCGGCTGAGCGGATTCGAGTGGTCGCTACGCTTGGCAGGCTTGGACAGTGGCGCATCAAAGGTCTTGCGGAAGAACTCATTCGCTGCTCCAGAACTAGATAGGCTGGACGGCGAATACTCGACCGCGACCGACTGGTATGACTTCGGGTTGATAGCTGCGGAGCTTTTTGGCGTGCCTCTTAAGAGCACAAAGAAGCGAGCGGCGCTGCGCGGACTGCTTAGCAATTTGACGAACCTCCGGGAGAGAGAGCGCGATTTTATCGGAAGCCTGTTGGAGGACAATCAAGAGCAGCGATTGGTTGATGCTGAGGAAATCGAGCAACTGCTACGCCAGATTATTAGGGATCTAAGCTCTGTAACAACGTCATCCGGCAGGAGCTTGGTCCTTGCAATCCGACTTAGTTCCGGCCTCGACATTGCACGGACGATCGAAGTGGTGTCGGAGGGGGTTGCAAGCGCACATGACCCAATCGCGCAGCGGGACTGGATAAGAAAGGATCTGCAAGGGGACGTTCGCGTAGTCGGACGCAGTATACCCACGCCGTACTATGTCCTCAGAGGTGAGAAGCTTGAATACCGGGTGCGCAATTGGTCTGTCGACGGCCTTAACACCTGGGATATCGGATTTTGTGAGGGGATCGAGAGACTCCCGCGCACCAATTCGGATGATCAACTTTTTAGCATGGGTCAGCGGAAAATCGATGTGCAGTTATTTCCTCACGTTCGAAATAACATTCGATCTGTCCGCGACAGGGCAGCACAGTGGGATAAAGTATTCCCCATACGAATTGAGAAGATCGAGCTTCCCGCTAATCTACGTACCGTCCATGAATTTTTTCGCGTAACTCAGCAGCTCGACACCGTATTGACCGTTGCGCAGATTTGCGCAGTTGAAATTCTAGAGGTCGACAAGAGTGCGAATGATACCACAATTGTTGTGACCCCGGTCCAGGAACCCGAGAGAGCTGATCTTGCCCGATTTCTCAACTTGGATCCGCCCGCCGAACAAATCCAGGACTGGTTTAAGTTGGGTGCAGAAGCCGTTACGGCCGATGACGAAGAGGACCCGAAGCACGATAGGTATTCATTCCTGGAGCGGCGCACTATTGGAGGTGATTCACCTTCAACGAACTGGCGGTTTCTTCGAGCTAAGCCGCACCAGAAGGGACCACAATACTACTTCAGGGCCCAGGGCGCGGTCGTTGTGCGTGTGGGCCGGGCGTACCTCGCGCGAAACCATGGTGGAACTCTTGCCCAAATAAGACGAAGGCACAAAGCCATTGAAGATTTGCGCCTGTTCGAGGGACTTTTGCGGCTCATATCAGCGCCTCAGGAGGTCACACGGAGAAACTCCGATCCGCTACCGCCGGCCAACGCATCGATTACACTTGACGCTTCCAAGCTCACAACTCTTCAGCGGGTTTGGCAGACGCAGCCCGCGTTCGCAATTCAGGGGCCTCCCGGCACTGGCAAAACGACATTGATAAAGGCCTTTGCTGATCGATTGCTCTCTGTTGATTCCAGTGCGCAAATCCTAATCACGGCCCATTCGCATCATACCGTTGATGACGTTCGCAGTAAGCTTTCCCAACTATACGATGCTCACGATAAGCAAAGTCGTCCGATAGTGCTCCGCTTGGGCGCGGGAGACGGTGACGGCGATAGCCCCGAGAAGGTTACAGATGAACTTCTGAAGCAGTTGAGTGAAAGCGAGTTGACACGTCGAGCTCCAAAACACCTACAGGATAAGTTGGCTTCCGCGGTTGGGGACGAGCGAGGTCGCAGCACGGAAGCCGATACCGACGTTCGCACAACGCAAGTGCTGGTGCAGGATGCAGCGAACCTAACTTTCTCGACCCTAAATTCGCCCGACCTCGCGGACTTAGCCGAACGTGGTCGTCGTTTCGATTGGTCAATAATCGAGGAGGCGGGAAAGGCGCATGGTTTCGATATGGCAACCGCGCTCCAGGAGAGCCATCGGTTGCTGCTCATTGGAGACCACCACCAGCTGCCTCCATTCAACGTTAGGCGCTTTACTGACTTGCTCGGCGATCCCCTCAAGGTCAGAAAGGCCATCCAATCCGGCGCTCAATTCGCAGGGTATCTGGTTGATCCATCACTCGTTGCTGATGACGAAAGCAGAGATCCGTTTGTTGATCGCTGTGCCGAATGGGCGAGAATGGTGAAGTTGTTCGAGACAATCTTCACAAGAAGCACCGAAGCCGTCTCTGAAGATGCTCCGGCCGCGATCCTAACCGATCAACACCGTATGCACCCTCACATCGCCGAGCTGGTTGGCAAGGTATTCTACCCGACAGAGGATGGAGGAACTATTCTTCATTCGCCTCCCGAGACTCATAAACACTTCGAGGCCCCTCCTCCCTTTGCAATCGCCGCGACATCTTGGCTACCGGAGCAACGGGTAGTCTGGTGTGACGTGCCTTGGGAACGGAAGGAAGCTTTCGCGGAAGGTGAAGTCGAAGGCCTCTTTGTTTCGAGGCCCGAGGCTGAGCTGGTTGTCAAGGTGCTTCAGCAGATCCACGCGCGCGGCGACGAACCTTGCGCTCTGCAAATTTTGTCCCCCTACAACGGCCAGCTGGATGCAATTCGAACCGCGATCGAGCGAGCCTACTCGGCCGGTCTACTCAATCACATGTTCAAACAGCCGTTCGATCTCGGTCATGGGAAAAGGATGGGGGCGACCGTGGACGAGTTCCAGGGATCGGAGGCAGACATCGTTATCGTAAGCTTGGTGAGAAACAATGCGCTGCCCCCATGGAAAAGTGTTGGCTTTTTGAAAGAGAAGAATCGAATGAATGTGCTTCTCAGCCGCGCGAAGCAAAAGCTAATCGTTGTGGGTAGTTGGGATTTCTTTGCATCAAGGTGCACCGCGGCTACGAATGAATATGACGAGCACGCCTACATAGGCCGCATGATGAAGGAGATGACAGCGGCGGAGAAAGCAGGGATCTTGGCAAAAGTACGTGCATCAAAATGAAGTACCTTTACGTTCCCGTCTATAGGATGTCGGTTAGCTACTTGTATAGCTTCGGCCGTCGATGGAGCATCCTTGAGCATATGCTTCTTATCGAGAGCGTAGCCGCAAAGCGCTCAGCGTCAGATTTAGCAGCTATGGCTAATGTGCCGCACAGGCTTGTAGTTGAAGCTCTTATCAATCTGTTGCGTGCAAATTGGATCGAGGTGCGAAGTGACAATGGAAAGGTCTATTTCGCAGCGACTCCGGCCGGCCAGCGTCACGCAAAGGAGGAGAGCCTCCCAGAGCGCCTTCAGAATGATATTCGTTGGGACTCAGTGTGCGTGGAGAGGTTGACCGGCCATTGGATGCGGTCGGACGATCTCGACTTGGTGCATGAGAAGGACCTACCGATCGACGCTATCAGGCTGGATGCTCTACTGCACACATTTGAACCTAACGATGCTTCGCTTCGAGACCTATTTCGTTTGAACCTGAACGAAAGCTTGGTGCCGACTGCACCGCAGTTTCGCGGTCTATCTCTACTATATGCTCGGGTAGGCATCGCGTTCAACGAGGTCCAAACGGGCCTCGCTGCAAATTCGCCTCTTGGTTTGCGCCAGACCTTGGTCAAGGCTTCAGCTGAAATCAAAGACGATGATAATGTCTCTCCCTCAACGAAACTAAACATCGTTCAGGAGGGGGCGAAGGATGACCTTTCGGCAGACGATATCATCGTCGGTGGTCCTGCCCATCTCAGGTTGCTCCGGGAGATTCTGGATCGGTCCAAATCCGCAGTCGTTATACATTCGTGCTTCTTGAGCTCGGAGACACTACGCGCATTGCTTCCCGACTTAGAACGCGCCGCGAGACGTCGAGTGAGAGTTGAGTTGCTTTGGGGACTACACGTGGATCCTGAGGCGCCGCAGCCACCCAAAAAGTTCTCCGACGCTACAGATGTGCTGGCAGAATTGCCCCCTGCCGGGCGGGCGCGTATCCACCTATCACCCCTCTCGTCGGGTTCCCACGCAAAAGTCGTTATCTACGATGACAGAGACACAGGAAGATGGACAACGGTCATTGGCAGTTGCAATTTCCTGTCGTCCGAATTCGACTGGATGGAAATTTCACTTCGAACGCGAAGTGCACTTTTTACGTCTAAAGTCTTGGGCCGCCTTCTCTCCAATCAACTGCCCGCCGTCGGCAATTGGAGCGGAACGGCACGCAGACTGAATTCCATTTGGTCGGAGCTGAAGCAGATTGTCCGAACGCAGCCGGAGGCAGGAAAGTACTCTATCTCGCTTGTCTCCGATTACGACCACTACGCTTGCGTGACACTCGCGCGAGACCGCGCGGTGAAGGATATAGAGATCGCTTGTGATCTGTATGGGTTGTCCGCCGAGACCTCAGTGCTTGTATCTATGGAAACAGCTGCTTCCCGCGGAGTAGATGTTAAGCTTGAGTACGCCCGCCCAAGCAAATTCCTGCTCGAAGAGGGGCAAGAGCCGATGCCCAGCGAACTCAACAGGCGGGGTATCAAACTCATGCGCGTCCAGGATATGCACGGTAAGTATTTGGGCTGGGACAATGATAATCTTGTGATATCAAGCTTTAACTGGTTGGCGACGTCTGCCGACGTCAAGCGCTCACGAGGTGCCGAGATGGGAGCCTTCATCGAAGGTCCCGAGATCCGCTCTATCCTGACCGCGAAGCTGCGCGATCAATCGGATCAGCAAGTCAATCATGGTTCAGGCTCCTCGAGTGAGGCAAGCCCGAGTTGACCAGAGATCGATCGCCACTTCGAGGATAAATCTGCGTTCAGGGCTTTAAATATGCGCGATGAGATTGATAATCCTGCCTGAGCCTTACTTGTTTCGTACCGGATTAGCGCATTGATTACACGCGCTTGAAATCGTTTATCTCTGATGTCCGACGTCGATTGTATCAAAGCATACAAATCGTCGTACAGACCCTCGACTCTTGAACGCAGCCATTCCATTCGGATCCAGCGAGAGAGCAATTGTTCGCTGAACAAGACTTGTGCCGCAGCCGCGATCAATTCCAAGTCAGTGGCGCGGTAGAATGCGGCCCAAAGCCAGACAACGCCGTAAATGCTTATCCGAGCACGCTCGAAATGGAGCATCTTCTTGAGGATAGACTTGGTGAATAGCGTGTTCTCCAAGACAGACGCCGCAATGCGGAGAAATGGATCTTTCGCCGAGGTGTTGTAGTAGCCGTGCGAGGGATTAGGCCCGAGGGGGACGACGAAGGCGTTCGAAACGAAATCGCTGGATCTGCTTGAGTGTGCGCGCGCAGCGAAATAGGTCTTTGTGATAATTCCACTGACGAATATTGCCACCACTGATACAGCGAATGTCGCTTGAATGGAGCCGTATAGTCTCGGCTGTGCGTTCTTATCGATGAGCAGCACAACAATAGACAATGCTGCGGCCAAATAGAAAGCCGCATCCGAAATCCTTTCCGCCGTGGCAAGAGGCACGTAAAATTCCGGACCAATCGGATCCTGGCGCTTCAAAGTAGTGTTCCTCGGAGATTGATCATCACATATAGCACCCTTGAAGTGTCTTGTAACTGTCCGGCCAGAGGGCACAGAGGTGAAGCATCCTTTCAAGCGCGACGGCACGGACGGCGGTGGATTCGAGGTCGATCTATCATTAGCGCAAGAAGGCCGCCGTCTCAGTGGTGGCCGATCGAAGGATCACAGCGATTGTCGAATGAGTAGAAGGCTCTCACGCACATCGTTCAGTGACCGAATTGCTCTTAAAATCTCGATGAGTGGTGCAGATATTTGGCAAAGCCAATATGGGCCAGCGGCCCAACTCTTCCATAACGTCTGATTTGCGAACAGGGCAGCCGTCCGCACCGGATCAGCGGCTCAGGGCTAGAGCGGTTCATCGATTGATTGAATCGGGGGGGATTCCGTCGGGCGGCGGTTTGTGATTCAAGATGCTGGTTGGATCGGAGGCCAGCATGGGATGGTCCGACCTCCTTCGAATGGTCTTCGGGAACGAGCCGTAAAGGCGGTGGAAGCCGGCGAGAGTTGTCATGCTGTGGCGGCCCGGTTCGATGTTGCAGTGTCGTCCGTTGTGAAGTGGCGGCAGCGCTATCGCGCGACAGGTTCAGTGGCGCCAGGCAAGATGGGCGGTCACCGTAAGCCGGTTCTGAAGCCGTATCGAGCGTTCATCCTGGAGCGGATCAGGCAGACGCCACATCTCACACTGCACGGGCTGAAGGACGAACTTGCCACGCGAGGCGTGAAAGTCTCACACCATGCGGTATGGACCTTCCTGCGACGCGAAGGTCTCAGCTTCAAGAAAAACACTGTTCGCCCTTGAGCAGGGCCGCGCCGACGTCGCGCGGCGGCGACAGCGCTGGCGCAGCTTGCAGGATCGCCTCGATCCAACCCGCCTGGTGTTCATCGACGAGACCTGGATCAAGACCAACATGGCCCCGCTGCGCGGCTGGGGATCCAAGGGCGAGCGATTGCACGGCTTTGCGCCGCACGGTCACTGGCGAACCCTGACCTCCCTCGGTGCCCTACGCTCTGACCAGCTCACTGCGCCTTGCGTGTTCGACGGACCGATCAACGGCGAAAGCTTCCGCGCCTATGTCGAACAGCAACTCGTCAAAGTGCTCAAACCTGGCGACATCGTCGTCATGGACAATCTTGGGAGCCACAAGTCGCCGACCGTCCGGCAAATGATCAGGGAAGCCGGCGCAAGGCTATAGTATCTGCCGCCGTACTCACCTGACCTCAACCCGATCGAGCAAGTCTTCGCCAAGATCAAGCACTGGATGCGCATCGCACAGAAGCGCGCGATCGACGACGCCTGCGACTACATCGGCCACCTCGACAGAAACGTTCTGCCCGGCGAATGCAGCAACTATTTCGTTAATGCTGGATACGCTTCCATAAAAAAATGAAACGCTCTAGGAAGGTCTGCTAAGGCCGGAAGAGAGCCAGCTTCGTCCACCTTGGCACTTCTGCGTGTGACCGCGAGACAGATGAGCGCGTCTGCGTATGTGGCTGACTTGAAAGGTAGAAAATCGACAATGCAGCAACGCGGAACGACGTCTTGAAGGCGAACGCTGGGCGATCGAAAACTGGTAAGCCCTCGACACCCTCAATCCACCATGACATCGTAAAGCGTCTGGAAAGAAAACTATGGCAACGCCGCCTCGCGAGCATGAACATTCATTTCGAAAGCCCAGGCGGCGTCCACGCTGTTATTCTCGGAGTTCTCAAAAGCCATATGCTTGAAATAATGACCAAGCCCGGAATTTACCTGACAATGACATCCGATGTTGGATCCGGTCGCGGGTTCACTCATCGGCACTCTTGATTAGCCTCAAATGTCTGACTTCTGGAGCGTTACACCCGCTGATTTCACGAACGAGGCTGATGTTGAGCTTCGTCTCGTCGTTCCACTATTGCACGCTCTTGGCTATGAACCGGACGATATAGCATCGAAGTATCCGGTAGAATTCCGCGAAGGCCGTGTGGGACGCAAACCAGAAGCGGATTTCGTCTGTTTCAATGGTCCACTGCATACCCGGGATACCTCGCTTGTCGTTGTTGAGGCCAAGGCGCCGGGCGAAGCCTTGCCAAATGGCAAGCTGCAAGGGGAATCTTACGCGGCTAATCTGAGAGCGCCACTTTTGCTGCTCACCAACGGCGAACAGATGGAAATCTGGCAGCTCAAGGCGACGCAGGACAGTGAACGCGTTTTCGAAGTACCGATTGCAGATCTTGCGGCAAGCCGCGGCACGGTTGAACAATTTCTCGCTAAGACGGCTGTGGCCGATTACTGCCGCAGCTTCCACGTCAAGACAATCCTCGATGCTTCCTCCGACTTTGGTCGATATGAGACGGCGGAACTGAAGCGAACTTCGCGGTATGCTGCTTCCATCGATCGGACCGTCTATCGCGCGGGCGCAACGGGTAACTCGGCGACAGGTAGGCTCCTTGCGGAATGTCCGTCCGGCTGCGTCGTGGTCGCCCCCTCAGGTTATGGAAAAACGACACTCTCAAACCGGCTGTTCCGGCAGGCTATCGAAAATCGCTGGCGCAATGGCAACGCCCGCGTCCCGTTCGACATTCCCGCGATTGACCTTGAGCAAACAGGTCTTTCCATTGTGAAATTCATGCAGCGTCGGTTGTCAGCGCACCAGCCAGGCGTAACCGAATCCGTGCTAACGGATCGCTTGCGCACTGCCGGAGCAACAATCGTTTGCGATGGTTTCGAGAGCGCATCGCCAGGATTTCAACGGCATCTGAGCACGGAGATAACCAATCTTCTCCGCGACTATCCACTCACCCAAGTCTTTGTGTTCTCGCGCGAAGCGGCCAGGCCAAATGTCGCTCTTCCCCTGTTCACACTATCACCTCTGACAGAGACTGAGAGACGCGAGCTTGAGAAAACCATTCTCGACGACGGGAGTGGTAATTTCTTCTCGATCATTGGAATGATGCCTCCAACGTTGTCGGCGCTTTGCGAAAATCCGCTCCTGCTGCAATTGGCATTGGACTACTGGAAACGTGAGCACGTATTTCCCAACCAGCTCGTGCCGTTGTTCCAGTCTTGGCTGAAAAACGTGCTGAAGACTGATGGAACCGACGTCGTGTCGTTCATTCGTCGTGAAAGGGCGCTGACGCTAATCGCGAATGCAACGCTCGATGGACCGATTACCGGCGATCGGGTGATCGCGCTGATGCAAAAAGATGGCGTCCCGGCTGAGGCCCTAAACGAACTCGTCGCATGCGATGCGGCTCGGGTCAATGGTTCAGCTATCGAGGTCCAACACGAAGCGCTCGCAGATTACCTGCGTGCCAAGACGATGGCATCAGGAATTGAACCCGAGTTGCTCACGAGGATTCCGGCGCTGCCGATGCCGGCGGATTCGTTTTTTCCTGTTTTGTTGATGGCCCAACTCCCAACTCGTCGGCTCCAAACAGTGTTGTGGAAACGCCTAACTGAAGCGGGTCCCTATGTGTATTTTGATGCGCTACGGTACCGCTTCGACGTTTCGTCCGAATTGAATAAGCTCAATCCAGAAAAGCTCTCAGAGGAATACCTGACGGAACTGCTTGAGGGAATAGAGCAACCCCTCGAAAGTTTTTTCCCCGCCCTGCGTCAGACCGTCATTGAAGAAATCACAGGCGAGCGGGGAAGTGATCTCGCCGCGACGGGTAATTTGCGCGCTTCCTCCAAAGCACTCTCCTACAAGTTGCATTCGAGGCAACCGAGTCAGGCGCCCCCTGTTAAAGTAGAGGTCCCCTCTTTTCCAGGCATTCTACGCGGCGTAAGTCTAGATTTGTCGCATTATCGCTTGGATAGTGCGCGCCTGGTAGCCATTGCGCTCTTGAAAGAGAGTGTCGCGGATGCGGTGAAGTTCGTGGCGTTCAAGGGCGGCACGGCGTTAGCCCAGGATCGGCTTCTGGGCCGGTGTCGGTTCCTTGCGCGAGAATATGATCTTCCGGTGGTTCTAGATATGGACCTCGGTGCCCTCGAGCGGCTCCTTCTGCCTCATAAGGACAAGAGCGTGAGCCCGGGCGCGTTTTCCGACGATCAGCGGTTTCTGATCCAGGAACTGCTCGACGACATAGCGATCCTACGTGCGAATGGACTATCTGCGCTCGATCCATGGTGGATCCGCCTCGGGTGGGACGACAAGGTTGACGTTCAGACGGAAGAGGTGATTCGCCGCGTCCTAGACGAGCAATATCGCCGTGTGCAAATTATATATGCGGAAATTGTTGAAACCACTTTCTCGGAGATCGCCCGTGAAATGTCCTTTTTCCCTCTGCTCCCGGTGCGGTGGAAACTGACGGTAGTGCAGCGCGAGCCGCCTTACCGAGGTTCAACGATCTATTTCAGCTGGTCGCCAGTTGCGATGTGGCAACAGGCTGGTGCCGACGTGGTGTTTGACGTCCAAGCTCCCTCGTTCGAGGGCGAGGAGCAAGTACGCGAGGAAGTCGAGCGAACACGTGCGGCACTCGCCGCGCTGGGCCGACCTAACGCGCAGCTTCCTCGATATAGCGGTTTTACGCAGCTCGCGGATTTCTCTGGTCGGCGATGGAACGGCCACTTTGACGGCGCAACGCCCGCAATCCACGATGTCTGCAGTTTGCTGAAGAGCGATCTAGAAGCGGTGTTCTCGTCGATGCCTCGGCACGACTGACGCTGAAAAGCGCGTGCGACGGGAGTTTGATGGCGCTCTCCTTTCTCTGCAAATGCTTAGAGTGTGCGGGGAGTTAACCCGCGCCATCATTGGGGCGCTCGATAATGAATGTCTGGAATTGGATCCTTCGTGCACTTGCTTATTGACGACTCTAGTCGCGGTCGATGTGAGCGTAGCATCTTCAGTGTGCGGCGGGCTCTTCGAGTACCCGTCTAGTCAGCCACAGGCCTAGTTCTTCCATAACAATGGATATCCGAATGACGACAGCTCTTCGGGCGAAAAGCGGACGTATGGCCGGACTGGTTTGCGGCCCTTGATCACCCGAAGCGGTTATCTGCACCGCGCTCAACAGTGCTCGGGGATGGGCTGTCACTTACCCACGCGCGCTAGGGCTATGTGCAAGGTCGTGGGCGGGTGCCCGAGCGTGGTGTTTGCTCCCCGGTAGCGTTCCCACATCGCCTTGCCGTCGAGATCTTCGACCAGATTGAGTCCAACACGGGCGAGTTCGTCGGCGATTTCATCGGGATAGAATCCTGAAATCCAGGGCTCGCCGATTTGCGCGACCACCTTGGCATTTTCGTCGTGCGCTGATCGCGATGCGTTCGGGGCGAACTCAGCTTGATCGACATAGGTGAACACAAGTTCGCTCCCCGGAGCACCGCAAGTTGCCACCGCACGCAAGGTCGTCAGATTGGCCTGGGGTGTCAGGTACACCGAAACGCCCAGCCACGAAAAGAATGCTTTCTCGCCTGGCCGAAAGCGAGAGCGATCCAAGACAGATTCCAGGTCCTCGTTGGCGAGGTCGGCAGCGACGAAATGCACGGACGGTGGAAGCGACATTCCACATTCCCTGATGCCTTGGATCTTCATCGTCTGGGTCGCCGGATGATCAATCTCGAAGATCGTCAGGGCGTCGGAAAAAGCAGGGCGGCGAAGCACGAAACTGTCCAGCCCAGCGCCGATCAAGACATATTGTTTGATGCCCCTCGTTGCCGCCTCGCGCAGCGCATCCTCTGCATAGCGGGAGCGAATCACCACCCCTGGCAAGGCGGTGTTGGTCAGCAGGAATTCGTTCAACACAGAAGCCGGTCTCCGGAGGGCGTGGGCACGCGTGTCCTCATCCATGCGGGCCAATATTCGCGCGGTCATCCTCTCGCGCTCGGCTTCCGAAACGAGTCGATCGCCCCAGGGGTCATCGAAAAGAGGAAAGGGGTCGAACCGCGAATGTAACGCTCTCATCAGCGATGTCGCCAGTGCGGTGCGGCTGGGCAATGACTCCATCATTCCAGTCCTTCTCCGGACGAATTGTATCGCTGCACAACAGGGCGCGCCACCGACGAGGCTTTCGAAGGTAATGCAACTTGGTGCGCACCATAAGCCCGGAATTGGCTCTCTGAGCCGGCTGTATTCACGCCATTGGCTGAGGCCTGGCGCGCCGTTGGGCTGGCTAAATTATAATACTTGCAAGGGGCGCTGCTTGTCTGAGCGCGAAGTTTCGGTGCGGGCACTGAGAAGTCGGCTTGCCAGGGCAGACTGGAAGTCGCCAAAGCCTGGCCCGACCGACCCCTTAACCCATACGAAAAGTCACAACTCAGCAGTTGCGCTACGGGGGGTGGGTGTCCTGACGAGCGATTTCGCAACCGCCATTTTCGCCAATGGCGCGCCAGACTAGCTATAGTCGCGCTGATGACAAACCCGGAGAATTCGGTCCACAGCCTGCGGGGATGCTGTTGCCGATCTGGGCCGGTGCTGCCAGCTTCTAAACACGGAGGTCTCACAGGCGCAAATCCGCGCCCAGCAAGGGCTAAGCTGTCCCGGCGGCCTTCTGAATGCTTCTCGGACGATTTGTTCCAAATCCCGCATCGATATTGCTGGCCGGCCGGGATCGACGGTGGAATAATCGTGAGGTTTTGGCCCGGTAGGCTCCGGGCGACATGGATTTATCGATGCCCGTGCTGTCCGAGGACTCCGAGCTTGCGCGTAGGATCGCCGAGCTCGAACAGAAGCTGAAGTCGAGCGCCGCCGAGACCGAGCGCCTGCAGCGCGAGCTGGCACAATCGCGCGAGCGACAGGCTGCCAGTTCGGAGGTCCTGGCGACCATTGCAGGTACCTCCGGCGATGCTGACAGCGCGCTGGAACAAATCGCGGAGACCACCGCGCGGCTGTTCGGTGCCTCCAGCGTCTCGATCCAGCTCGCCGAGAATGGCGAATGGGGAAAAGCCTATCGCTACGGGGCGAGCGCCCAACGCATTCGCGAGGCCATACCGCTGACCGCCATAAAGGTAGGCGGCCGCAACATGCCTGGCGCGGTGGTCGGACGAAACCAGCAAATTCATGCGCCGGATCTGGACAAACTGGATCCCGATCTGGCTGAGTTTCCTGGCCTGCCGCACGCCCGAGCCGCAGGCACACGAACAATGTGCGGCACGCCGCTGCGCAGTCAGGGCAGCGCGATCGGATCCCTGATCGTCCATCGCGACCGACTCGAGCCGTTCTCCGATGAAGAGCTCGTGCTGCTGCAGAGCTTTGCCGACCAGGCGGCGATCGCGCTCGAAAATGCGCACCTGTTCAACGAAACAAAGGAAGCACTGGAGCGGCAGACCGCCACCGCCGACATCCTCAAGGTGATCGCCGCCTCGCCGTCCGACGTGCAGCCGGTTTTCGATGCCATCGCGAGCAGCGCCAAGCGCCTGATCGGCGGCTTTTCGACGGCGGTCTTTCGCTTCGTCGACGACGTCGCCCATCTTGCGGCCTTCACGCCAACCAGCCCGGCTGCTGACGAGGTGCTGAAGGCCGGATTTCCGAGCCCCGTCGCCCGATTTGAGCCCTTCAAGCTCGCTCAGGGCGGCAAACCGGTCCAGATCGCCGACATCGAGGCACTTCCCGACTCTCAGATCAAGCAGATCGCGCGAGCGCGTGGCTTCCGCAGCATGCTGTTCACACCCTTGATGAGCAACAGCATGCCGATCGGGTTGATCAGCGTGACGAGAGTCGAAGTCGGCTCCTTCGTGGATCACCACGTTCAGTTGCTGCAGACTTTCGCCGACCAAGCCGTGATCGCCATCGAGAACGCTCGCCTATTCGAGCAGCTTCGGGCCAGGACGCGTGAGTTGAGTGAGGCCTTGCAGCATCAGACCGCCACCGCCGACGTGCTCAAGGTGATCAGCCGCTCGGCGTTCGATCTGCAGACGGTGCTGGATGCCCTGCTCTCGTCGGCCTGCCGCCTGTGCGACGCCGACATCGGAACGATCCGCTATGAGGACGAGGGTAGCTACCGGCTTGCGGCCACCTATGGCTGCAAACCCGAATGGATCGAGCACTTCCAGACCTACACGACAAGAGCAGAGCGCAGCTCGATTTTTGGCCGAACTATTCTTGAAGGTCGTCCCGTTCGGATTCCGGATGTTCTCGCTGATGCCGATTTTGGTCGTCCGCAGGCACAAAAACTGATGGGCTTTCGGGCCGCGATCGGCGTCCCGCTCGTTCGGGAGGGGCACTCCTTCGGTGTCATCAACCTGTTCCGCTTTGCCGTCGGTTCGTTCGAGGACAAGCAGATTGAACTGGTTGCAACGTTCGCTGACCAAGCGGTAATCGCGATCGAGAACGTCAGATTGTTCGAACAAGTGCAGGCGAAGACGCGTGATCTCACGGAGGCACTGCAACAGCAGACGGCGACCGCGGACGTACTCAAAGTCATCAGTCGTTCGGCGTTCGACCTGCAAGCCGTACTCGATACCCTGACCGAATCGGCCGCGCAGCTATGTAACGCGGATATGGCTGCGATGACACGGCAAGACGAGACGGACGGCTTCCAGCACGTAACCAACTACAATTTTTCGGTCGATTGGGTGAAGATTGCAGCTGGCGTTCGGCTCCGCCCCGGACGCGGCAGCCTCGTCGGAAGGGTGCTGTTGGCGCGCAATGCGGTGCAGATCGCTGATGTCTTGGCCGATCCCGACTATTCCTATCCGGAAATGCAGCAAGCAGCCGGATATCGCACGCTGCTCGGAGTTCCGCTTCTCCGCTCCGGGGAGCCGATCGGAGTGCTCTTTTTGGCTCGCAAGGTAGTTGAGCCGTTTACCGACAAGCAGGTCGAACTCGTCTCCACTTTCGCCGACCAAGCCGTTATTGCCATCGAAAACGTCCGCCTGTTCGAAGAGGTGCAGTCGAAGACGCGCGACCTTTCCGAGGCACTGATGTATCAGACTGGAAGTGCCAACATCCTGAAAGTGATTGCCTCCTCGCCGACGGACGTTGAGCCAGTCTTGCGTACGATCGTCGAGAGCGCTTGCGACCTCTGTCAAGCCTATGATGCCGTTCTTGTCCTAAAGGAGGGATGCGATCTGGTCGTTCGCGCGCACCACGGGCCGATCGGAATGGGCACACAGACGTGGACCGACGACCGCACCTCCGTGTCGGGGTTCGCGATTGCGGAGAGGGTGCCGATCCACATGCACGATGTCCTCTCTGAGGAAGGTACGAACTTTCCTGTTGCGCAGGCAATGTCGCGGCAGGATGGTTGCCGCACCCTTCTTGCCGTGCCGATGATGAGCGAGGGCGAGAGCATAGGCGCGATCGTACTTCGGCGTGCCGAGGTGCAGCCCTTCAGCGACAATCAGATCACACTCTTGCAGACCTTCGCCGATCAGGCGGTGATCGCGCTCGGCAACGTCCGCTTGTTCGAGGAGGTTCAAGCGCGCACCCGCGAGCTCGCCAAATCCCTTGATGAATTGCGGGCCGCCCAGGACCGCCTAGTTCAGACCGAGAAGCTTGCCTCACTGGGCCAGCTCACTGCTGGCATCGCGCACGAGATCAAGAATCCGCTCAATTTCGTTAACAACTTCTCTGCGCTCTCTGCCGAATTGATCGACGAGCTCGACGAGCTGCTTGGAAGCGCCGCACTCGACGACAAGATCCGAGCTGAGGTCGATGAGCTTGTGAACATGCTGAGGGGCAATTTCGAGAAGGTCGTCCAGCACGGCAACCGCGCCGATTCCATCGTCAAGAACATGCTGCTGCATTCGCGCGAGGGTTCGGGCGAACGTCGTCTGACCGACATCAACTCGATTGTCGACGAAAGCCTCAACCTTGCATATCACGGCGCACGCGCGGAAAAGCCTGACTTCAACGTCACCCTCATGCGCGACCTCGATCCGAGCGCCGGGACGGCCGAGCTTTATCCGCAAGAGATCACGCGGGTACTTCTCAACTTGATCTCGAACGGCTTCTATGCGGCGTACAAGCGCAAAGAAGCCAGCGACGGTTCCTTTGAGCCGACCGTGAGCGCGACAACGAGAGCGCTGGCAAGTGAAGTCGAGATCAGGATTCGGGACAATGGCACCGGGATTCCGGCGGAGGTCCGAGAGAAGATTTTCAACCCCTTCTTCACCACCAAGCCCGCCGGCGAGGGAACAGGGCTCGGCCTCTCCATGAGCCACGACATAGTTGTGAAACAACACGGCGGCAGGATCGACGTCGAGACCGAGCCGGGGGCATTTACCGAGTTCATCATTACGCTACCTCGCATCGGGGTAAGGCAATAGCGGAGGCAGGAGTTGAGCGTCTACATTCTCGTTGTGGACGACGAGCCCGACTTGGAAACATTGCTTCGACAGCATTTTCGGCGCGAGCTGCGCGCCGGCCGCTTTTCGATGGAATTCGCGACTTCCGCGCCGGCTGCGCTAAAGCGCGCTTCCGACGTCTGTGATCCCTCGCTGGTCCTGGTCCTGTCGGACATCAACATGCCCGGAATGAGTGGGCTGGAGATGCTGCCGGAGCTACGCGCCAAGCGCCCCGAGGTCCCAGTGATCATGATCACGGCATATGGCGATGCGGAAACCCGGCGGACGGCGCTTGAGCGAGGCGCGGAGGGCCTGCTGACCAAGCCGATCGACTTCGGGCAGCTTCGCCAAGAGATCGACGCAAGGCTCGGACAAACAGCATGACCGCTACCGTCCTGGTAGTCGACGATGATCCGGATGTGAAAAAGCTCGTCGTGCAGAGATTCCGTCGGCACATCAGCGACGGGCAGGTCAGCTTCGTCTCCGTGTCGGTCAACGGCCGATTTATGTCATAACAACGCATACGCGAATGCCGCCAAGTCGATTCAATTGCGCCTGAGCAGATCAAGCAGCATTGGCCTCAGATTCGGTGATGCGCTGGAATTCAAACAGCAGTTCCTGAAAGTGCTTGGCGAGATAGCCGACCACTCTGCCGTTGCGCAGCAGCTTTGAGACGAAGCCGACCGCCAGAACCAGATCGAGGTGATCGGTGCCGTAGGTCTGTTCAGCCACTTTGAATTCCCGGGCGAGCGAGGCCGATTCCCGCTCCATCAATGACAATTGCTCATCCGACAGGCCCTTGGGGCCGCGTGGGGTGTAGCCGGCCGCCAGCTGATTGCGCGGGGTCGCCGCCACCAAAGAGCGCACATAGCTATTCGAGAAGTTGTTCATCGCGATCATCAGCTCGGCGGCTTCGATCTGCCGCAAGGGCGCGAGCTTGCGCAGCTCAGAGAAGGAGTTGAGGGTTAGATGCTTTTCTTTGAGCAGGTCGACGGCCTCAGCGCAGATGCCGTCGAGCAGTTTGCGGCGCTTGCGAATGCTGCCGACATCGACGTTCAGCGCCTTGGCAATCCGCCCCTCCGAAACCCCGTTCTCGATCGCCTTTAAGATCATGCGGTGCTCTTGGATGATCGCGATGCGGTTGACGCGCTTGTTGTAGGTGAAGGCTTCATCTTCCGTTGAGATCAGGCATTCGACCTCGAGCAGCCCGCGGTCTCGCAAAACCTCCAGGCGTAAATGGCCGTCCAGAAGCAGGAATTTGCCAGAGGTGTCGCGGCTCCGGGCGACCACAGGCGGCTCGACCAGCCCGATCTCGCCGACAGAGGCGGCGATCTGCCGGTACTTTGGCGAACGCTTCACCTCCTCGGACACGAGCTTTAAGGGCTGAATATCGGCCAGCCGGACCATGGCGGTCCGCTCCTCAAAGCCCATCCGCACCGAAATATGGGGACGGCGTGCCATGACTTAAGCCTGCCCATGCAGCCGCAGCGCTAGGTTCTTGGGCAACGTATCGAGCCTTTCGTCCTCCAAGATTGTCAGGAACTCTGGTTCGACCAACAGCTTGCGTAGGGCTTCGAGGATGAAGATCAGGCGCGCCTTGGTGCTGTTGGATTTGCGGATCAACACGCGCTTGCGGTCGACGTCTTGCCGATAGGCGCGCAAGAGCGCATTCGAGCTCAAGGGCGCCCCGTCAGTTCGTCTTGGACCGGTCTTGTAGCCTTTTCCGCGGCGGCGGCGTTGCTCGATCAGCTTTTTAGCCGCAAGCAGCTTTTGGCCCCGCAGCAGGCGTTCCTCGTAGGCCTGCTGCAAGACAGATTGGATCTCGTTATCCTGTGCTTGCGAGATCATGACGGCGATGCTGACCGGCATCTGTCCCGCCTCAACGGCGCGGAGCAGCCGGTGC
>NZ_AJQE01000248.1 GCF_000261685.1 Bradyrhizobium genomosp. I (2014) | reverse complement strand
CCCCCCCCCTTCCAAGAGGCTGGTCACGCCCTTGACATACTCAAGGCTCAGTCCCGTCTTGCGGGCGATGTCGTCGAAATCGTAGCCGCGGCCACGCAGTCCCTCGATATCATGCAGGAGGTCAATGGCGCGGTGCTGCCGCCGGGCGCAGTTTTCGACCAGGCTCATAATGGCGCTGTCTTCATTAGTGGCATCGACGACGACGGCGGGGATTTCTCGCTGCCCGAGGGCTTGATAGGCCTCCAGCCGCCCCTGGCCGCAAACCAGATCGTAACGGGGTTCACCTTCGCAAACCTTCCGTTTGACTGTGATCGGCCGCTTCAGGCCGAGTTCGGCGACGCTGGTCACAATCTCCTTAAAAATCCGGCGGTTGCGTGCGCGCGGGTTGACGACATCGATGGCTCCGACCGGAATGATTTCAATGCATTGAGCCGATCCCATAGCTGACCTCCATCAGTTGCGAGCGGGCAGCAAGTTCAAACAGCATGTCCAGCGTGTCGAAACGATAGGCATCGAGGGCTAGCCCATTGTGTTCGGCAAGAGCCACTTGTTCTGCTTCCATTTCAAACCGTGGCAGGAGGTAGTAGTCGAGCACGGCGCTGTTCATTTGGTTCATCCGGATCGCCACCGTGATGTCCGGCCGCAGGCCCGCATCAAAGCGGATCTTCCACCGGTAGGACCCGGTCACGGTTTCCTGGGATCGGACCAGGCAAAGGGAGGCGGTGAACTCCTCATTGACGGTGAGGAGGTCAGTTTGCGTATCTTGGCGAACCGATCCCCCGATCTCTTCGATGCCGCGTACCGTTGCTAGGATGAAATCGGGATACATGCGGCGCAGGGCGCGATTGATCTCGATATACCGATAATCCCGGTCCGGACTGAAGCCGATAAGTTCGTAAGCTCGGATTAGACTGCCGAAGCGGGTGCGATAGGCGCTGCTGGACGGCCCAACCTCAAGTTCATCGATGATGATCCCGGAGAGATAGCCGTGCTGCTCCAACAGGCCGCGCAGCACGTCGAGAAGTTCCTCGTCAGAATAGCGTTTGGAGCGATCGGAAATGATAGCTTGCGCGGACTTGAACGTGTCTTCATCGACAATGGGCTCGAAAGCCTGATCGTGGCGAATCCAGCGCTCGGGCGGATTATAGACCCGCCGACCTTTGAGCTTGCATGAGCATCTGTTCCAGACATTGTTGCCGATGTACTTTTCATTGATCAGGATCTGATGCACGGTGGCTCTCGTCCAGGACCGACCAAGATCGGTGGTAATGCCTTTGCTGTTGAGGCAATCCGCGATTT
The DNA here is from genome assembly GCF_000261685.1 of Bradyrhizobium genomosp. I (2014). GTDB lineage: Bacteria > Pseudomonadota > Alphaproteobacteria > Rhizobiales > Xanthobacteraceae > Bradyrhizobium. The sequence goes on along the minus strand of NZ_AJQE01000248.1, from coordinate 24,110 downwards.
CCCGCTCGCTCTTACCTTGCGCGACGAAGGCTTCGTAAATGAAGCGGATGGTCTCGATCTCTTGCTCGGGACCTGGGATGAGAACGATCCGATCCGTCTGGATGCTTTTGTGTTCGCCGCGGACCAGCTCGGCTTTGGCGATGCCATTCTGATCAATCAGTTGCCGCCTTAGCCCGTATCCTGCCGGCCCTCCCTGGCGAAAGCCAAGCTCGATCAGCCGTCGCTGCCCGGCAAAGACCTTGACTGAAAGTTCCCGACTGTACTCACCAGCCATCGCCCGCTTGACGCCCTTGACGATGGTTGAGACCGGGCTGCCGTCATTCTCAAACTGCTCAGCGCAGTAACGAACCGAGATACCCGCCCGCTTGCAAATGTATTCGTAATAGGCGCTTTCATCGGCATCTTGGAAGCGCCCCCAGCGACTGACGTCGTAGACGAGGATGGTTGAGAAGTCGGCCGTGCCATTCTGGACATCCTCGATGAGCTGCTTGAGAGCCTGGCGGTCGTCGAGGTTGAGGCCGCTCTTGCCACTGTCCTCGTAGGTTTTTTCAATCCGAAAGCCGTGACGTGCAGCGTAATCGCGAATAGCTTGTGACTGGTTCGCCGTCGAATATTGCTGATGGTCGGTCGACATCCGAACGTATTCCGCAGCAGGTTTGCCGGCCCGGGTCTCGAGTTCAGCCTCTGAATGAGACGTGTCCTGCAACATCGTCGCCCCACTAGCGTCAAGAATGTATGGTCAAGTCTTTGAAACTATAACTTAGCTCGGGGGAAACATGTTTCCGAAAACGGGCAAGAAGTTTCCAGCTGAGGACGTGCCGGCCTCGTCGACATACGCGGGCTTGATTGCCGATATTCTCAAGTCCGAGCTTGGCAACTCGCATCAAGCGCATAAGACGTTGATGCGATGGACGGGCGCCAACGAAAGAACAGCTAAGAATTGGCTTTCGGGCTCGAACGGTCCGAGCGGCGAGCACCTGTTGCAGCTCATGCGCAACTCGGATCGGGTGTTCGAGTTCGTCTTGAAGCTATCGCATCGTCCCGCATTGCTATGCAGTCGAAGGCTTGAGGAGGTGAGGAACAGCTTGCAAGTCACAGCTGATCTGCTCTCGGAAGTTATCGAGATCCAGGACAGACACGCCCCGTAAACTCAGCTGCCGAAGAAGACCCGTCCCTCTAGTTGGACCTAATCAAGGGTCGCAATCGACGCCAACGCAGCTGAAAGCAAGACTGCTTGGCGAAGCTTGAAAATTCGCGAAATACGAAACACTGCTTGCGCCGTCGGGCAAAACAGTGGTTTATAGGGCGCTGGCTCATCGAAAGGAACCAGCGGCATGGCTGATGAAGTCGAAGCATCTACTGAGTTATCTAGAATCGCGAAACTCAATGGGGACTTCCGAAGGAACTACGGAACAATACTCGGCGCATTCCTCTACCTTCGGTCAATTAGTGCCGCGCGCGGCCGTTCTTGGTTCTGGGCAGGCCTGCTTTCGGTTGTTTGCTCGGCGGTGCTAACTTGGGTTGGAAGGCACGGGCTTGCCTGGTTATCCGCCGGATGATCGCTCGAACGAGCGAGTCAGGGCTTTTGAAGCAGGTGATGTCTCGGCGTTCGCGGGCCCTGTCGGAGAATCTAATTGTTCTTTTCACTTTCCCATCGGTCGGCAGCAACACGTAGTCAAGCACGTCCTTGTTATGCGCTGCTAGCCTGATGGCAGCAATCCACCCAGCGGGCACATGCGTATCGCACTGAATGGTCCAATGTGGCGAATGGGTGTCCTCCATTCCCGGTGTCCAGCGCGCAGCTCTAATCGAGACGCAAATCGAGCCATTCACGCGGAGCGAATCTGTCCACCCGCCAGTGCTTGTCCGACAACCCGCCTTTCGAACGGCGGCTTCAATGCGAGAAGCAAGCCTTGTCTTGAGCTCGGACCAAATAGGCCTCGACTCTAAAAATTCGTAGTTGCGCTTGGGGGTATAGCCGAGCAATCGATATAGGTTGCGCATGCTGCCGAAGTGGACCTGACACGTGGCCACGCATGGTAAGCCCGGTGTACGGTCTATGATGCCGACACTCAGCTTCCCCTCTTTGAGCAGGGTTCGTCGCAAGCGAACGAGCATCTCCTCTTCCGTGAGATCAACGCGCCGCTCGTGAATGAACTTGGCGACCTTCGCGAAGGTGGCGCGGTCAACAATTGGCTCAAGACAACCCTCAGCCCGGATCCACTGTTCGGGAGGATTGTATGTTCGAGTTTGGCGCAGCTTGCATGATCTCCTATTGAAGATCAAATCGCCTATGTAGCTTTCGTCCCTGAGAATGGCGCCTACCATCACACGCGTCCACGGTGTCCCCGGACGAGTCGGCACGTTCCTTCTGTTCAGCTCCCAAGCCACGACCGTTTCACACTTCACCTCAAGGAAGCGGTTGAATATCCACCTGACGGTGGCCACCTCTCGCGGGTCGCCGGGCCGTACTCGAACATGATCAGTGGCGAGATACTTTCGCTGCCCCCGCTTCAGAACGCCCTTCGATTGCTCGTTCTCATCAACAAGCTCCCGCACCAATCCATAGCCCGGGTTGCCACAAGGCTTGTAACCCAGACGAGCAAAGCGGCATTGGCCCGCATAGACTTTGACTGAAAGCTCACGGCTGTACTCCGCTGCCATTACCCTTTTGATGTTCTTGACGATGCTGGCCAACATGGTGCCGTCATTGTCGAACTGCTCGGCGCAGTATGAGACCTTGATGCCCGCTCGCTTGCACATGAACTCATAGTGCGCGCTCTCATCCACGTCTTGGAAGCGACCCCATCGACTGACGTCATAAACCAGGAGGTGACCAAAGTCGGCCTTCCCGTTCTCGACGTCCTCCATCAACTGAAGGAGGCCGGGCCGGTTCTTAATGAGCAAGCCGCTCTCACCCTCGTCCTTGTAGGTGCGCACAAGAGTGAGATTGTGAGCGTGCGCGTAGGCAGCGATCACCGCGGCCTGGTTTTGAATGGAGTAGTGCTGCATCTCAGTAGACATTCGGACGTACTGAGCCGCTCTAACGCCGAGAAGGGCCTTCGGCAGGTGGGCCTTGTGAACGACGAGCGCATTGCTCATTCGCCGCCTCCACTTAGTCCGACCCTGCCTAAACGAAATGGAACGTCTGCGTTCGGGAGTATTCAAGCGCCTTCTGAGAGGCTGCTGCTATTTGGCGTCAGCGTCCGCTACATACGCTTCGTATGATTGTCCAAGGGCGCTGTGCGTAAATAGGATTTCCAAGGCCAAAATCTCGGAATAGCCGCTAGTCTCGTCCCCGGTATTAATCAAGTCAACCATGGTCAGGCCCGGCCCCGTGTCAAAGTTGGAAGCTGGCGCACCGGGAATGCGGATGAGCCCTTGCATGCTTGGGCCCCGCGTTTGAATAACGACTTTGATTTGCGACGCCCTACGCGAGAACCGCTGCTCGGATCGAAGTGGGATCCGCTGCCACTGATCAATGTCGCCTGCGGTTTGCCCGATGTAACTCGGGCGGATCGTCTGATCGATTGCAGCAAGGGTTGGGACGGCGAGCGGTGACATGATAACGGTGAGTGCAGCCGCACGGAATGTGATGAGACCGAGGCTTCGCTTCTCAAGGATTGGTCGGCATCTTTTTCGTATCATGTGAGCGATCCATTAGTGTCCGAATGGCTGCCCCTTTCGCCGCAGCATCTCCGGAGTCCTCAGCGACGCGTTCAGGCGTGCACTTCGTTGAGGGCGGGTTTCCACACTGGCGCGCAAGCGCTTCCCAACCGACACACTTTCCAGATTGGTTTCGGTAGCCCGGACCTCCATTGTCTCCGCAGGCTGCGAGTGCCGATGGGGCATGCAAGAGTTGCACGATGATGAAAAGCGAAACTACCTTGGAATTCACTTTGGGCGCTCCACATCAGAGCCGACAAACTACGCCATCACAGGGCGCGCGGCTCTACTGCTGCTTCATTCCAAGTTGCTCTGCGCAAACGCTGCCAAGCTGGACACCAGTAGGAATGGGCCCGTAATAGAGGCTTTTATCCTTGTCCTCCGTATCGAGACTCTTGATCGTTCCGTTCGGCGCCGCAACGACGTTGACCTTGCAGGCGTATGCCCGCGAACTTCCCGATGCGCTCGATTGGCCATCACGGGAAACTGAAAATGAGCTCCCAGACGCCAGTTGCCAGCTATACGCAGTATCGCCACTATTCATCTTGAAGCTGCTTGCTGGCGGCCCCCACCGGACGGCAAGAGCATCAACATTCTGCCCGACGTAGTCCTGGCCCAGCTTGGCGCGCACATCTGCGCCTGTCGCGTAACATCCCCCTAGTGCCACACAGAGCATGGCAAAACTCAGCCGACGCATTTCTTTCCCCCCAAACGGGCATATCCAAACGCAACTGACGCGCGAGATCAAGAGCCGGCGCTAGTTTTGAAAGAGCGGCCGCTCTGGGAGGCTACCGGCGACCGGCCCAAGTTGACTGGTCCGTCCCCAGTCTCGCCGGACAATTTAGGATGCGCGGACCGGCACCCGTTCACCGGGGCCCGCGAGCCCGAACTCGGTCTCGGGTCCACTCCATGGGCCCCCCGCGCAGCCTCCGGGGGGCTCCCTATCCCTATCCCTATCTCGATCCCGATACCTGTAACGAATTTGCCCTTGTGGGGATCAGCCCGTGCAGGGCGTCCGCGATGAACCTGTGGTCGGCTCTGCCATTTTCCCTGGCGGAGAAGCTGCCAGTGTTGGTCTTCTTACCTACCGAGAGGACCTGAGGGGTAGCGTGGGAGCAAATTTCTTTCTAGATTCTCTCCCTCCGCCAGCCTCATCCCGCCAATCTCCACCTTCCATCACCCGACCGCTTCAACGCCGGATCGCTCACCCGCACGTGCTCGGCCAGGAAATCGATGAACGCGCGCACGCGGGCGGGCAGCGGCGCGGTGTGGCCGACATAGACGGCGTGGATGTCTTCGCGGTCGCCGGGATTGTAGCCTTGCAGCACCGGGACGAGGCGGCCGGCCTCGATGTCGGGGCCGATATGGAAGAGGGCGAGCCGGGCGAGGCCGACGCCGCCGAGCGCAAGACGGCGGGCGGCTTCGCCGTCGCTGGCGCGCGCGACGGGCGGGGGCACGGCCTCCTCGGTGTGGTCGCCGCGTCTGAACGGCCAGCCGCGGATGCTGCGCGGAAAGGTCCAGCCGATGCCGCGGTGATCGGCAAGGTCCGCCGGCGTTCTCGGCGTGCCGCAACGGGCGAGATAGTTCGGCGCGCCGACCACGACCATGCGGCTGCTGCCGAGCTTTCGCGCGACGAGACGCGAGGCGCGCAATGGGCCGACGCGGACGGCGACGTCGGCGCGCTCCTGCATCAGGTCGATCAGCGTGTCGGTCAGCACGAGATCGAGCGTGACGTCGGGATGCTGTTCCAGGAAGCGCGGGATCAACGGCACCACGTGCAGCATGCCGAAGGGAATGTTGCAATTGACCGTGAGGCGGCCGCGCGGCGCGGAGCCTGAGGCCGCTTCGCGCTCGGCCTCCTCCATCTCGGCGAGGACGCGCAACGAGCGCTCGTAGAAGGCCTGGCCTTCCTCCGTCAGCGTCAGCTTGCGCGTGGTGCGGTTGACCAGTCGCGCGCCGAGCCGCGCCTCCAGCCGCGACATCAGCTTGCTGACTCCCGACGGCGTCAGCCGCAGTTTTCGCGCGGCCTGGGTGAAGCCGCCGAGATCGACGATGCGGACGAAGACCTCCATCTCGGCAGAGCGGTTGGTGTCGAAACGGGCCATGTTGAATTCATGTCACAAATGATTGGATTGCGGACATTCTAATGGTTTTGCGGCAGTGCCGCTATCTGCGTGGCTCGTCTCATTCATCGGAGCCACGCATGCCTCCCGCCGTCCTCGCGCTCACCGCCGGTGCCTTCGGCATCGGAACCACCGAATTCATCATCATGGGCCTCCTGCTCCAGGTCGCCGCCGACATGCATGTCTCCGTGCCGGTCGCGGGCCTGCTGATATCCGGCTATGCGCTCGGCGTGTTCGTCGGTGCGCCGGTGCTGACGCTGGCGACGCGGCGGATGCCGCGGAAAGCGGTGCTGCTCGCGCTGATGGCGATCTTCACGCTGGGCAATGCGGCTTGCGCGCTGGCCCCGAACTACGAACTGCTGATGGCCGCACGCGTGCTGACCTCGCTCGCCCACGGCACGTTCTTCGGTGTCGGCTCGGTCGTGGCCACCAGCCTCGTCGCCGAGGACAAGCGTGCCTCCGCGATCGCCACCATGTTCATCGGCCTGACGGTCGCTACGCTCCTGGGGGTGCCCTTCGGCGCCTGGTTCGGCCTGATGCTCGGCTGGCGCGCGGCGTTCTGGGCCGTGACGGTGATCGGCGTGATCGCGTTCGCGGTGGTAGCCGCGCTCGTTCCCGGCCATGTCGGCGATGGCGACAGGCCGGTCTCGCTCGCCGAAGAGGTCGCCGTGCTCGGCCGCCCGCAGGTGCTGCTCGGCCTTGCCATGACCGTGTTCGGCTTCGCCGGCCTGTTCGTCGTCTTCACCTATATCCAGCCGATCCTGACGCGCTTCACGGGCTTCCCGGAGGCTGCGGTGTCGCCGATCCTGCTGGTGTTCGGCGTCGGGCTCGCGATCGGCAACGTGGCCGGCGGCAGGCTTGCGGACCGCGGCTTGGCACGGGCCCTGACCGGCACGCTTGCCGCACTTGCGATCGTGCTGCTCGGCCTGGCCGCCGTGCTCTCGATCAAGATCCTTTCCATCGCGCTGATCCTGCTGCTCGGCATCGCCGCCTTCGCAACTGTCGCCCCGCTCCAGCTGCGTGTGCTGGAGGCCGCAGGCCCCAGCGGTCGCACGCTCGCCTCCAGCCTCAACATCGCCGCGTTCAATCTCGGCAACGCGCTCGGCGCCTGGGCCGGCGGCGTCACCATCGACCGCGGCCTCGGTCTCTCCGCGCTGCCTCTGATCGCAGCCGGGATCACGGCCATTGGTCTCGTGCTGGCGCTGTGGAGCCTCCGGCTCGACCGTGGGCCGGCCGCCGTCGCGGCGTGTCCGGCGGAGTAGAGCGAAGGCGTGGGGCCCGCTGACGATTGGTCGCATCGGTCCTCACGCCAGCGCGCCATGCAGAAACGCACCTGTACAGGGCCGCATGTCGTCCGTAACCTCCGCCGCGCAATTGAAGGAGATGCCGGCGTGGCGAAGAAGACGGCGACCAGGAAGAAAAGTGTGTTGAAGAAAGCGGCGAAGACTCCGAAGAAGGCAAGCTCCGGCCGCAAGAGCGTGGTCGCGAAGCCGGTCAGGAAGGCGACACGAGGGAAGTCCTCCGTACCACGGCGTCCGAAGGGGCCGGCCTGGCAATGGTCGGCGGTCGAGACCGCGGCTGCGATCCGCTCCGGCGCCATCTCCGCGGTCGAGGCGGTCGAAGCGCATCTCGAACGGATGCGCACCGTCAATCCGCGGCTGAACGCCGTCGTCGTCGACCTCTCGGAAGAAGCGCTTGCTGCAGCCCATGCGGCCGACAAGCTGCGCGCCAAGGGTGGCGAGCTCGGCCTCCTGCACGGCGTGCCGATCACGATCAAGGAAAACGTCGACTACGAGGGCCGGCCGAACTTCAACGGCGTGCCCGCCAACAAGGGCCTTGTCGCCCCCTCCGATGCGCCTGTTGTCCGCAACCTCAAGAAGGCCGGCGCGATCGTCATTGGGCTGACCAATACGCCGGAGTTCTCCTTCCGCGGCTTCACCGACAATCCCCTGCACGGGCTGACGCTGAACCCCTGGGATCCCGATATCACCTGCGGCGGCTCGTCGGGCGGGGCGGGTTCGGCGGTCGCCGCCGGCATCGGCACCATCGCCCATGGCAACGACATCGGCGGCTCGCTGCGCTGGCCGGCGCACTGCAACGGCGTTGCCACCATCAAGCCGACGCAGGGCCGCATCCCCGCGTTCAACGGGAGCGCAACGGCGGAGCGGCCGATGCTGGCGCATCTGATGTCGGCGCAGGGGCCGCTCGCGCGCCATGTCGCCGACGTTCGCCTCGCGCTGGAGGCGATGAGCCAGCGCGATCCGCGCGACCCCTGGTGGGTGCCGGCACCGCTGGTCGGACCCAAGCCGAAGGGGCCGATCAAGGTCGCGCTGGCGAAGATTCCCGAGGACATGGACGTCGATCCGTCCGTCTCCGCGGCGCTGCGCCAGGCCGCCGATCATCTCGAGCGTTCCGGCTATCGTGTCAGCGAGGTCGAAGTGCCAGACATCGACGGGGTCTGGCAGACCTGGTGCGACATCATCACCAACGAGACCGTGGTGATGCAGGAGGCCGGCATGCTGAAGGTCACGTCCGAGGATTTCCACAAGGCCTGGGGCGGCATGAAGGCCAAGGCCAATGTGCTCGATCTCAAGGCCTGGATGCAGGCGACGGCCGCGCGCAACGGCCACATCCGCGCCTGGCAATTGTTCTTCGAGGACTATCCGGTCGTGCTGGCGCCGACCACGGTGAAGCCGACGCCCGGCCCGCGTGACGACACCGTCAGTCCCGAGCGGGTGCGCGAGATCTTCTGGGGCGAGATCCGCTTCATCTCCGCCATCAACGTGCTGGGGCTGCCCGGCGCTGTGGTGCCGGTGGCGCTCCACGACGGCAAGCCGATCGGCGTGCAACTGATTGCCGGGCGCTATCGCGAGGATCTCGCACTCGATGCCGCAGCCGCGATCGAGAAGCGCGTCGGCGTGCTCTCCCACCGCCTCTGGCAGAGCATGGCTTGAGCCCAGGCAAGCACCGCCGCGTTGACGACGCACCCCTTTCCCCGCGCGGGCGAGGGGGCTCGCCGCGCAGCGGCGAGATGGATGACGCCGAGCAAGACACGGTGCGATCGGTTAATCGAATTTAACCGGGATTTCAGCCAATTCGCCAGCAAGCGTTAGGGTTACTTCCTCGATCTCTAGGCGAATTATTGTCCGCTTTACCACCCGCCTCTAACAGAGGACGGCGGACAACGCACATGCCTCATACAGGCCAATAAGTGCGGCCCGCCCACGCGGAGGTGGCACGATGCGCAACGAGACGATCGCTATTCACGCCGGCTACGAGCCCGAACCGACCACGCATGCGGTGGCCGTGCCGATCTACCAGACCGCGGCCTACGCCTTCGACAGTGCCGATCATGGAGCCGCCCTGTTCAATCTCGAGGCCGAAGGCTTTCGCTACAGCCGCATCGCCAATCCGACCAGCGCGGTGCTGGAGAAGCGTATCGCCCAGCTCGAGGGCGGCGTCGGCGCGCTCGCTGTCGCGACCGGGCAGGCCGCGCTGCATTTCGCCTTCGTCAACGTCGCCGATCACGGCGGCAACATCGTTTCCGTGCCGCAGCTCTACGGCACGACGCATACGCTGCTCTCGCACATCCTGCCGAGGCAGGGCATCACCGGCCGCTTCGCCGAGAGCGACAAGCCGGAGGCGATCGAGAAGCTGATCGACGAGAACACCCGTGCCGTGTTCGCCGAGACCATCGGCAATCCCGCCGGCAATGTCTGCGACATCGAAGCCCTGGCTCGAATCGCGCATGCGCATGGCGTGCCGCTGATCGTCGACAACACCGTCGCAACTCCGATCCTGCTCAAGCCGTTCGACTACGGCGCCGATATCGCCGTGCACTCGCTGACCAAGTTTCTGGGCGGTCACGGCACCACGCTCGGCGGCGCCATTGTCGATTCCGGAAACTTCCCCTGGGACAAGCACGCCGAGCGCTTCCCGGCCTACAACAAGCCGGATGTGTCCTATCACGGCCTCGTCTATGCCGAGCGGTTCGGCCGCACCGCCTATATCGAGCGGGCGCGCAGCGTCTATCAGCGCACGATGGGCTCGGTGCTGTCGCCGTTCAACGCCTTCCTGCTGCTCCAGGGCATCGAGACCGTCGCGCTGCGCATGGAGCGCCATGTCGAGAATGCGCGCAAGGTTGCCGAATTCTTGCGCGGAGATCCACGCGTCGCCTGGGTCAATTACACCGGGTTTCCGGACAGCCCCTATTATCCGCTGGTGCAGAAGTACCTGAATGGCAACGCCTCCTCGCTGTTCACCTTCGGCATCAAGGGTGGCATGGAGGCCGGCAAGACCTTCTACGATACGCTGAAGCTGATCACGCGCCTGGTCAATATCGGCGATGCCAAGTCGCTGGCCTGCCATCCGGCTTCGACCACCCACCGGCAGATGTCGGCGGAGCAGCAGCGCGTTGCCGGCGTGCTGCCGGAGACCATCCGTTTGTCGATCGGTATCGAGCATGTCTCGGACATCGTCGAGGACATCGACCAGGCGCTGGAGAAGGCCTGCCCGTCGGCGCGCCTCGAGGCCGCGGAGTAGGCGGCGCCGCCCATGACGATCTTGATCGACAGGGATCAAGTCATCTCGGGCCCGGCGCTGGTGCCGGCCGCGCGCGATCTCGCGCGCGATGCCGAACTCACCATCGGGCTGATCAACAACATGCCGGATCCGGCGCTGAAGGCGACCGAGCGGCAGTTCATGAAGCTGCTCCAGGCCGCCGCGGGCCCGCGCCGCATCCGCTTCCACTGCTTCTCGCTTCCCAGCGTGAAGCGGTCGCCCGAAGCGAAGTGGCATGTCGAGAGCGAGTATTCCGACCTTTCCGATCTCGCGCGCGGCAAGTTCGATGGGCTGATCGTGACAGGCGCAGAGCCGATCGCGCCCGAGCTCGACCAGGAGCCATACTGGCGGGACCTCACGAACCTCATCGACTGGGCCAAGACCAGCACGCGCTCGACGATCTGGTCGTGTCTCGCCGCGCATGCCGCGGTGCTGCACCTCGACGGCATTGAACGGCGGCGACTGCCGGCCAAATGTCACGGCGTTTTCGACTGCGAGGTCGTAACGAGCGATTCGTTGACCCACGCGGCGCCTGCGCCGCTCAAGGTTTCGCATTCGCGCCTGAACGAGATCGCCGAGAGCGACCTTGTGCAGGCCGGTTATCAGGTGCTGACACGCTCGGCCCAAGCCGGCGTCGACGTCTTCGTCCGCCAATATGCCAGCCGCTTCGTGTTCTTCCAGGGTCACCCGGAATATGACGCGCTGTCGCTCCAGCGAGAATATCTGCGCGACATCGGCCGCTATCTCACGCGGCAGCGCGAGAACTATCCGCGCCTGCCGGTGAGCTATTTTGACCCAGCGACGGAAGAGAAACTGGCTCGCTTCGAGAAGAAGGCGACACACCAGCGCCATCCCGCGCTCACCAACGAACTGCCTCGGTTGAATCTGCGCGCCGACATCGGCGCCGGCAACGCGGCGGCCGTGCTATTCCGCAATTGGTTGCGCCATCTTGGCGAGGGCGCCGACGCGTCGATGGCGGAGCTGGCGGAAGGGGTCTTGGCTCCGCGTTAGGATTACCCATGCGCCAGGCTTGCCTCAACCTGCGCACGAATGTTTCAGTAGAGGAATGGGAATCACGGGAAACGCAGCGTGTGGTCGGCATTCCAGGGACGCGTGAGCAATCGGCTGGCCCGGCATTTCCGCGCCGCGCGGCACCGGCTGCCCGCGCATGCGCCGATGGTGAGCTTCACCTTCGACGATGCCCCCGATAGCGCCGCAGGCGAGGGCGCCGAGCTTCTGGAGGAGCATGGCGGCCGGGGGACGTTCTATCTTGCCGGCAGCCTGATCGATCGTCCGTCGGATCATTGGCAGGCCTTGTCCAACGACGCGATCGTGCGGCTGCACCGGACTGGTCACGAGATTGCCTGCCACACCTTCTCGCACCAGAACTCGGTCAATCTCGACGAGGCCGCGATGGCTCGCGAGATCGAGCGAAACCGCACCTTTTTTCGCGATATCGATTCCTCGATCAGGCTGGAGAACTTCGCCTATCCCTATGGAATTGCCTCGTTCTGGCGCAAGCCGCAACTCGCAAAGGCCTTCCGGTCGGCGCGCGGCATCCTTCCCGGCGTCAATCGCGATGTCATCGATCTCCAGTTCCTGCGCGCCTCGCCCTTGATCGATTGCGAGATCGATCCGGCCGGCGTCGATCGCTATTTCGACGAGGCGATCGCAAGCGGCGGCTGGCTGATCTTCTACGGCCACGACGTCGCGAATACGCCAAGCCCCTTTGGCTGCACGCCGCACCTGATGCGTCATGCGCTGGAAGCGGCCGGCAAGCGCAACATGCCGATCGTGACGGTCGCAGAGGCGCTGCGGCGAATCGGGGTGTAGCTTCTTCTTTCCTTCTCCCTCTGTGGGAGAGGGAACAACCGCGCCGCGCCCACCCAAATGGCCTTGCCACGCCCGCGCGGTCATGCGACTGGCCTTGTGACGAATCGCACGGCTTGATCTGTTCCGCCCATGTCCGTTCCTTCCATGTCCGTTCCCTCCACCGCTCCGCCGCCCGCGCCGGCCAATGGCCGCGATGCGCTGTCGGTGCTGCATTCGGTGTTCGGTCTGCCGGGCTTCCGCGGCGCGCAGGGCGAGATCATCCGCCATGTCACCGACGGCGGCAATTGCCTGGTGCTGATGCCGACCGGCGGCGGCAAGTCGCTCTGCTATCAACTCCCCTCGCTGCTGCGCGAAGGCTGCGGCATCGTGGTGTCGCCGCTGATCGCCTTGATGCGCGACCAGGTCGCCGGCCTGATCGAAGCGGGCGTCAATGCAGCCGCGCTGAACTCGTCGCTGACGCCGCAGGAGGCGTCCGACGTCGAGCGGCGCCTGCTCGCGGGCGATCTCGACCTGCTCTATGTCGCGCCGGAACGCCTGGTCACGCCGCGCTGCCTGTCGCTGCTGGCGCAGGCGAAGGTGGCGCTGTTTGCGATCGACGAGGCGCATTGCGTCTCGCAATGGGGCCATGACTTCCGTCCCGAATATGTCGGCCTCTCCATCATAGCCAAGCGGTTTCCCGACGTTCCGCGCATCGCGCTGACCGCGACCGCAGACGAGTTGACGCGCAAGGAGATCGTCGAGCGGCTTCAACTGACGGGCGCGCCGCAATTCGTCTCGAGCTTCGACCGGCCCAACATCCGCTACGAGATCGTCGACAAGCGCAGCGCGGTGTCGCAGCTGAAGGAGTTGATCCGCGAGCGTCACATGGGCGATGCCGGTGTGGTCTATTGCCTGTCGCGCAACCGCGTCGAGGAGGTCGCTGCGGCGCTTCAAGAGGCCGGTATTGCGGCGCTGCCCTACCACGCCGGGCTCGACGGGGCGTTGCGCTCGCGCAACCAGGACCGCTTTCTCAACGAGGACGGCATCGTCATCGTCGCGACCGTCGCGTTCGGCATGGGCATCGACAAGCCCGATGTGCGCTTCGTCGCCCATCTCGACCTGCCCAAGAGCATCGAGGCCTACTATCAGGAGACGGGGCGTGCCGGCCGTGACGGCAAGCCGTCGACGGCCTGGATGGCCTATGGGCTCTCGGACATCGTGCAGCAGCGCCGCATGATCGACGAGTCCAGCGCTTCCGACGAGTTCAAGCGGGTCTCGATCGGCAAGCTCGATGCGCTGGTCGGCCTTGCCGAAACGCCGCATTGCCGGCGCCGGCGGCTGCTCGCCTATTTCGGCGAGATCGTGATGAGCGAGAGCTGCGGCAATTGCGACAATTGCCTGACGCCGCCCAAGATGCGCGACGGCAAGGTGCTGGCGCAGAAGCTGCTATCCTGCGTCTACCGGACCGGCCAGCGCTTTGGTGCGATGCATTTGATCGACGTGCTGGTGGGGCGCCTGACCGAGAAAGTGACGCAGTTCGGCCACGACAAGCTGTCGGTGTTCGGGATCGGGCGCGAGCTCAACGAAAAGCAGTGGCGCACGGTGCTGCGGCAATTGGTGGCGATGGGACATTTGCGCAGCGACAGTGAAGCGTTCGGGGCACTCAAGCTGACGGAGTCCTCGCGCGGCGTGCTGCGCGGCGAAACGGACGTGTGGTTGCGCGAGGAGGCGCCGGGCACCCGCCTCCGTTCGAGCCGCACCAAATCCCGCCGCGGCGATCTCGCGCCAGCGGCCAGCGCGCCGCAAGGCGATGTCGATCCCGAGCTGCGCGCGCGCCTGCGCGCCTGGCGTTCGGACGTCGCGCGCGAACGTGGCGTCCCGGCCTACGTGGTGCTGCACGACGCAACGATCGACGGCATCGTCCGGGCCTGGCCGACCACGCTGGACGAGCTCCGCAACGTCCCGGGAATCGGCGACAAGAAGCTCGAGCATTACGGCGAGGAGCTGCTGCAGATCATCAGGACGCGGTAGCAAACCAAAAACTCCGCCGTCATCCCGGACAAGCGAAGCGCAGATCCGGGATCCATAACCACAGGCCGGTGTGGTGACGACAGGCTGGCAACTACGAGCCTTCGCAAAACCATTGCTGCGGCGTATGGGTCCCGGATCAGCGCTCCGCTTCGCTGCGCTTGTCCGGGACGACATTTGTGTACAAGGGGAGGGCTTTGCCCTCACTCACCCATTCCTGAACGCATACGCATATCCGTTCAGTGCGGGCGCGCCGCCGAGATGGGCGTAGAGGATCTTCGCGCCCTTCTCGAAATAGCCCTTCTTCGCAAGGTCGATCAGGCCCTGCATCGACTTGCCCTCGTAGACCGGGTCGGTGATCATGCCTTCGAGACGCGCGGTGAGGCGGATCGCCTCCTTGGTCTCCTCCGACGGCACGCCATAGGCGGGATAGGCGTAGTCCTCGATCAGGACGACGTCATCGATGATGAGCTCCTTGCCGAGCTCGACGAGCTCAGCGGTGTTCTGGGCGATATCGAGCACCTGCGCCTTGGTCTGATCAGGCGTGAACGAGGCATCGATGCCGATCACTTTTCGCGCGCGGCCGTCCGCGGCGAAACCAACCAGCATGCCGGCATGGGTGGAGCCGGTGACGGTGCAGACCACGATGTAGTCGAACTTGAAGCCGAGCTCTTGCTCCTGCTTGCGCACTTCCTCGGCGAAGCCGACATAGCCGAGGCCGCCGAACTTGTGCACGGAGGCGCCGGCGGGAATCGCGTAGGGCTTGCCGCCCGCCGCCTTCACCTCCTCGATCGCCTGCTCCCAGCTCTTGCGGATGCCGATGTCGAAGCCGTCGTCGACCAGGCGCACGTCGGCGCCCATGATGCGCGAGAGCATGATGTTGCCGACGCGGTCATAGACCGCGTCCTCGTGCGGCACCCAGGCTTCCTGCACGAGGCGGCACTTCATGCCGATCTTGGCGGCGACCGCGGCGATCATGCGGGTGTGGTTCGACTGCACGCCGCCGATCGAGACCAGCGTGTCGGCGTTCGAGGCGATCGCGTCGGGGATGATGTATTCGAGCTTGCGCAGCTTGTTGCCGCCATAGGCGAGGCCGGAATTGCAGTCCTCGCGCTTGGCATAGACCTCGACCTGACCGCCGAGATGTTTTGACAGTCGCTCCAGCTTCTCGATCGGTGTGGGGCCGAAGGTCAGCGGGTAGCGTGCGAATTTTTCCAACATCATTGGTCATCCCGATTGGCGGTGGCGTCTGGGAACGGAGCTAGCATCGCCTCGGGAAAATGTGCTCTCGAATATTACTCTGCCAATGAAGGGAACTTGCACCAACGGCGTAAAGGCACCAGATTTACTCCAAGTTATCGGCTATTAGTGAAAGAATCTTCCGTGGCGTCCCGGCTCGACCGTATCGATCTTAAGATATTGAGATTGCTTCAGAATAACGGGCGGCTCAGCAATGCCGAGCTGGCCGTATCAGTCGCGATCAGCCCCGCCACCTGCCATCGCCGGACCCAGCGTTTGTTCGAGGACGGCTTCATTGCCGCCGTGCGCGCCATGGTCGCGCCGAAGAAGGTGGCAAAAGGCACCCTGGTGATGGTCGGCGTCGTGCTCGACCGCTCGACGCCGGAGAGCTTTGCCACCTTCGAGCAGGCGATCACCAAGCTGAAATTCGTGCTCGACTGCCACCTCGTCGCCGGCGATTTCGACTACTTCCTGAAGATCCGCGTCGGGGACATGGAGGATTTCAACCGCATCCACGGCGAGCAGCTCATCGCGCTGCCCGGCGTACGCCAGACCCGCACCTTCTTCGTGATGAAGGAAGTGGTCGATAACGCGCCGCTGGAGTTTTGAGCGGGGCCTATTGATGCGCGATGCGGATCATGAAAGATTCATGCGTTGCAGACATTCCCGCATGGCTGGCAGCGCGCGGCCTCGATCCGGCGCCGTACGAGGCGGCCTTGTCGTCGTTCCTCGCCACAGGCAAGCCGCTGCGGCTCGATGTCGATGACGTCTCCAATCCACGGAGCGTGCGAAGCCCCGCCGCGTCATAGCCGGCGTCTTCCTGCGATTTGCAAAATGGCACGGTCGTCACGGCAACTTCACTTGCCCTTCGCGCGCATGCAGGTGACGGTTGGGTCTTCTCAACGAGGAGATCCCACCGTGCGCCTCCCCATTCTCGATCCGAAAGACCTGAGTGCTGAACAGAAGCCGCTCTACGACGACATGCGAGCCGGCATCAAGGACCACTTCAAGGGTTTTGTGAACATGCGCGACGACGGCGCGCTGCTCGGGCCCTGGAATCCCTGGATCCGCGAGCCGCGCTTCGGCAAGCCGGTGTGGGAGCTGGTCAAGGCGGTCGCGTCGAACCCGCTGCTGCCCGCGCCGGTGCGCGAGGTCGCGATCCTCGTCACCGGCTCGCACTTCCGCTCCGGCTACGAGCTCTACGCCCATGTGCTGGTGGCCGAGCAGCGCGGCCTCTCCGACGAGAAGCTCGCGACCATCGTGGCCGGTCAGCGGCCGGCCGATCTCACCAGGCAGGAGGCGGTCGCCTATGATATGGCCTCGGCACTGGTCAGCGGTGGCGTACTGCCCGAGCTGACCTATCGCGCGGCCGTGAAGGAATTCGGCGAGCACGGCGCGGCCGAACTGTCCTATCTCGTCGGCGTCTACTGCATGGTCTCGGTCACGCTCAACACGTTCGACGTGCCGGTGCCGGACTAGCCGCGGCTTTGCTTCGTCGGAGCATGATCCTTTTCCGCGATCATGCTCAATTGCGCACCGCGTAGAGCGGCGTGCGCAGCGTCACCTGATAGGACGGCTTCGGCGTCCACGCGATCAGCGCGGTGATGCCGAACAGGCGGTTGTCGTTGTCGTCCATGCGGTCGAGGTCGAGCCGCAGGATCGGCTGGGGGAAGGATTCCGCAATCGTCCGTCCCGCGAGCTGTGCGCCACTGAAGGACTGCATGCCGAGGCGTCCGGTGAACTTCCAGTTGCTCGGCCATTGGTAATAGCCGCCCGCATATAGAATCGTGTTCGGCCGGATGCTGGCGAACGGGCTCGCAATGGTGGTGTGAGTGTATTGCACGCCGGCCAGCCAGCCCCGGGTCTCGTCTTCGTCCAGCGCGTAGTCGAATTCCAGGATGTTGTTGAACGAATTCGTCATGCCCGTCTCGTTCGGCACCGACTGCGTCAGCGTCGATTGCAGCGTGATCGTCGGGATCCTGCCGCCATTCTGCTGGTAGAGGTCGGCCTGCACGCCGATGTTCCAGCTGGTGATGTCGAAGGACGACCAGCCGCCGCCGATATCCGTCGTCGATCCGGACACGCCGCCATAGAGCGAGACGCGATCAGTGACGTCGACGGTCAACGGCAGGTCGACGGCGATCGACTTCGCCGTTGGCAAGCCGTTCGGCAGTGTCGTGCCGCGCCGTGCGGCCAGCGCTTCGAAGGCGGCCGACAGCGAGGTGGTGCCGAAGCCGAGCCCGAGCGTGCCTGCGGGGATCGTCGCGTAGCTGGTGCGGAGGTCGAGGTAGACGTTCGGAACAGTCGGCTTTGCCGGTGCGTCCTCCTCCGCCTCGGTGGCGAAGGTGCCGCTCGCCGAGATCGTCAGGCAGGCCAGCCCCATCGCGACAGCGCGCAAAGCCGGACGATGCGATGGGCTGCGACTTGACACGTGACAATCCGACGTGAGGGACGCCTGATGGCGGAATCGCTTGCTAGATGGAACGTGATCGTTCCCGTGGTCAAGCGTTATCCGCAAACGGTGGACTGCATCGATGCGCGCGGCTACCCTGCCGTGAGTGCACCGACACTCTCGCCGGCCAGAGTGCAGGCCGGACAATGGAGGACGACAGCCATGAACACGTCACGCCGTATCCTCCTCGCCGGAATGGCGGGGCTCGCCGTCGCTCCGACCGCGGTGGCGGCCGCACCGGCGCCCATGGTCGATGACGTGACGGTTGCCGAAGAGCGCTTCGCGCGCATGATCGCCGCCGCGCATGCGCCCGACATCACCTGCGCACGGCAGGCGGAGCGTTATGCGCATGCGCATTGGCCCGAATATCTCGTGGCAGCGAGGGCCGTTCTCGACGCGCGCGTGTGATGCTCACACTGACTTCTTCACCGCCCTCCGCACCTGTTCTCCGATCTGCGACAGCACGAGTTGGGCCTGCGGCAGGATTGCGCCCATGGCGTGGAAATTGTGGACCATGCCGTCGTGGCAGACATGCTCGACGGCGACGCCCGCGGCGAGCAGCTTGCGGGCATAGGCATTGCCTTCGTCGCGCATCGGGTCGTACTCGGCGGTGTGGATGATCGCGGTCGGCAGGCCCGCCAGCCGTGTCGCGCGCAAGGGAGAGACGCGGGGATCTGCGGTGTCGATGCCTTCGGGCAGATAGTCGGATAGATCGGCTTCGATCGTGACGCGATCGATCAGGTGGCCCTCGGCAAAGGCCTCGCGCGAGGGCGAAGTCTGCTCGAAATCCAGCACCGGGCAAATCAGGCATTGCGCGGCGATGGAGAGGCCTGCGGTCTGCGCCGCCTCCTGGCATACGATCGCAGCGAGCGTGGCGCCGGCGGAATCGCCGCCGATCACCAGACGGTCGGCGTCGATGCCGAGCGATGCCGCCTCGCGCGCCACCCATTCGGTGGCGGCGATCGCGTCGTTGACGGCGGCGGGGAACCTGTGCTCCGGCGCGAGCCGATAGTCGACCGAGACGAGGCGGCAGCCGGTGACATGCGCCAGCGCCGCCGCAATGCGATCGTGGGTGGCAATGCTGCCGGCGACGAGGCCGCCGCCGTGAAAGAACACGAATCCCGGTGCGAGCTCTTCGGCGCTTGCCGGCGTGTAGAGGCGATAGGGCAGTTCGCCGGCGCGGCCGGGCAGCACGCCGTCGGATGTCGTCACATCCGGCGCCTCGGCACGCGCGAACTGCATCAGCTTTGCCAGCGATTGCCGCCGCGCCTCCACGCTCGGCCGGCTCCGCGCCTGCGGCGCGGCCGCAGCCATCATGGTCAACAAACGCTTTGCGAGCGGATCGAGCGGCATGGATATCTCTCCCACGAGGGGAGAGGGTAACTTACCCAATCCCCGCAGCAAATCCTTTAGAAATTGAGAGAATAGTGCCCGGACATTTCCAAGGGGAAGCCGGTCATGGCCGAGATCAAGAAACCCATCGCATATTCGCCGAGCTGGACCTTCTTCGAGGGCAAATGGCACGACGGCAATGTGCCGATCATGGGCCCTCGCACGCATGCGGCCTGGCTCGGCTCGGTGGTGTTCGACGGTGCACGCGCGTTCGAAGGCGTCGCGCCCGATCTCGACCGTCACGTCGCGCGCGCCAATCAATCCGCGATCAATTTTGGCCTGAAGCCGGTGGTCGATACCGGCACCTGGCTCGGGCTGGCAACCGAAGGCATTGCACGCTTCGCGGCCAATGCCGAGCTCTATGTCCGTCCGATGTATTGGGCGCAGAACGGCTCGGGCGGCGGCGTGCTGTTCGATCCGGAGACCACCAATTGGTGCCTGTGCATCTACGAGGCGCCGATGCCAAAGCCCGTCGGCAACGCCATCACCCTGTCGCCGTTCCGCAGGCCCACGGCCGAATGCGCGCCGGTCGATGCCAAGGCGGCCTGCCTCTATCCGAACAATTCGCGCGCGCTCGCGGAGGCCGCCGCGCGCGGCTTCCAGAACACGCTGATGCTCGACATGCTGGGCAACGTCGCCGAGTTCGGCAATTCCAACGTGTTCATGGCCAAGGACGGCGTGGTCTACACGCCGGTGCCGAACGGCACTTTCCTGAACGGCATCACGCGCCAGCGCGTCATCGGCCTGCTTCGCGGCGACGGTGTCACCGTGGTCGAGAAGACGCTGCGCTATGCCGATTTCCTGGCCGCCGACGAGATCTTTTCATCCGGTAATTTCGCCAAGGTCGCGCCGGTGGTCCGTATCGACGAGCGCGAGCTGAAGCCGGGCCCGTTCTACACGAGGGCGCGCAAACTCTATTGGGACTTCGCGCATGCGGTGAAGCTGGCGGCGTGATCGGGACTATCCACCGTCATGCCCGGGCTTGTCCCGGGCATCCACGTTCTTCCTCGCATGTCGTTGCACGTGGTTGGCCGGGACAAGCCCGGCCATGACGAGAGTTACTTCTGTCTCCGGAACCGGCTGAACTGAAACGCCTGCGTCGAATTCCACGGCGTGTGATGCGTCTCGCGGCGAGTCTCCATCAGCTCGAACTCCGGCCCGAGCTCCGCTGCGAGGCTCGCGCTGTCATGTCGCTGCACCGGCAGGCCGCTGCATTTCTCCGGACCATCGGGCGCGAACGTACCGATGATGACCTGTCCGCCAGATGCAACCGCCGACCGCAGCCGCTCGACGTAAGCCGCCCTGTCGCGCGGGTCGGTCAGGAAGTGAAACGCCGCGCGGTCGTGCCAGACATCATAGCTTTTCGCCGGCCGCCAGCTCGTGGCGTCGGCAACGATCCAGTCGACCATCGAAGCGCCTGCCCCGATTCGCTTCTTCGCCACCTCAAGCGCATTCACCGAAAGATCCAGCACGCTGACGTCGCGATATCCGTCCTGCAACAGCGCATCGACCAGCCGTGATGCTCCGCCGCCGATATCGATGATGGCTGCGTCATGATTGGGGCTGGCAGCGCGAATCATCTCGAGCGAGATCGCCGGGCTGTCCTGATACCAGCTGACCTCGGCCTCACCCTTGGTGGCGTAGACATGGTCCCAATGGGCGCTTCGGTCAGACATGGCTCGCCCTTCCGCACATGGGACGGCGCGAATGAAAGGCTATTCGTCCTTCTTCGACATCCGCTCGAGGCGTTCCTGCATTTCCTTCATCTGCTGGCGCAGATCGTCGATATTGCCGTCCTTCGGTGCCTCGGTATTCGCATCGGGCTCGGGCGTGGCGGCCGGACGAGGCGCCGCGAACGGCTTGAACATCGAGAAGGTCTGCTGGAACAGCTCCATGTTGCGGCGGACTTGCTCCTCCAGCGGAGCAAAAGGAGTGCCGGACAGCGTATTGGCGATCTGCTTGCGGAACTTCTCTTGCTCCTGGGTCAGGGTCGCGATCGACTGCTCCAGATATTTCGGCACCACCATCTGCATGCTGTCGCCATAGAAGCGGATCAACTGGCGGAGGAAGGTGGTCGGCAGCAGGTTCTGGCCGGCCTTGTTCTCCTGCTCGAAGATGATCTGGGCGAGCACGGAGCGGGTGATGTCGTCGCCGGTCTTGGCATCATAGACCAGGAAATCTTCGCCGTCCTTGACCATGGCGGCGAGGTCTTCCAGCGTCACGTAGGTGCTCGTTCCGGTGTTATAGAGCCGGCGGTTCGCGTATTTCTTGATGGTGGTGGGTTGGTCTGATTTCGCCATGGGCTCTCACTTGCTAACGCGGGAGAACGGGAACCTGCCGGGCAATGCCGCAGGGCGGGAAGAGTACGCAACGCAACAAAATAAGCATTTTCAAAGGGCTCACGCTACCGTTTTGTGCGGCACGGTTAATTGCAGAGCAAAATCTTGCTTGCGAAAGCGCCAAGAACGCTATTTTGAATGCGCTGCGGCATGAATTCGGAGAGCGTCCGATTGACATGCCTCAACGACGTTAACAGGATGCCATTCGAGACTGGCGAGCCGTTTCCCCAGCCCCGTCTGCCCCCTTTCAAACCCAGGAGATGCCCATGTCAGACGATGTCGTCATCGTCAGCGCCGCCCGCACCCCGGTCGGAAGCTTCAACGGAGCGTTCGCGACCCTTCCCGCCCACGATCTCGGCGCCATCGCCATCAAGGCCGCGCTGGAGCGCGGCGGCATCGAGCCCGGCCGGGTTTCCGAGGTCATCATGGGTCAGATCCTGACCGCGGCCCAGGGCCAGAACCCGGCCCGCCAGGCTTCGATTGCCGCCGGCATCCCGGTGGAGAGCCCGGCCTGGGGCGTGAACCAGCTCTGCGGCTCGGGCCTGCGCACGGTCGCGCTCGGCTACCAGGCGCTGCTCAACGGTGATTCCGAGATCGTGGTTGCCGGCGGACAGGAGTCCATGAGCATGGCCCCGCACGCCCAGCACCTGCGCGGCGGCGTCAAGATGGGCGGTCTCGAGCTGGTCGACACCATGATCAAGGACGGCCTGTGGGATGCCTTCAACGGCTACCACATGGGCAACACCGCCGAGAACGTCGCGCGGCAGTGGCAGATCACCCGCGCTCAGCAGGATGAGTTCGCCGTCGCCTCGCAGCAGAAGGCGGAGGCCGCACAGAAGGCCGGCAAGTTCAACGACGAGATCGTCCCCGTCACCATCAAGACCCGCAAGGGCGACGTCGTCGTCAGCGCCGACGAATATCCGCGTCATGGTGCAACGCTCGACGGGATGGCCAAGCTGAAGCCCGCCTTCGAGAAGGACGGCACGGTAACCGCGGGCTCGGCCTCCGGCATCAACGACGGCGCTGCCGCCGTGGTGCTGATGACCGCCAAGCAGGCGGCCAAGGAAGGCAAGAAGCCGCTCGCGCGGATCGTGTCGTGGGCTCAGGCCGGCGTCGATCCGAAGATCATGGGCTCGGGCCCGATCCCGGCCTCGCGCGCCGCGCTGAAGAAGGCCGGCTGGAGCGTCGGTGATCTCGACCTGATCGAGGCCAACGAAGCCTTCGCGGCGCAGGCCTGCGCCGTCAACAAGGATCTCGGCTGGGACACCTCCAAGGTCAACGTCAACGGCGGCGCGATCGCGATCGGTCATCCGATCGGCGCGTCCGGCGCGCGCGTACTGGTGACGCTGCTGCACGAAATGCAGAAGCGCGATTCGAAGAAGGGCCTGGCCACGCTGTGCATCGGCGGCGGCATGGGCATCGCCATGTGTTTGGCGCGCGACTGACGACGACCTTACACGCAGCTGACGCGTGCGCCGCACACGTCAGCGCTGCGTTGCACGCGGCTAAAAAGGCGGCGGTTGCAAATCAAATATTCTTCGCAACCACGCAAGCCTCGACTAAAGAGAAACGCCCGGCTCACGCCGGGCGTTTTGTTCTTGATGTCCGTCAAACGTCCCGCATAATCCGCAGCTAAAAACAGTCACTCTCAAGCGTCCGAAGAGTCCAAGGGAAGGAATACGATATGGCACGTGTTGCACTGGTGACGGGTGGTACGCGGGGCATCGGCGCGGCGATCAGCAAGGCGCTGAAGGCGGCCGGCTACAAGGTCGCGGCGAACTATGCAGGCAACGATGCGGCGGCGGAGAAGTTCAAGGCCGAGACCGGCATCGCCGTCTACAAATGGGACGTCAGCAGTTTCGACGCCTGCGCGGCCGGCGTGAAGCAAGTCGAAGCCGATCTCGGGCCGATCGAGGTGCTCGTCAACAATGCCGGCATCACCCGCGACACCGCCTTCCACAAGATGACGCTCGAGCAGTGGACCGCCGTCATCAATACCAATCTCGGCTCGCTGTTCAACATGACGCGCCAGGTCATCGAGGGCATGCGCGCGCGCAAGTTCGGCCGCATCATCTCGATCTCGTCGATCAACGGCCAGAAGGGGCAGTTCGGCCAGGTCAACTATTCCGCGGCGAAAGCCGGCGACATCGGCTTCACCAAGGCGCTCGCGCTCGAGAACGCCAAGGGCGGCATCACCGTCAATGCGATCTGCCCGGGCTACATCAACACCGAAATGGTGCAGGCGGTGCCGAAGGACGTTCTGGAGAAGAACGTGATCCCGCAGATCCCGGCGAGCCGGCTCGGCGAGCCCGAGGAGATTGCGCGGGCTGTCCTGTTCCTCGCGGCCGACGAGGCCGGCTTCATCACCGGCTCGACGCTGACCGTCAACGGCGGTCAGTACATGGTGTGATGCGTCGGCATCACATGCGATCATATCGGTAACTCCGTCATGCCCGGGCTTGTCCCGGGCATCCACGGCCTTACAACAACCGTCGCCAC
>NZ_AJQE01000247.1 GCF_000261685.1 Bradyrhizobium genomosp. I (2014) | reverse complement strand
GCCGGGACAAGCCCGGCCATGACGGAAACATTGCGCCGATGACTCCCCGTACCGCCACGCTGATCGGATTGACCGCGATCCTGATGTGGTCGCTGCTGTCGGTGATGACGGTGGCGACCGGAAAGATACCGGCGTTTCAGCTCGCTGCGATGACCTTCGCGATCGGCGGTGTCGTCGGGCTGCTCACCTGGATCGGGCGGAGCGAGGCGGCGAAAAGCCTGCGTCAACCGCCCGTCGTCTGGGTCGTCGGCGTCGGCGGCCTGTTCGGCTATCACGCGCTGTATTTTCTCGCGCTGCGCTTCGCGCCGCCGGCCGAAGCCGGCCTTCTGAATTACCTGTGGCCGCTGCTGATCGTGCTGTTCTCGTCATTCCTGCCCGGCGAGCGGCTGGCCCCGCATCACATCATCGGCGCCGTGCTCGGCCTCGTCGGCACCGTGCTGCTGTTTGCCGGCAACACTTCCGGCTTCGCGCCTGGCGCCGTGCCGGGACTGATCGCGGCCTTCATCGCCGCTTTCGTCTGGGCAATCTATTCGGTGCTGTCGCGTCGATTGAAGGCGGTGCCGACCGATGCCGTCGCCGGCTTCTGCCTTGCCACGGCCGCACTGGCCGCGCTGAT
Source organism: Bradyrhizobium genomosp. I (2014) (assembly GCF_000261685.1). GTDB lineage: Bacteria > Pseudomonadota > Alphaproteobacteria > Rhizobiales > Xanthobacteraceae > Bradyrhizobium. Next base: position 17,447 of record NZ_AJQE01000247.1, on the reverse strand, counting down.
GCATGGTCTGCTTGAAACCACGGTCTGGCCGGAGACCATGCTGCAATGGCTCTCGGTGATCGCGCTCGGCATCGGCCCCGTCGGCGCCGCCTTCTACGCCTGGGACATCGGCATGAAGCGCGGCGACATCCGCGTGCTCGGCGCCGCCTCCTACGCGACGCCGCTGCTCTCGACCGGCTTCCTGATCGCCGCCGGCTTTGCCAAGGCCAGCGCCAGCATCGCCATCGCCGCGATCCTGATCGCCGGCGGCGGCCTGATCGCGGCGAAGGATATGGTGCTGCGGAAGCGATGATTGTCATTCCGGGGCGCGCGGAGCGCGAACTCGGAATGACGATTGCCCTACGGCTCCCAGCCTTTTGGCGCGAGTTCGAACTTCGCGAATTCGAATGCAGGCGCGACGGTGCAGCCGACCAACGTCCACTCGCCCGTCGTCTCCGCCATCTGCCAGGCATGCGCCGGCACGATGGCCTGCGGCCGCTCGCCGCCGACGAGGTCGGTGCCCAGCCGTACCTCGTGCTGCGAGCAGCCGTCATGGGCGATGCGCAGCATCAAGGGGCTGCCTGCGTAATAGTGCCAGGTCTCGACCGCATCGACGCGATGCCAGTGCGAACGCTCGCCGCGTGCGAGCAGGAAGTAGATCAGGGTCGAGCGCGAACGCCCGTTGGCGTCCGTGGCTTGATCGCGAAACGTTTCGCGATAGTGCCCACCTTCGGGGTGCGGGCGGAGTTCGAGGCGCGCGATGATCTCGGCTGCAGTCGGCATCGATCCCGTCAGGATTTGTTCTTCAGGACTTGTGCTTCAGGATTTATTCTTGCGCTCGCGCAGTTCGCCGAACACCGCGGCGGGATCGGCGCCCTTCATGTGCAGCCTGGCCGCGACCGCCGGCTCATCGGCGCGCAGGAACACGTTTGCGCGCTTCTCGTCACCAAGCAGTGTGGGAATGGTCGGCTTGTTCTCGGCCCGCAGCTTCGTCACTTCGGCGGCGCGCGCCTGCAGCGCCGCATTGTCCGGCTCGATGGTGAGCGCGAACTTGACGTTGGAGGCGGTGTATTCGTGGCCGCAATAGAGCTTGAAGTCGTCGGGCAGGGCGCGCAGCTTCAATAGCGAATCCCACATCATCGGGTAGGTGCCCTCAAAGACGCGCCCGCAGCCGATCGAGAACAGTGTGTCGGCGGCGAACACCGCCTTCTCCGTGTCGAACACATAGGAGATGTGGTCGAGCGTGTGGCCGGGCGTCTCCACGACGCGCGCCAGCAACTTGCCGATCTTGACCACGTCGGCATTGGCGACGCGCAAATCGACGTTCGCGATCTTAGTCGTCTTGTCATGCGGCGCGACGACGCGGCAATTGCATTTCTGCTTGAGCTCGGCAACGCCGCCGACATGATCTCCATGATGATGGGTGATCAGGATGTCGGTCAGTTGCCAGCCCTCGCGCTCCAGGGCGGCGAGGATGGGGCCGGCCTCCGGCGCGTCGATCGACGCCGTCGCCTTGGTTTCCACATCGTGGATCAGATAACCGAAATTGTCGTTTAAACAGGCGAAAGTACGAATTTCGGCGGCCATGTCATCTCCATCGCGCTCAGCCCCGCCAGACAAATATGGCGTTAACGTTGCGCAGGCAATGCAATATTCCGCGCGCGGCGGCGGCCTGACGCATGTTACATTGCCGTCATGACCATCGACGTCGTCGACCTCCGCGAGTTCTATTCCCGCCGCCTCGGGATCGTCGCGCGGCAAATGATCAATCGCGGGATCAGGGAGCGCTGGCCCGGCGCCGCGGGCCAGCGCGTGCTCGGCATCGGCTATCCGACGCCCTATCTGGGATTGTTCCGCGAGGACGCCGAGCGCTGCATCGCCTTCATGCCGGCGGCCCAGGGCGTCCTGAAATGGCCGACGGGACGGCCGGCGCTGGCCTCGCTGGTCGACGAATTCTCGCTGCCGCTTCCCGACGCCGCTGTCGATCGCATCCTCCTGGTCCACGCGCTGGAGATGTCGGACGATCCGGCCGCGCTGCTGCGCGAGGTGTGGCGCGTGCTGTCGCCGTCCGGGCGCGTGATCGCCGTGATCCCGAACCGGCGCGGGGTATGGACCCGCACCGACAGCACACCCTTCGGTCACGGCCGCCCCTATTCGCGCTCGCAGATCACCGAGCTGTTGCGCCAGACCTGGTTCACGCCGACCGCCTGGGGCGAGGCGCTGTTCATGCCGCCCTATGCCGGTGGCTGGGTGCTGAAATCGGCGCAGATGTGGGAGAGCGCCGGAGCGGCGCTGTCGCTGCCCTTTGCCGGTGTCCATATTGTGGAGGCGACCAAGCAGGTCTACCGCGCGATCCCTGCCAAGCGAGAGCGCGCGCGGCTCATCCCCTCGCTCGCGAAGCCGGTGCTGGTGCCGTCCTCGACGACGGTGACGCGCAGCTGAGGCACTGGCGTTGCCGCGAAGACGGTGCGCGCCTTCTCCCGCTTGCTTGCGGGAGAGGTGCGACGTCGCCATCGATGGTTGTCAAAAACAAATCGTCCCGGCGAGGGCCGGGACGATTCAGTCGGAAAATCAGATCAGAAGAGACTTACTCGCCCGGAGCGAGATCGTCGCTTGAGGCGGCTGGGGCGGCTTCGCGCTCGTGGCGCGGACCATGCGGCCGGCGCCGCCGCCGCGGATAGCGCTCTCCGCCGCCGCCAGCGCCCTCGAATCCGCCTTGGCCGCCATTCGCGCCGGCATTCACTTGCGGCTGCGCGCCGGTGATGAAGGAGGGCAGGCGGTCGACCCCGCCGGCATCGGCGATGACGGGTTGCGGCTGGTTCGCGGGTTGCGGCTGCGGCTGATATTGCGGCTGCGGACGATGATCGCGTTCGCGGTGCTCGCGCGGCTGCTGGTTGTCGCGTTGCTGATGATCACGCTGGTGGTGATCGCGCTGGCCATCGCGGTCGCGCATGAAGGGCTGCTGCGGGGGCTGCGGAACGAAGCCCGGCTCCTGGCCGAAGGCCGAGAAATTCTCGCCGTCGTCGTCGCCGTCGTCGCTGCTGGTGCTGACGGGCTCATCGCCGCGGGGCTGCTGGTTCTGGCGGAACTGCTCCTGGGCCGCCGCGATCAGGCGGAAATAATGCTCGGCGTGCTGGTAATAGTTCTCGGCTGCAACGGGGTCGCCGGAGGAGCGCGCGTCACGCGCAAGCTGGAGATACTTTTCAGCGATGTGCGAAGCGGTGCCGCGAATCTTGATATCGGGTCCGTTGGACTCGTAGACCCGGGTCATCGGGTTCTGGCCGCGCCGGTTGTTGTTGTTATTGTTGTTGCGGTTGCGCATCCGCTGCTTGTTTTGACCGTTTCTCATGTCCTGCCTTCAATTCCAGCCCTAAAGGTTGCACGCATTACTGATTGCTTGGAGTGACCCGGGACAGCGGTTCACATCGCTCGCGCGCACCGCGCGCAAGGGCGGATCGAACCCTGCCGATGTTCGTCGACCGTCGCGTTCAACAAAGACGCGTTCCCCACCCGCCAGCATTCATTGCCAGCGAACCCATTCATTTCGCCTGCCGAAACAAGCCCAGCTTTCTTGCGTAAGTCTTCAAGCGCAATATCAGGCTTTCGTTCACGTTGCGGTCGGAGAGCAGCGCAGCTCCACTGGCCATCGCGCTCAACAGGACCTGCGGCTTGGAACCTTTAAATCAGTAAAGCTCTCGCCCGAGAGCCCGGCTTTCGCCCGTAGGTGTACGGGGCCGGCACCGATGTGTTGGACGGAACGTAGTCGTTCCCAGGCGATATTCCAAGAGGTTTTTGCAAGCCAATCCGGCTTTTATGGAGGCATTTTTCGGGCCGAAACGGCCCGTGGAATACCTGCCAGGTCGGCCTTGGGTGGTCTGTCCACCGATAACGCAGCACCCCTCATCAAGGTTTCAATATTTTGAGCCTGGCCCTGTCCGGCCTCGACGATCAGCGCTCCGCCGGGGGCGAGGCGCTCGCTCGCCTGCGGGATCAGGGCGCGATAGGCGTCATATCCGTCATTGCCGCCGTTGAGGGCCAGATGCGGGTCGTGCTCGCGCACCTCGATGCTCAATGTCGGAATTTCCGCCGAGGGGATATAAGGCGGGTTCGACACGACGAGGTCGAACGGGCCGCGGAGCGCGGACGCATAGGAACAGGCGACGAAAGCGGCGCGGTCGGCGAGGCCGAGCGCAGCGGCGTTGTCACGTGCCGTGTCGAGCGCCGCCAGGCTGACATCCGTGCCGATGCCGAACGCATCGGGAATTTCGTGCAACAGAGCGAGCAGGATCGCGCCGGATCCGGTGCCGATGTCGGCGATGCGCGGCGGACGCGCCGAGATCGCGAGTCCGCGGAAGACCTCGAGCGCCAGTTCGACCACGGTCTCGGTGTCCGGCCGCGGCACCAGCGTCGCCTCGGACAGCCGCAGCGGCATGCCCCAGAACTCCCGCACGCCGAGGATGCGGGCGACCGGCTCGTGCGCGAGCCGGCGCTGCGCATATCGCTCGAGGCGCGCCGTCTCCTCGGGCGTGAGTTGTCGTGACGCCTGCGTCACCATGCCGGTCAGATCAAGCTCGAGGGCCGCGCCCACGAGCAGGCGGGCGTCGAGGGCGGGCTCCTCGATGCCGGCCGATCGCAGCCGCGCGGTGAGGGCGCGACGCGCACGCTCTATGCTGTTTCCGGACTCGAAGCCTGTCGTCAATGGAACCATCCTGCCCGGCATCGTGGATAGATCGGCAGGCTTGCTTACGTCAACGGAAAGGAGCGCGTTTGATCGCGCGCGGCGTCGGAGGGAATTGCATGGCGGCTTATGACGATCAGAATGTCTTCGCAAAGATCCTGCGCGGCGAGATTCCCTGCTTCGAGGTCTTCAAGGACGAGCGCAGCTTCGCCTTCCTCGACATCATGCCGCGCTCGCCGGGACACACGCTGGTCATTCCCCGCGGACCGGCGCGCGGTCTCCTCGACATTGCCGACGACGACCTCGCCGCAGTCGCGAGAACCGCCAAGCGGATCGCGATTGCGGCGATGCGGGCGTTCGACGCCGAGGGCATCATCCTGCAGCAGTTCAGCGAGCCGGCCAGCGGCCAGGTGGTTTTCCACCTGCACATGCACGTCATGCCGGTCAGGTCCGGTGTCGCGCTGCTGCCGGCTCAGACGCGCAAGGAGGACATGGCCGTGCTCGCCGATCACGCCAAACGCCTGGTTGCGGCGCTCGCCGGCTGATTAGACGCCGAGATAGCGCTGCAGCAGTTCCGGCTGCGCTTTCAGCTCCTGCGCCGGACCTTCGTGCACGATGTGCCCGTTGTTGATGATGTAGATCCGGCTCGCCAGCGCCAGTGTCGCCGCGAGGTTCTGCTCGACCAGCACGATGGTCTGGCCGGCGGCCGCGAGCTCGCGGCACGCCTTGACGAGATCGTGGACGATCACGGGCGCAAGACCCTCGAACGGCTCGTCCAGCAGCACGATCTTGGGATCGCGAACCAGCGCCCGCGCGATCGCGAGCATCTGCTGCTCGCCGCCGGAAAGCTCGGTGCCGCGGTTGCTGCGGCGCTCCTTCAGCCGGGGAAACATTTCGTAGATGCGGCCGAGCGGCCAGCGTTTCGGCGCGGTGATTCCCGCCAGGGTGATGTTCTCCTCCACCGACAGGCTGCCGAAGATCCGGCGCTCCTCGTGCACGAGCTGCATGCCTGCCTGCGCGATCTTGTGGCTCCTGCGTCCGGCGATGTCGATACCGTCGAACTTCACGCTGCCGCTGCGCGGCGTCACGACGCCCATCAGGCTCTTCAGCGTGGTGCTCTTGCCGGCACCGTTGCGGCCGAGCAGCGCCACCACCTCGTGACGCTCGACGTGCATGGCGACGTCGAACAGGATGTGGGAGTCCCCGTAATAGCTGTTCAGGCCGTTGACCTCGATCAGGCTCATGCGGCGATCTCTCTGTGAACGCCGCCGAGATAGGCTTCCTGCACGGTGGCGTTGGTCTTGATTTCTTCGGGCGTGCCGGACACCAGCACGCGGCCTTCCTGCAGCACGGTGACGCGCTCGACCAGCTCGAACAGGGAATCCATGTCGTGGTCGATGATGATCATGGTGCGGCCGCGCGCGATCGACTTCAGCAGACTGACGGTCTCGACGCGCTCGCGCGGGCTCATGCCGGCGAGCGGCTCGTCGAGCAGCAGCAGGCGCGGCGCGGTCGCGAGCGCGAGCCCGATCTCCAGCCTGCGTTTCTCGCCATAGGCGAGTTCGGACACGGGCACATCGGCGCGGCGGGTCAGATCGATCTGTGCCAGCGTGTGCTCGACCAGCTCCGTCAGGCCCTTGACGGCCGAGAGCTTGCGGAACAGATCAAGCCGGAATTTTCCGCGCAGCTCGGCAAGCGCGGCGATCGTCAGGTTCTGACGAACGGTGAGGCCGGTGAAGAGCTGGTTGACCTGATAGCTCTTGGTGAGCCCGAGCTGGCAAACCTCGGTGACCTTCAACCCCGTAATGTCGCGGCCTTCGAACACGATCTGGCCCGATGTCGGCGCGATCTCGCAGGTCAGCATCTTGAAGAAGGTCGACTTGCCCGCGCCGTTGGGGCCGATGATGCCGCGCAGCTCGCCCTGATTGACGCTGAAATCGATGTCGCTGTTGGCGACGAGGCCGCCATAGCGCTTGGTGAGCCCGGTGGCTCTCAGGATCGGTCCGGAATAGGCGGGATGCTCGACTTGCTTGGCCTGGATCGGCGCTGGCGCGGGCTGTCGTGTCGTCTCGGCGTCCATAGCGTCGTGGTCGGTCTCGGCCTCGACCCACCTGCGCCTGCCCGAGGCGAAGCGGTAGAGATCCGCAATCCCTCCGATGATGCCGCCGCGCAGGAAGCAGACCAGCAGCACGAAGACGAGACCCAGCACCAGCTTCCAGGCAGCTCCCAGCCCAAGCGCGGACTGCAGGAAATCCTGCAGGAACAGCCAGACGGTTGCGCCGACCAGCGGGCCGAACAGTGTACCCCTTCCGCCGATGGCCGTCTGCATCACCAGCTGGCCGGAGGTCTCGAAGGTGAAGGCATCAGGCGGCATGAAAGCCTGCAGCACGCCGAGCAGGCCGCCGGCGAAACCGGCATACGCGGCGGCGATCACGAAGGCGGTCAGCTTGTAGCCGTGGATGTTGTGGCCGACCGCGGTGGCGCGCAACGGATTGTCGCGAATCGCGCTGAAGATGACGCCCACCGGCGAGCGCACGATCCTGAGCGCGATGACGACCCCGACGAAGTAGCACAGTGCGATGAATTGATAGAGCGACCAGCCATTGGTGAAATGCAGCGTGGTGAAACCGAGATCGAAACTCGGCTCCGGCACGCCCGGCAGGCCGTTTTCGCCGCCGGTGAAAGCCGAGAGCGGATTGAACTCCACGAAGAAGAACACCTCCGCGATCGCCACGGTGATCATCGCAAAATAGATGCCGGTGCGGCGCAGCGCGATCAGGCCGATCAGGTAGCCGGTCGCGGCGGCGGCGATCATCCCGATGATCAGCGCGCCGAGCACATTGCCGAAACCGGCACGGGTCAGGAGATAGGCCGCGACGAAGCCGCCGGTGCCATAGAAGGCGGACTGGCCGAACGACAGCAGTCCGGTGAAGCCGAACAGGATGTCGAAGCCGAGGCCGAACAGGCCCCAGACCAGGATCCGGTTCACGGTGTTGGGGGCGAAGCCGAGATGGGGCAGCACGAAGGGCGCTGCGATCAACCCGATCGCGGTCAGGGTCTCGATCAGGAAAGGACGTTGCTTGAGCATCGGGGAGATCGCCTATTCTCGGCCTTGCACGCCGAGCAGGCCGTGCGGTCGCACCACGAGCACGAGCGTCATCACGGCAAACAGCATTACATAGGCATAGCCGGGGTTGAACATGGAGGTGACGCTGATGATCTCGCCGGCGATCAGGCCGCCGAGGATCGCGCCGGGAAACGAGCCGACGCCGCCGATCACCACCACCACGAAGGTCTGGACCAGGATGTCGTCGCCGATGCCCGGCGTCAGCGACACCACCGGCGCGTTGACGATGCCGGCAAAGCCAGCGGCCATGGCGCCGATGCCGAACACGATCATGAAGACGCGGTAGACGTTGATGCCGAGCGAATCGACCATCACCGAATCCTCGATGCCGGCCCGCACGATCATGCCGAGCCGGGTCCGGTAGAGAACGATGAACAGCGCCCCGAGCGCGACGGCGACGATGCCGACGACGGCAAGGCGGTAGGTCGGATAGAACATGAAGCCGAGATTGGTGATGCCCCGGAACAGCGCCGGCGGAGGCACCAGTTGCGACTGGCTCGAGAAGATCAGGCGCACGAGCTCCACGAAGCAGATGCCGAGCCCGAAGGTCACCAGCAGCTGATCCTCGTGCGGGCGGTGGTAGAAGTGGCGGATGATGACGCGTTCCATTGCGACGCCGAGCAGCATCACGAACAGCGACCCCGCGATGACGGCGAGGATGAACGATTCCGTATACTGGTAGGTGACGAATCCGGCATAACCTCCGACCATGAACATCGCGCCATGGGCGAGGTTGAGCACGCCGAGCGTGCCGTAGATGATGGTCAAACCGGAGCTGATGAGCGCGAGCAGCGCGCCGAGCGCCAGCCCGTTGAAGAGTTGCGAAACGAGGTTGGACCAACTGATCATGCGACAATCGTTGATGTGACGCGCGGCCGGGCCGCGAAAAAAGGTGACGCCGCAGGAGCAGAGGGCAGCCCGCGGCGCCACAGAGGTTCGCTGGGCAGCCCTAGGTGTAGTCGCCGAGATGGCAGCCGAACGCGTCGGGCTTCTGCATCAAGCCTTCGCCGGGGACGACCTCGACGACTTCCCAATAGTCTTCCTTGTTCTTCATATGCTGGGTCATCTTGCCGCGCACGATGACGACCGGACGTACGCACTGATGGTCTTCGGCCCGATAGTGAACGTCGCCGACGAAGGAAGGCAGGGGCTCTCCCTTCTCGTAGGTCTTGATGACGTCGGGCGGGTTGAAGCTGCCGGCTTCCTCGCACATGCGGGCCCAATGTGCGAAGCTGATATAGGCGTTCTCCGCGCCCCACTCCGGCTTGTAGCCGTACTTCTTTTCGAACGTCTCGTTGAACAACTTGGCGAGCGGGAACTTGTCCTCAAGCGTCCACCAATAGTCGGTGGCGGCGTAGACGCCCTGCATCAGTCCACCGGTCTCGCGCGCGATGAACGGCACCTGATACGGCACCACCAGCTTCATCTTGTCGAGCACGCCGAACTGCTTGGCCTGCTGGGTCGACAGCACCGCGTCGTGACCCCAATTGACGTTGATCAGGATCTCGGCGCCGGAGTTCGCGACGTTCAGCAGGTAGGAAGAATAGTCGGGCGCGCCGAGCGGGGCGACCTGGTTGGTGGCGGTGGTCCAGCCGGCGGTCGCGAGGAAGTCCTGCATCGACTTGGTGACGGTGTGGCCGTAGGTGTAGTCCGGCGTGAGGTACGCAACCTTCTTGCCCTTGCCGAATTGCTTGACCAGCACGGGGCCGATCGCCGCGGCGGCGGTCTGGCCATAGAAACACTGGCGGAAACCGTAGCGGACGCAGTCCTTGCCGGTGGTGTCGTTCGAGCCGGAGATGCCGCACACGAAGATCACCTTCTCGCGCTGGGCGAGCTTGTTGAGCGCGACCGCGACCGCGCTCGAGGTGCCGCCGGTGATCATGATCGCCTTGTTCTCGCTGATGAAACGCTGCTGCGCCTGCACCGCCTCGTTCGGCTTAGCCGCGGAATCCGCGACGCCGAACTTCAGCTCCTTGCCGAGCACGCCCTTGCTGGTCTTCGGCGAGATCTTCTTTATCAACTCGTGACCGCTGTTGATGTGCTCGATCGCGAGCTGATAGCCCTTGAGCTCGTCTTCACCCTGGACGGCATAGGTGCCGGTGCGCGGCACCGAGATTCCGATGAAGGCCGTGGAACCCGAGACGCCCGCGGGATAGGTGCCGATCGGCTTGTCCTCGGCGAAGGCCGGCATGGCCGGCAGCATCGAGCCGCCGATGAGCCCGGCGGTGGTCTGGAGCAGGCCACGGCGCGAGAGGCCGCGGCGGATGAGATCGTCAGTCATGATCGTTCCTCCGAATGTCGTTCTTGTTTGCAGGCAAAACACGACTTGTCCGGCGACCGACCTTGCGGGTCTTCGTGCCGAGCACGTCACATCAGCGTGTGGCTCTTGGATGTAAACATTGCTTGTGAAGACCTTCTGTCAATTTGGCCATTGGTCGAACGGCCGAAATTGTCACGTGAAAACATATCGGATCACGATATATATTAGTCTTTGTGAGTACGGGGTTGTCGGGTTCGGCGGGAGAAATGGCGCGGCAGATGACAGCGATTGGTGCCCGGAAGCGACGCCCTTGGCCGCAACAAGCGGAGCGGGGGGAGGCGGCATGGCCGGCGGGAGAAGACGACGACGCGCGCGCGGCCCCGCAGTCCGGCGACGCACCCCGCACGTCGAAGCAGCGCAAACGATCTGCGGGCCAGCGAAGGCCGGCGATCGGTTCCGTTCAGGCCGAGCGCGCTCCCGGACCGATGCAGAAGCTGAGCATGCGCGCCCAGAACGTCCTGAAAGAGCTCGCGGTCGAACTGACCGGCGAGCAGCCTCCGAAGGGAACATGGTCGCCCTCGCGTGAGCTGCTGCGGGCGCTGACCGCCGAGCGCCTCGCCACTGCACGCAATTGCGGCCCTCATACCATGAGGGAGATCGTCGACTGGGCGCAGGGCTGCGGCGTGACCATTCGGCCGGTGATTCCGCCCGGGGGCTCGCTGTCGCAGATGTGGGGCGAGTTGATTGCCAATGCGTCGACCGGCAGCCTGACCAGCGCCGAGATCGTCGGCGCGCTGCAGCGCTCGATCCGGCGCAAGAGCGTCCGCATTCCGATCGCCTTTCAGGTCATCCTGGTGAAGATCCTGCTGTCCAGCTTCGAATAGGCCGTCGGATGGCTGTGCATCCGTGACACCGGCCGGTTGGTTCGGCCGTGGCCGCTTGCTACTTTAGGACTATCTTTCCCACGCCGCCGGGCGGCATGGTCGAGGTTGGCATGGTTCAGGCGAAGAAGGCGCAGCGGTCCAGGGTGGCGAGGTCGGGCAGGCGCGGGGCCGGCGCCATGCGGGAGTCCGACTATGCGGCGCTCGCGCAGTTTCGCTACCAGATTCGGAGCTTCCTCGCCTTCAGCGAGGCGGCCGCCGCCGAACAGGGACTTACCCCGACGCAGCACCAGGCCCTGCTTGGGATCAAGGGCTTCGTCCGTCCCGGCCCCGCGACCGTCGGCGACGTGGCGCGGTTCCTGCTGATCCGGCATCATTCCGCGGTCGAGCTGATCGATCGATTGGCCAAGCTTCGGTTGGTCAGCCGCGTGACGGATCCGGACGATGCCAGGCGCGTCCATCTCAAGCTGACCAAGAGAGGCGAGCAGAAGCTTCAGGCGCTTTCGCGCAAGAATCTCGAGGAACTCCGCCGTGCTGCGAGCCCGGCGCTGAGCCGCCTGTTGACATCGTTCGAAGAGTCCCGCGAGGCTTGAGCGGCGCGTCCGTCAGGCCGCCGCGCCCTGCGCGGCGAGCTGCGCGGCCTGGTGCTCGGTGGTCAGTGCGTCGATCAATTCGCCGAGCGCTTCGCCGGCGATCACCTGCGGCAGCTTGTAGAGCGTCAGGTTGATGCGATGGTCGGTGACGCGCCCCTGCGGAAAATTGTAGGTGCGGATGCGCTCGGAGCGGTCGCCGGAGCCGACCTTCTCCTTGCGCTCGGCGGAGCGCGCGGCGTCGACCCGTTGCCGCTCGGCGTCATAGATGCGCGAGCGCAGGATGTTCATGGCGGAGGCGCGGTTCTTGTGCTGCGAGCGGCTGTCCTGCATCATCACCACGATGCCGGTCGGGATATGCGTGATGCGGATCGCCGATTCGGTCTTGTTGACGTGCTGGCCGCCCGCTCCTTGCGCGCGCATGGTCTCGATCCGCAAGTCCTCGTTTTTGATGTCGACGTCGACGTCCTCGACCTCCGGCAGCACCGCCACCGTCGCTGCCGAGGTGTGGATGCGTCCCTGCGTCTCGGTATCGGGCACGCGCTGCACGCGGTGCACGCCGGATTCGAATTTCAGCTTGGAAAACGCGCCGCGGCCCTGCACCTCCGCGATGATCTCCTTGTAGCCGCCGACCGTGCCTTCGCTGGCCGAGATCACCTCGACCTTCCAGCCCTGAAGGCTGGCGAAGCGCTCGTACATCCGGAACAAGTCGCCGGCGAACAGCGAAGCCTCGTCGCCGCCGGTGCCGGCGCGGATTTCCAGCACCACGTTGCGGTCGTCCATGGCGTCCTTGGGCAGGAGCGCGACGCGGATCTTCTGCACCAGCTCCTCGATTTTTGGCGTCAGCTCGTCGCGTTCGGCTTCCGCCATGCTCCGCATCTCGGCATCGGTGGCGGGATCGGCGATCAGCGCGTCGGTGTCGGCGAGCTCCTTGACGGCGGAGCGATAGGATTTCACCGCCTCGATCAGCGGGGCGATCTCGGCGAGCTCGCGCGTGATCTGCACATAACGCTCGGAAGTGAGCTGCCCGAGCGATTCGGCCTCGAGCGAGGCGTGATGCGCGAGCAGGACGTCCAGTTTGGCTTCGGGGAGTGACGACATCGGTTCAGTCTCAACAGCGGCAAGAGGCGAGGCGGCAGGGCGGGGGCGGCCGGCCCGCTACAAGGCCAGGCCTTCGGCCTCGGCAAATTCCGTCAGCTTCTGCCGGATCGAGACGCTGCCCGCTGGCGCGTCCAGCAGCGGACCGAGCGTCGCCTCGGCCTTCCTGGCGTCGAGGTCGAGCACCATCGCCTTGACCGGGCCGAGCGCAGTCGCCGAGAGCGACAGCGAGCGATAGCCCAGCGCGATCAGCGCCAGCGCGCCGATCGGCTTGGACGCCATCTCGCCGCACAGCGAGAGCGACTTCTTCGCCGCGTGGGACTTGCGCGCGATGTCGCGCAGCGCGCGCAGGATCGGCGCCGACATGGTATCGAAGCGTTCGGACACCTTGGCATTGCCGCGATCGACCGCGAACAGGAACTGGAACAGGTCGTTGGAGCCGACCGAGATGAAGTCGACCTTCTTCAGGAGCTCGTCGAGCTGGTAGAGCAGGGCCGGCACCTCGACCATGGTGCCGATGTCGATTCTTTCGGGCAGCGTGTGGCCGTGCTGGCGCAAATATGTGAGCTCGCGCTCGACCAGCGCCTTCGCCGAGTCGAATTCGGCGACCTCCGAGATCATCGGGAACATGATGCGCAGCGCGCGGCCGCCGCCGGCGCGCAGCAGCGCGCGGATCTGGCCGCGCAACAGGCCGGGACGATCGAGCCCGAGCCGGATCGCACGCCAGCCGAGCGCGGGATTTTCCTCGATCACCGCTTCCATATAGGGCAGCGCCTTGTCGCCGCCGATGTCGAGGGTGCGGAAAGTGACGGGCTTGCTGCCGGCGGCATCCAGCACGGTGCGATAGAGCGCGAGCTGGTCGCTGGTGCGCGGCAGGCTCTGGCCGACCATGAATTGCAGCTCGGTGCGGAACAGGCCGATGCCGGCGCTGCCGGTGTCCTCGATGTGGGGCAGGTCGATGGCCAACCCTGCGTTGATCATCAGCTCGACCGTCTGGCCGTCCCTGGTGACGCAGGGCCGGTCGCGCAGCGCCAGATACTGTGCCTGGCGGCGGGCGCGGAAGCGCACGCGCTCGGCGAAGGCGGCCTCGATCTCCTGCGACGGGCGCACATAGATCGCGCCCGAGGTCCCGTCGACGATGATGGCGTCGCCGGGATCGGCGATGCCGGGCGCGTTCGGCACTTCGCCGACCGCGGGAATGCCGAGCGCGCGCGCCACGATCGAGACGTGCGAATTGGCGGTGCCTTCCTCCAGCACGATGCCGCGCAGGCGCTTGCGGTCGTAATCGAGCAGCGCCGCGGGACCCATCGCGCGGGCGATGACGATAGCGTTGTCGGGCAGTTGTTCGCGTGAAGGCGCGTGGTCCTGGCCGACCAGCTGCCGCATCAGGCGATAGCCGAGATCTTCGAGGTCGTGCAGCCGGTCGCGCAAATAGGGATCGGTCGAGCGCAGCATGCGCGCGCGGGTGTCGGATTGCACGCGCTCGACGGCGGCTTCCGCGGTGAGGCCGGTGGCGACCGCCTCGTGCAGCTTGTGCGACCAGCCCTGGTCGTTGGCGAACATGCGGTAGGCTTCCAGCACCTCGCGATGCTCGCCGCCGTCGGCGACGTCGCCGCGCTCCAGCATGCGGTCGAGGTCGGCGCGCAGCTTGGCTAGTGCGGTGTCCAGCCGCTTGATCTCCTTCGGCAGGTCCTCGGCGATGTAGTCCTTGATGACGACGCGCGGCTCGTGCAGCACGACATGGCCGAGTGCGATGCCCTCGGACAGGATCGCGCCGACCTTCTGCGCGGAATGGCGCGCCGCCGGCTCCTGGCCCGGCTGGGCCAGTGCGGACAGCTCGCCCGAGGCGATCAGCTCGGCCAGCACCATCGCGGTGGTCTGCAGCGCCTCGAGCTCCTCCTCGACATAGTTGCGCTTGGCGCGGTTCTGCACCACCAGCACGCCGAGCGTGTTGCCGGCGCGCAGGATCGGCACGCCGAGGAAGGAGTGGTAGATCTCTTCGCCGGTCTCGGGACGGAACGAGAAAGCCGGGTGGCTCTGCGCATCGCTGAGGTTGAGCGGCGTCGCCTCGCTGGCGACGAGGCCGACCAGGCCTTCATGGGCGCTGAGCACGGTGTGGTGCACCGCCTCGCGGTTGAGACCTTCGGTGGCGTAGAGCTCGAGCGTGTTGTCGATGCGCAGCACATAGACCGAGCACACTTCGGCCACCATGTTGGCGGCGATCAGCACCACGATCTTGTCCAGCCGCTCCTGGGCCGAGACCTGCTCCGCCATGGTTTCGCGGAGCCGTCTCAACAAGACGCGGGGACCTCCCGACGCGCTCCGCATGAACCGTCAATCTCCTCCGTCTGCCGGGCCCGGCGGTATCGGCCGGCGGCTGGCCCAAAAATCCAGAAAAACAACCAAATTGTTTGTCCGGCGCAGGCACAAGCCCAAAATCTACCGGAGATTTAGCGCTTGTACCGAATCAGCGCCGCCCGAACTGGGACACAGTCTGCGGCAGCCCACCCTGTTCGCCGTATAGCGAATTGAGGCTTGTTTTGCCAAGCAAAACGCCTGCCAAACGCGAAGGTGTGTACACCTTCGCGTTTGCTGCGACCGCTAAGAGAAAATTAGCCTAGGCATGGTCCGAAAAGTGCGAAGTGGTTTTCCGGAAAGATCATGCTTGAACGGCAATCTGAAGCGCGACGACGGGGTCGCGCTTCAGGCCTGATCGAGCCCGTAGAGCGTATGGAGGGTGCGCACCGCCAGCTCGGTATAGGCGGCGTCGATCAGAACCGAGAATTTGATCTCGGAGGTTGTAATGGCCCGGATGTTGATGTTCCGCCCGGCGAGGGCCGAGAACGCCTGGGCGGCGACGCCGGCATGGCTGCGCATGCCGCTGCCGATGACCGAGATCTTGGCGACGTCCGTGGCGGTATCGAGCCGCGCATAGCCGATCCTGGTCTTGGCCGCGGTAATCGTATCCTTGGCGCGGGTGTAGTCGGCGGCCGGCACCGTGAAGGTGAGGTCGGTGGTCTTGCCGTCCTCGGAAACATTCTGCACGATCATGTCGACGTTGATGTTGGCATCCGCCAGCGGGCCGAAGATCGAGGCCGCAACGCCGGGCTTGTCCTCGATCTGGCGCACCGAGATCTGGGCCTCGTCCTTCGAAAAGGCGATGCCGGTGACGACGTGGCTTTCCATGATCTCCTCCTCGCTGCAGATCAGCGTGCCGGGCGGCTGGTTGGCATGCGGGTCGATATCCTCGGGCTTGTCGAAGCTCGAGCGGACGAAGATCGGCATGTTGTGGACCATGCCGAGTTCCACCGAGCGGACCTGGAGCACTTTTGCGCCCTGCGAGGCCAGTTCCAGCATGTCTTCGAACGCGATCTTGTCGAGGCGGCGGGCCTTCGGCACGATTCGCGGATCGGTGGTGTAGACACCGTCGACGTCGGTGTATATGTCGCAGCGGTCCGCCTTGACGGCGGCGGCGATCGCCACCGCCGAGGTGTCGGAGCCGCCGCGGCCGAGCGTGGTGATGCGGTTGGTCTCGGGGTTGACGCCCTGGAAGCCGGCGATGACCGCGACCTCCTTGCGCTCCCGAAAGCGCTTGATGATCTCGCCGCCGTCGATGTCCTCGATCCGGGCCGAGGCATGGGCGTCGCTGGTCTTGATCGGGATCTGCCAGCCCTGCCAGGAGCGGGCCTGGATGCCCATGCCCTGGAGCACGATGGCAAGGAGGCCTGAGGTCACCTGTTCGCCCGAGGCGACCACGGCGTCGTATTCGCGCGCATCGTGCATCGGCGAGGCCTCGGTGCACCAGGCGACCAGCTCGTTGGTCTTGCCGGCCATCGCCGAGACGACCACGGCCACTTCATGGCCGGCATCGACCTCACGCTTCACATGGCGTGCGACGTTGCGGATACGTTCGATGTTGGCGACGGACGTGCCGCCGAATTTCATCACGAGGCGGCTCATGACGACGCGTGCATTCCTTCATAAGGATCAGTATGGTGACCCGCACCGGACGGGCGCCTCGCGGACACCGACCGCGCGTATACAGAGCGGCGGGGCCGGGGGCAAGCGGGTTCCTGCGGGGGCAGGGCGCGGGGGAAGTGGGTTAACCGAGGTCATGGCGCGCTATATCGACGAGATCCTGCAACCGGGCGAGCGGGTGCTGTATTCGACCAATGCGCACTGGATCTTCTACTTTCCGGCCATCGTGGCCTGGATCGCGGCGCTGGCCCTGCTCATCCTGTCGCGGCAGGCGACCGTCGACTGGCTCGTTCTGCTTTGCCTCGGAGCCTCCGCGCTCGTGGCGCTGGCGGCCCTGTATTGGACCATCAAGGGCTGGTTCCATCGCTTCACCACCGAGACCGACGTCACCAACCTCAGGGTCGTGCACAAGACCGGTTTCATCAAGCGCCGGACCTTCGAGATGGCGCTGGACAAGGTCGAGAGCGTCGATGTCGACCAGACCATTCTTGGACGTATTCTCAACTACGGCGACGTGACGATTCGCGGCGTCGGCGAGGGAATCGAGACGATCAAGACCATCGCCTCGCCGCTCGCCTTCCGTAGTTCGATCACCACGCGGTAGGACCGCGCGTAACCATGAGCATGCAGCAAAATACTTCAGCCGCCGCCCAGCCGGGCTCGACCGTCGACGCCGCCGAGATCGCGAAATTTTCCAAGCTCTCGGCCGAGTGGTGGGACCCCAACGGCAAGATGGCGCCGCTGCACCGGATCAACCCGCTGCGGCTCGGCTACATCCGCGACGCCGCCTGTCGCAAGTTCGAGCGCAACGTGCGCA
Organism: Bradyrhizobium genomosp. I (2014); assembly: GCF_000261685.1. Taxonomy (GTDB): domain Bacteria; phylum Pseudomonadota; class Alphaproteobacteria; order Rhizobiales; family Xanthobacteraceae; genus Bradyrhizobium. The sequence goes on along the minus strand of NZ_AJQE01000247.1, from coordinate 39 downwards.
GCCTGAACTGTCTCGGCGGCTTGCGCGTGCTCGACATCG
>NZ_AJQE01000246.1 GCF_000261685.1 Bradyrhizobium genomosp. I (2014) | reverse complement strand
GCGGGGGGAGCCGCTGTCGCGCCTCGGCGCACAGGTCATCGGCATCGATCCCTCGGCCAGCAACATCGCCGCGGCGAAGCTCCATGCCGACAGGAGCCATCTCGCGATCGACTATCGCTGCACCACGGTGGAGGAGATCGACCCGCGCGAGCGCTTCGACATCGTGCTGGCGATGGAGGTGGTCGAGCACGTCGTCGATGTCGGCGTTTTCCTCAAGCGCTGCGCCTCGATGCTGAAGCCGAACGGGCTGATGGTGGTCTCGACGCTGAACCGCAACTGGAAGAGCTTCGCGCTCGCCATCGTCGGCGCCGAATACGTGCTGCGCTGGCTGCCGCGCGGCACTCACGAATGGAACAAGTTCGTCACCCCCGACGAACTGACAAAATACCTGCTCGACAACCGTCTCGTCATCACCGAGCAGACCGGCGTGGTCTACTCACCCTTCGCCGACAAATGGACCCTCTCGTCCGACATGGACGTGAACTACATGGTGGTCGCGGAAGCCATGGTGTGAACTACCGTGGGTGAGGTACGAGCTGTTACTCCGAGCACGGTGTCGTCCCTGCGAACGCATGCGTTCGCAGGGATGACACCGAACTTGTTGCGAGAGCATCGCACCCATGACGCCCATGTGGTTGACCAGTGAGTCGCTTCCCGTCACGCTAGTCAACCTACCTTTCTAGCCACTTAGCTCCCTCGCCCCCACTCCCATGCTCACCGTCGCCAGCCTCTGGATTCCCTTCACCGTCATCGCCGCGCTCGGGCAGGTCGCGCGCAATGCGATGCAGCGGTCGTTGACGAAGCCGCTGGGGACCTGGGGAGCGACCAATATCCGCTTCCTGTTCGGCTTCCCGTTTTCGCTGCTGTTCCTGGGGTTGGTGCTGTTCGCGACCGGCGATCATCTGAGCATGCCGCCGACCGTGTTCTGGCCGTGGCTGCTATTGGGCGCACTCAGCCAGATCGTTGCCACTGGCCTGATGCTGCTCGCGATGAACGACCGCTCCTTCGTGGTGACGACCGCTTACCTGAAGACCGAGGCGATCCAGACGGCGATCTTCGGCTTCGTCTTCCTCGGTGACCACCTGACCTGGCTGAAGGTGCTCGCGATCGTGATCGCCACCGTCGGTGTCGTCATCACCGCGCTGCGCCCCGGCGGCGAGAAGGGCTTTGCGGAATTGAAGCCGACCATCACCGGCCTTGTTGCTGCTGCGGCATTCGCACTGTCCGCGGTCGGTTTTCGCGGTGCCATCATCAACGTGCCGGGCGTATCTTTCGTGACCTCAGCATCGTTCACTCTGGTGCTCGGCCTGTTCGTGCAGACGCTGGTCTTGACGATCTATCTGCTCTGGCGCGCGCCGGACGTGTTGCGGGGAATCCTCGGACTATGGCGGCCGTCGATGCTCGCGGGCTTCACGGGCGCCTTCGCCTCGCAATTCTGGTTCCTGGCCTTCGCGCTGACGGCCGCCGCCAATGTCCGCACGCTCGCCTTGATCGAGGTGCTGTTCGCGCAAGCCGTGGCGTATTACTCGTTCAAGCAGCCGATCGCGCCGCGCGAGCTTGCAGGCATCGCGTTGATCGTCGTCGGCGTGGCTGTTCTGGTAGGAGCTTAATTCCGGTCTTCCGGCAGGGTCGGCAGCGGCGACACCTCGATGCCTTCGTCGATCAGCGACTTCGCTTCCTCCGGAGAGGCCTCGCCATAGATCGGACGGTGCTCCTTGTCGCCGTAATGCATTGCGCGGGCTTCGTTGGCAAACCGCTCGCCGACATTGTCGGCGTTCTTGACGATGTGATCGCGCAGCTCCTTGAGCTTGGCGCGAAGCTCGCGCTCCTGCGCCATCAGCAGCGAGGTCGGTCCTGACGGTGCGGCGTCGGGCGTCGCGGCCGGGGTGACCGGTACGGGCGACGGCGACGCGCGCCCCTTCTTGCCGACGATGCGCGGCGCCATGATCGCCTTCTCGACCTTGGCCGAGCCGCAGATCGGGCAGGTCACGAGCTTTCGCTTCACCTGCGAATCATAGGCCGACGAGCTCTGAAACCAGCTCTCGAAGTCGTGGTCCCGGTCGCAGCGAAGGGCGTAGCGGATCATGCCGATCCCCGCACGAGGTGCAAATGGTCCGGTCCCGCCTTGGGATCGGAGACGCCGAAGCGGCGGCCATGCTGGAGCGAGGGGATGGCGCGGCGCGCGGTCTCGACCCTGGCCGGATCGATCCTGGCCATGATGATGCCGGGCTCGACATCGCCCTCGGCGAGGATCTCGCCCCAGGGATCGATGATCAGCGAATGGCCGTAAGTCTCGCGCTTGTTCTCGTGCAGGCCGGCCTGGGCCGCCGCGAAGACGAAGCAGCCGGTCTCGATCGCGCGTGCGCGCAGCAGCACGTGCCAATGCGCTTCGCCGGTCTTGCGGGTGAAGGCCGACGGCACCGTGATGAAATAGGCGCCGCTCTCGGCAAGGGCACGGTAAAGCGCGGGGAAGCGCACGTCGTAGCAGATCGTCAAGCCCACGCGGCCCCAGGGCAGATCCGAGATCACGGCGGTCTCGCCGGGCTGGTAATTGGCGGATTCGCGATAGCTCTCGCCGTCCGGCAACTCGATGTCGAACATGTGGATCTTGTCGTAGCTCGCGAGCACATTGCCCTCGGGCCCGATCAGGAAGGAGCGGTTGACCGCCTTCTCGGGCGAGAAGCGCAGCGCCAGCGAGCCGACATGGAGATGAATCTTCAATTCCGCCGCGAGCGCCCGGTAGGCCTTCAGCGAGCTGTCGTCCTCTTCGCTCTGCAGATGCTCGAACAACGCCTTGCGGTTCAGCTGCATCATGTTGCTGACTTCGGGCGTCTGCACGTAGTCGGCGCCGTTGGCCGCAGCCTGCCGGATCAGCCTCGTTGCCTGTTCGAGGCTTGGCCCCGGCATCAGGCCGGTGCGCATCTGCACCATGGCGGCGGTGAAGGTGCGATTCTCGCTCATGTCGCGGCCTTCACGCTCTCGAGCATGCCGTCGAGCTTGCCTTCGCGGTCGAGCGCATAGAGGTCGTCGCAGCCGCCGACATGGGTGCCGCCGATCCAGATCTGCGGGAACGTCGAACCCTGGCCGGCGCGGCCGTACATTTCCTGGCGCCAGGACGGGTTCTTGGCGACATCGAATTCGGTGAAGGTCGCCTTCTTGCGGGTCAGCAGCGACTTGGCGGCGGAACAATAGCCGCAGCCTGGCCTGGTGTAGATCTCGACAGCAGCAGTCATCTCGTCTGGCGCTCTCATGTCATGAATTCATTGAATTATATGGGACTTCACCTGATCTCCACAACCCGGGCGAACACCAGCACGTCGACCTGGGCTGCCTTGGCCCGGAGCAGGACCCGCGCGCAGGCATCCAGCGTCGCCCCTGACGTCAGGACATCGTCGACCAGGACAATGCGGCGACCCTGGACCTCGGCCTGACGGTCAGGGGATACCTGAAATGCGCCCTGCACGTTGGTGGCGCGCTGGGCGCGCGACAGGCCGATCTGCTGCTCGGTGGCACGCACCCGGCGCAGCACCTCGCTCTGCACCTTGACGCCGCTCTGCTGCGCGATGATGCGCGCCAGCGCTCCGGACTGGTTGTAGCGGCGTCGCCAGGCCCGCCGCCAATGCAGGGGAACGGGCACGAGCATGTCGGCGCCGGCGAGCAGCTCGCCGCCCGCCCGCGCCATCCAGCGGCCCATGGCGGGCGCCAGATCGGTGCGGTCCTGGTATTTCAGCGCGTGCACCAGTGTGCGTGCCACATCGTCGTAACGTACCGCCGCGCGGGCGCGCTGGTAGGCCGGCGGGCTCGCGATCGCCTCCATCGACAGCATGTCGGGGCCGGGGTCATAGACGAAGGGAATGCCGAGTCGCGGGCAATAGGGCCGCTCGATGAACGACAGCCGCGCCCAGCACGAAGCGCAAACACCCTCGCCGTCGACCGGCTCGTGACAGGATACGCACTGCGTCGGCAGCGCGATGTCGAGCGCGAGCCGTGCTGCGCGCGACAGCACGTGGCAGCCAGCCGTCCACGCGGCCCGCAGCGGTGCGGCGATGGAACGGGGAGGAGCAGTGTCGGCTTCCATGAGGAGAGGCTAGCGCTCCGTTTGCATGGGCTCAAGCGGCTGTACCGATCTCGTGCCCCGGACGCAGCGCAGCGCCACTTCGGCGGTGCGCTGCAGAGCCGGGGTCCATGTCGCGGCATTATACCGTATACCGCGTTGCGTTCTGGGTCCCGGCTGCTGCGCAGCAGCGCAAGAGCGTTGCAGCGCGTCCGGGACACGAGAGCGTTGCCACAACCGTGGAGATCGGCGTAACCAGCGGCATGGCTCGAAACTCCCAGATTCCGCCCGTCCTGTTCGATCGTGCCTTGCTGCACGCACGGCAGCGGCGTGCTCGGGCGCAGGGCGAGGTGACATTCCTGCTCGATCGTGTTGCCGAGGACATGTCCGACCGGCTGGCGGCGGTGATGCGCGAGTTTCACGCACCGGCTGATCTCTGGACGCCCGGCGACGGGCTCACGGCGTTGCGCTCACGGCTTCCGACAATCGCGCGGATTGAACCCGACGCGACGGGTGCGGAGACACTGCCCTTCGCGCCGGAAAGCCTCGACCTCGTCGTTTCGGCGCTGGCGCTGCAATTCGTCAACGACCTGCCGGGTGTGCTTGCGCAGGTTCGCCGGGCGCTGAGGCCGGACGGCCTGCTGCTCGCCGCGATGATCGGCGGCGACAGCCTGACCGAACTGCGCCAGGCCTTTGCCGCGGCGGAAGCGGAATGCGAGGGCGGCATGTCGCCGCGCGTGGCGCCGTTCGCCGATCTGCGCGACATCGGCGCGCTGTTGCAGCGGGCGGGCTTCGCGCTGCCGGTCACCGATGTCGACCGCGTGGTGGTGCGCTATGGCAATGCGTTCGCGCTGATGCAGGATCTCCGCCGCATGGGCGCGGCCAATGTGCTGATCGAGCGCCGTCGCACGCCGAGCCGGCGCGCGACGCTGCTGCGCATGGCCGAGATCTATGCCGAGCGCTTTGCCGATGCCGACGGCCGCATTCGCGCAACGTTCGACATCATCTGGCTCTCAGGCTGGGCCCCGCATGCGAGCCAGCAGCAGCCGCTCAAGCCCGGCTCGGCCAGGGCGAGCCTGGCCGAGGCGGTGAAGAAGGCGGGGAAGACGGAATCCTAGCACCGTCATTCCGGGGCGGTCCGCAGGACCGAACCCGGAATCCAGAAGTTATGGCGCGAGATTCCGGGTTCGCGCTTTCGCGCGCCCCGCAATGACGATGCAAGGGCATCGTCACATCAGCAGATCGATCAAATGCGGAATCAGCGGAATGTCCGCCGGTGGCATCGGATAGTCGCGCAGCTTGTTGGCGCGGACCCAGGCAAGAGCCTGGCCTTCGCGCGCCGTCACCTGCCCCTCCCAGCGCCGGCAGATGTAGAGCGGCATCAACAGGTGAAAGGTCTCGTAGCCGTAGCTGGCAAAGGTCAGCGGCGCCAGGCATGGCTCGGCGACCGTGATGCCGAGCTCCTCGTGGAGCTCGCGGATCAGGCTCTGCTCCGGCCGCTCGCCCACCTCGAGCTTGCCGCCCGGAAATTCCCAGAGGCCGGCCAGCGCCTTGCCCTCGGGGCGTTGCGCGATCAGGACGCGCTTGTCGGCATCGACCAGCGCGCAGGCCACCACCAGTGTGAGCTTGAGATCGGCCATGCTGCCTTACGACCTGTAATCCCCGTTGATCGCGACGTATTCCTTGGTGAGGTCGCAGGTCAGCACGCGGTCGCGGCCCTTGCCGAGCCCCAGCGACACCTTGATCGCGATCTCCGGCGCCTTCATCGCCTCGGACACCTGCGCTTCGTCGTAGTCGGGATCGCGCGCGCCGCTCTTGGCGACGCGGATGCCGTTGAACGAGATCGAGAGCTTGTCGCGATCGGCCGGCTCGCCGGCCTTGCCGACCGCCATCACCACGCGCCCCCAATTGGCGTCTTCGCCCGCGATCGCCGTCTTCACCAGCGGCGAGTTGGCGATCGACATCGCGATCTTGCGCGCCGAGGCCTTGGTCTTGGCGCCCTCGACCGTGATCTCGACCAGCTTGCGGGCGCCTTCGCCGTCGCGCGCCACCTGCTCGGCGAGGTTGGCGAGCACCTGGTTGAAGGCCTTGACGAAAGCCTTCAGGCGCGGATCGCTGGCGCGGCCGATCTTCGGTGCGCCGTGCTCGGCGGCGGCGCCGGTCGCAAAAGCCAGCAGCGTGTCCGAGGTCGAGGTATCGCCATCGATCGTCACCGCATTGAAGGTGTCCTCGACGCCGCTCCTGAGCAGCGCCTGCAGGGCCGCGGGCGCGATCGGCGCGTCGGTGAAGATGAAGGACAGCATGGTCGCCATGTCGGGCGCGATCATGCCGGCGCCTTTGGCCATGCCGTTGATGGTGACCTTGGCCTTGCCGAGCTTGACGGTCGCGGTCGCGACCTTCGGGAATGTGTCGGTGGTCATGATTGCCTTGGCTGCGGCGAGATAGTCGCCGGGCTCGGCGGTCTCGGCGAGGCGGCCCAGCACGCCGTCGAACTTGGTCGCGTCCAGCGGCTCGCCGATCACGCCGGTCGAGGCGAGGAATATCTCACCCTCGCTGCACCCGACCGCCTTGGCGGCGATCTTCGCGGTCAGCGCGGTGGAGGCGCGGCCGGTCTTGCCGGTGAAGGCATTGGCATTGCCGGAATTGACCACGAGCGCGCGGGCCTTGCCGCCCTTCAGCTTGGCGCGGCACCATTCCACGGGGGCAGAGGGGCACTTCGACTTGGTGAAGACGCCGGCGACGGCGGTGCCCTTGTCCATCACCGCCAGCAGCACGTCGGTGCGGTTCTTGTAGCGGATGCCGGCTTCGGCCGTCGCAAGACGGATGCCCGCGATCACGGGCATATCAGGGACGGTTTTGGGGGCGAGCGGAGAGACGGCAGAGGACATCGTGGGGCGCCTTGGTAGGTCTGGACATGCAGATGGCCGGGGGATGCCCGGCCATTGCTATGCTTAGATACTCTCGGCGTCAGCGAAGTGACAGCGAATTCTTACTTCTTCGCCGGCGGCGCCATCTTGCTGTCGGACGGCTTGGCAGGGTCTGCCGGCTTCGCATCGGACTTGGCGTCCTTGGACGCATCCGCAGCCGGCTGATCGAGCCGCTCGACCTTGGCTTCGGTGCGCAGCTTGGCGACATACTCGGCCTGAGCCTTGCGGGTCACGTACTGCTCGATCTGGGCCTTGACCTGCTCGAAATCGGGCGCCTTGCGGTTGCGCTTTTCCTCGACCTTGATGATGTGCCAGCCGAACTGCGACTTCACGGGGTCGGAGATCTTGCCGGGCTCGAGCGAGAACGCCACGGCCGAGAACTCCGGCACCATCTGCTCCTTGGTGAAGAAGCCAAGGTCGCCGCCGTCGGCGGAGCCCGGATCCTTGGACTTCTTCTTGGCCACCTCGGCGAAATCGGCGCCCTTGTCGAGCTCCGCCTTCACCGCCTTCGCCTCGTCCTCGGTCTCGACCAGGATGTGTCGGGCACGCACTTCCTGCTCGCCGGTGATCTGCTTGGAGGCCTCCTCATAGACCTTCTTCATCGCGTCCGGGGTGATGGCGGCCTTGCCCTCATTGGCGAGCAGGCTGTCCATCAGAAGCCGGTTGCGGGCGAATGCCAGGCGCTTCTTGAACTCGTCGCTGTCGGCGATCTTCTTGTCTTCGGCAGCCTTGCTGACGATCTTCATGTCGATCAGGAAGGACAGGACGTTCTCGTCCTTGGTCGCCGGGTCCATCTGGGCAAGGCTCGGCCCGAGTTCCTCCTCGGCCATGGTGACGTCGCTCTTCTTGATTTCCGCGCCATTGACCTTCGCCAGCACCGGATCATCGGCGGCCCGGAGCGGGCCCGCGAACGCCAGGGACAGCGCCAAGCAGGCTGTCAAGCCGAGGCTGCCGGCCAGGGCCGACGCATGGCGGAAACGCTGGCCGGTGGTTACCGGGAACGAGGTGGTCATGGAAAATCCTTATGTTGAAGCAGGGGGCTGCTCGAGCGGGGCGGACACTCGCCCAATTCAGGGGGGCTTGGCAACGCGAAAAGTCTGTCAAAATGATGAATTAGCCGCAATGCGCCCGCCGTTGACAAGGCCCTGACCGGGCCATATCTCTGCGCGGTCGCGACCATGGCGATGGCGTTTATTTTGCTGCGTTTTTGGCCGTTGAACCCAGACTTGCCCAATTCCCACCCATATGGCGGATGACCTCCCGCAGTCCGGGCTCTGACGCCACCAGGCGTCACGGTGAGTTGATAGGCAGGGGGGTGACAACTTCTTGGCTGCAACGCGGTTAAATCGCGAACACAGGAACTCAGCATGATCGGCGCGCTCGCCCGCAAGTTTTTCGGCTCCGCCAACGACCGGCGGGTGAAGGGATATCAGTCCCGCGTCAATGCGATCAACGCGCTGGAGCCCGAAGTCTCGAAACTCTCCGACGAGGCGCTCAAGGCCCGCACCGCCGAATTCAAGAAGCAGCTCGCCGAGGGCAAGACGCTCGACGACCTCCTGGTGCCGGCCTTCGCCACCGTGCGCGAGGCCGCCAAGCGCACGCTCGGCCAGCGCCATTTCGACGTCCAGCTGATCGGCGGCATGGTGCTGCACGAGGGCGACATCGCCGAGATGAAGACCGGCGAAGGCAAGACGCTGGTCGCAACGCTTGCGGTCTATCTCAATGCGCTCGCCGGCAAGGGCGTCCACGTCGTCACCGTCAACGACTATCTCGCCCGCCGCGACTCCGGCTGGATGGGCCAGATCTACGGCTTCCTCGGCATGACCACGGGCGTGATCGTCCACGGCCTCGACGACGCCGAGCGCAAGGCCGCCTACGCCTGCGACATCACCTACGGCACCAACAACGAATACGGCTTCGACTATCTTCGCGACAACATGAAGTACCGGCTCGAGGACATGGTCCAGCGGCCGCACTTCTTCGCCATCGTCGACGAGGTCGACTCGATCCTGATCGACGAAGCGCGCACGCCGCTGATCATCTCCGGCCCGCTCGACGACCGCTCCGATTTCTACAACACCATCGACGGCTTCCTGCCCAGGCTCGACAAGACCGATTACGAGGTCGACGAGAAGCAGCGCACCGTGACGCTGACCGAAGCCGGCATGGAGAAGATCGAGACGCTGCTGCGCGATGCCGGCCAGCTCAAGGGCGAGTCGCTCTACGACGTCGAGAACGTCTCCGTCGTGCACCACATCAACCAGGCCCTGCGCGCCCACACCCTGTTCACCCGCGACAAGGACTACATCGTCCGCGACAACGAGGTCGTCATCATCGACGAGTTCACCGGACGCATGATGCCGGGCCGCCGCTATTCGGAAGGCCTGCACCAGGCGCTGGAGGCCAAGGAGCACGTCCAGGTCCAGCCCGAGAACCAGACGCTGGCCTCGATCACCTTCCAGAACTACTTCCGCATGTACGAGAAGCTGGCGGGCATGACCGGCACGGCGGCGACCGAAGCGGACGAACTGTTCGACATCTACAAGCTCGAGGTCGTGGAGATCCCGACCAATCTGTCGATCGCCCGCCTCGACGAGGACGACGAGGTCTATCGCACCCAGAAGGAAAAATACGGGGCCATCCTCGCCGAGATCGAGCGCGCCAATTCGCGGCTGCAGCCGGTGCTGGTCGGCACGGCCTCGATCGAGAAATCGGAAGTGCTCGCCGAATTCCTGAAGTCGCACGGCTACAAGCAGATCGATTTCGGCAAGGAAGGCGCGCTCGACAAGCTCTATGCCGCCGCCCGCGCCGGCAAGCAGGCGAAACTGTTCGCGGTGCTGAACGCGCGCTTTCACGAGCAGGAAGCCTATATCGTCGCGGAAGCAGGCGTGCCCGGCGCGATCACGATCGCCACCAACATGGCCGGCCGCGGCACCGACATCAAGCTCGGCGGCTCGCTGGAGATGCGCATCCAGCAGGAAACGGCCGCGATCACCGACGAAGCGGAGAAGGCGAAGAAGATCGAGCAGATCAAGGCCGACATCGAGCGCTTCCGCGACATCGTGCTGAAGGCCGAGGAGACCGTCGAGATCGAGCCGGCGAAGGGGTCCAAGCCCGCCAAGACCGTGAAGAAGCCCGGCGGCCTCTACATCATCGGCTCCGAGCGCCACGAATCCCGGCGCATCGACAACCAGCTGCGCGGCCGTTCCGGTCGTCAGGGCGATCCCGGCCGCTCGAAATTCTTCCTGTCGCTGGAAGACGATCTGATGCGCATCTTCGGCTCGGACCGCCTCGACAGCATGCTCCAGCGTCTCGGCCTGCAAGAGGGCGAGGCCATCATCCATCCCTGGATCAACAAGGCGCTGGAGAAGGCGCAGCAGAAGGTCGAGGCGCGCAACTTCGACATCCGCAAGAACCTCCTCAAGTTCGACAACGTCCAGAACGACCAGCGCAAGGTGATCTTCGATCAGCGCGTCGAACTGATGAAGGACGAGAGCGTCGCCGAGACCGTCGCCGACATGCGCCACGCCTTCATCGACGACCTCGTCGCCAAGCATGTGCCCGAGCATGCCTATGCCGAGCAGTGGGACGTCGCGGGGCTCAAGGACGAATTGAAGCGCGTGCTCGATCTCGACCTGCCGGTCGACGAATGGGCCAAGGAAGAGGGCATCGCGGACGAGGAACTGCTGAGCCGCATCGAGACCAAGGCCGACGAGCACATGGCGGCCAAGGTCGCGCAATGGGGGCCCGACGTGATGCGTTACGTCGAGAAGACCATCCTGCTCCAGACGCTCGACCATCTCTGGCGCGAGCACCTGATCATGCTCGACCATCTGCGCCAGGTCATCGGCCTGCGCGGCTACGGCCAGCGCGATCCCTTGCAGGAGTACAAGACGGAGGCTTTCAACCTCTTCCAGGAGATGAGCGCTCACTTGCGCGAGGCCGTTACCGCGCAGCTGATGCGGGTCGAGATCGTCCCGCCGGAGCAGGAAGCTCCCATCCTGCCGGCGATGGAAGCGCACAAGTTCGATCCGAACACCGGCGAGGACGAGATGGCCCTCGCCAGCGTCACGCTCGGCGCCCAGGCCACCGACGCGGCGCTGCGCGATCCGAAGAACCCGACAAGCTGGGGCAAGGTCGGCCGCAACGAGGATTGCCCCTGCGGCTCCGGCAAGAAGTACAAGCACTGCCACGGGCGGTATGCGTAAGGCTTGAGCCCGAGTGAGGCGCGACGTCGTGCCTCACGCTTTGTCCGGGACGACGTGTTGAGAGAGCTCGGGAAGCCAGCGCTCAAATCACGCCGCACACCTCAATTCGAGCTGTCGATCAAGCTCTCCAAGAGCCGCTTGAGCTCGCTGGTCGACTTGTCGCCGTAGCTCTCCAGGATGTGCTCCTCCTGGTCCACCGCGAGCGAGTTGAGCTTCTTGCACAGCACCTTGCCGCGGTCGGAGATGAACATCAGCACCTTGCGGCGGTCGTTCGGATCCTGCACGCGATAGACCAGCGTGTCGGAGACCATGCGGTCGATCATCTTGGTCAATGTCGGGTGGTTGAGCAGCACGGCATCCGCAAGCTCGCCCATCGAATGGCCGTTGCCATCCGACAGCACCTTCAGGATGCGCCATTGCTCGACCGGCACGCCCTCCTTGCTCAACCGCAGCTCGAGCTGCCGGTTGATCTCCCGGTTGGCTTGCGCGAGCAGGTAGGCGAGATGTTCGGTGATCGGGGAGTTTTCTTTCGATGGTTTTGCCACGGCTAAGACTTCGTCTTGACCCGAATGAGTGAATGTCTTGCAATCAATGCTGCATCTATATGCACTTCAATTGTTGAACATTCAATATTTTCAAAATAGGATCATTGCCCAACAAAAGGGCGGAAGCCGCGGTCGCCCGAAGAATGTGCTTTCAGGTCTGGTGTCAGACAGGAGTTGGCGTGCGCGCGACGGTAAACTTCCCGGCTCCCGGCGGCCCGGCGTTGCCGCCGTCCATGCTGTTCAGGAATCTGTCGTCATCGGCGGCCGACTTCGACCTGTCCCCGCTCGACGCGCATTTCGTGAAGCGCCGCGGCGCGCGCAACAAGCTGCGCATCGGCAATTTCCTCACCTTCACCGGCTCGCCCGGGATCTGGGGCCCGACCTCCACCAACAGCGCGATGCTGGCGGTCGCCGAGATCAACAAGCGCGGCGGCATTCTAGGCCGCGAGCTCGAGCTGTCGATCTACGATTCCGGCGGCCCGATCGACGAAGTGGTGCGCCGCGCCGAGCAGGCGATCGCCTTCGACGAGGTCGATCTCATCATGGGCTCGCATATCAGCGCGGTCCGCGTCGCGCTGCGCAAGGTCACCGGCAACCGCATCCCCTACATCTACACCCCGGTCTATGAAGGCGGCGAGCGCACGCCGGGCGTGATGGCGATCGGCGAGACGCCGCGCTGGCAGAGCCGCCCGGCAATCCACTGGCTCGCCGACGTCAAGAAGGCGGCGCGCTGGTACCTGATCGGCAGCGATTACGTCTGGCCCTGGCAGTCGCATCGCTCGGTCAAGCGCTATATCAAGGAGGCCGGCGGCCAGGTCGTCGGCGAGGAGTTCGTGCCTGTCGGCGAGGACAATCACGAGCCGCATCTGGCGCGCATCCGCGCCGCCAAGCCCGATGTGGTGCTGATCTCGCTGATCGGCACCGACAGCATCACCTTCAACCGCGCCTTTGCGGAGGCGGGCCTTGCGACCTCGACGCTGCGGCTCGGGGGCGCGATGGACGAGACCGTGGTGCTCGGCATCGGCGCCGACAACACCGAGAACCTGTTCTGCGCCTCCGGCTACTTCAACTGCATGGTCTCGCGCGCCAATGACGAGTTCCTCGGTGGCTATCAGGCGATGTTCGGTCCGCACGCGCCGCCGGTCGGCTCGGTCGGCCAGTCGAACTATGAGGGGCTGCGCTTCCTGGAATCCGTGGCCAACCGCGCCGGTTCGCTTACCTTTCGTCCGCTGCTCGAGGCCGCGCGCAACACGGTCTATACGGCCGGCCGCGGTCCCGTGACTCTTCGCGATGGTCGCGCCGAGATGCCGATGTATCTTGCCGAAGCCGACGGTCTCGACTTCAGGATCATCAAGACGCTCTGAGAGGCACCTGCCGATGCGTCGCAGCCGGTTTGCGAAATAATACTTGAAAAGGAAAATATTTCCGTCTGTAATATCGACGCGAAGCCGGTTGGCCCGCGCCGTGCCGGCGCGAGCGCAAGGCTTCCGTTCAACGCCAGGGATCAAGAAACTTCAGGAGAGCGCCGTGACAGTTGTCCTTCCCACGCCAGCCCAACTTCGCAGCGTCGCCGAGCAGTGCGGTCTCTCGCTGACCGACGATGACGTCGCTTCGTTCCGCGGCCTGATGCAGGGCTCGATCGAGGCCTACAACCTCGTTGCGGCGATGCCGGACGAGGTGCCGGAGGTGAAATATCCGCGCACGCCGGGCCATCGGCCCTCGGCCGAGGAGAATCCGCGCAATGCCTGGTATCGCAAGTCGACCGTGAAGGGCGCCGCCAGCGGCAAGCTGAAGGGCAAGACCGTTGCGCTGAAGGACAACATCATGCTGGCCGGCGTGCCCATGACCAACGGCTCGTCGACGCTGGAAGGCTATGTGCCCGATTTCGACGCCACCATCGTCACGCGCATGCTGGATGCCGGCGCAGAGATCGCCGGCAAGACCCATTGCGAGCACTTCTGCCTGTCCGGCGGCAGCCACACCGGCTCCTACGGGCCGGTGCACAATCCGCACAAGATGGGCTACTCGGCCGGCGGCTCGTCGTCGGGCTCGGGCGTCGTGGTCGCGCTCGGCGAGGTCGACATGGCGATCGGCGGCGACCAGGGCGGCTCGATCCGCATGCCGTCCTCGTTCTGCGGCATCTACGGCATGAAGCCGACCTGGGGTCTCGTGCCCTATACCGGGATCATGCCGATCGAGATCTATGTCGACCATACCGGTCCGATGACGGCAACGGTCGCCGACAACGCGCTGCTGCTCGAAGTGATCGCCGGCGACGACGGCTACGATCCGCGCATCAAGTCGCCCAAGGTCGAGGAATACACCAAGGCGCTCGGCCAGGGCGTCAAGGGCATGAAGATCGGCATCCTCAAGGAAGGCTTCGAGCAGCCGGTCGCAGAGGCTGCGGTGAATGAAAGCGTGCGCGAGGCCGCAAAGCGCTTCAAGGATCTCGGCGCCACCGTAGAGACCGTCTCGATTCCGATGCACCTCCTGGGCGGCGCGATCTGGACCCCGATCGGCACCGAAGGCCTGACCCAGACCATGATGTTCGGCGACGGCTACGGCCTCAGCCGCGGCGATCTCTACTCGACCTCGCTGATGGATTTTCATCGCGGCTGGCGCCGGCAGGCCGACTCGCTGTCCGAGACCACTAAATTGTTCATGATGCTCGGCACTTACATCAACAACAATTTCGGTCCACGCTTCTACGGCAAGGCGCTCAACATCTCCCGCCGGCTGACCGCCGCCTACGACAAGGCGTTTGGGGATTACGATCTGCTGCTGATGCCGACCACGCCGATGAAGGCGACGAAGCTGCCGGAGCCCACCGCCAGCCGCGAGGAATACGTTGCCCGCGCGCTCGAGATGATCTCGAACACTGCGCCGTTCGACATCACCCATCATCCCGCGATGTCGCTGCCTTGCGGCATGGTCGACGGCCTGCCGGTCGGACTGATGCTGGTCGGCCGCATGTTCGAGGAAACCACGATCTACCGTGCCGCCCATGCCTTCGAGCAGATCGGCGACTGGAAGAAGATGTGAGCGGAGCACTGATGCAGGTCGACGGAAGACAAGAGCGTTTTCGCGCGAAGTGGATACCGGTTCGCGTCAAGAAAACGCGTCCAGACAAGAATCCAACGCATGGCTAACGCGTTCGTCGCGGCGTTCGAGATCCTGAGCTTCGGCGCGATCATCGTCCTGATCGTGCTGGGGCTCGGGATCATCGCCAGCATGATGGGCATCTTCAACTTCGCGCAGGGCGAGTTCGTCCTGCTCGGCGCCTACGTCACCTATCTCGCTTATGCCAATGGCCTGCCGATCTGGGCCGGCATGGTCGCGGCGCCCTTCGTGGTCGGCGCGCTCGGCTTCGTGCTGGAGGCGCTGATCATCCGGAGATTCTACGCCGCGCCCATCGTCGCCATGCTCGGCACCTATGCGCTCGGCCTGATCATCCGCGAATCCGTGCGTGGCCTGATCGGCGGCTTCTATCTCACCGTGCCGGAGCCGATCGGCGGCTCGATCGACATCGGCTCCATCCATATCTCGGCCTGGCGCTTCACCATCATCGTCGTCACGCTGCTGGTGATGGCCGGCTGCTACCTGCTGCTCTCGCGCACCAGCTTCGGCCTGCGCATGCGCGCCACGCTGGAGAACCCGTCGCTGGCGCGCGCCTCCGGCATCTCCACGCCCTTGATGTACGGCGCCACCTTCGCGTTCGGCTCCGCGCTCGCCGGCCTCGCCGGCGCGTTGATCGTGCCGGTGTTCAGCCTCTACGCCGATCTCGGGCTGCGCTTCCTGATCCAGGGCTTCGTCGCGGTCATGGTCGGCGGCGTCGGCTCATTCATCGGGCCGGTCGCCGGCGCCGGCGTCATCGGCACGCTCAGCGCCGCGCTGCCCTGGGTGATGGCGCCCGTCGTCGCCGACGTCCTCGTCTTCGTGCTCGCCATCGTCTTCATCAAATTCCGCCCGCAGGGCCTCATCGCTGGAAAAGGGGTTTAGTCATGTTCGATCGCACTCGGCTCTCACGCCGCCGCTTTCTCTCCAATTTCGCCTTTGCGTCCGGCGCGGTCGCAACCGGCGTCGGCAGCTGGGTGATCCCGGCGCCCTGGGCCAATGCGGCCGAAGGCCCGATCAAGGTCGGCATCGCCACCGACCTCACCGGCCCGATCGCCTATGCCGGCAATGCCGACGCCAACGTGGCGAAAATGGTGATCAAGGAGATCAACGCGGCCGGCGGCCTGCTGGGCCGTCCGCTCGAGCTCTACATCGAGGACACCGCCTCCAACGAATCCGTCGCCGTCGGCAACGTGCGAAAGCTGATCCAGCGCGACAAGGTCGACATGGTGCTGGGCGGCATCACCTCGTCGATGCGCAACGCGATCAAGGACCCGATCGTCGCCCGCGGCAAGACGCTCTACATCTATCCGCAGCTCTACGAGGGCAAGGAGTGCACGCCCTACCTGTTCTGCACCGGCCCGACGCCGGCGCAGCAGTGCGACGAGTTCATCCCCTGGCTGATCAAGAACGGCGGCAAGAAGTTCGCGCTGCCGAGCGCCAACTATGTCTGGCCGCACACGCTCAACGTCTATGCCCGCAAGGTGATCGAATCCAACGGCGGCGAGGTCGTGTTCGAGGAATACTATCCGCTCGACCAGGTCGACTTCTCCGCGACCGTCAACCGCATCATCTCGAACAAGGTCGACGTCGTCTTCAACACCGTCATCCCGCCGGGCGTCGGGCCGTTCTTCAAGCAGCTCTATGAAGCCGGCTTCCTCAAGAACGGCGGACGGCTCGCCTGCGTCTATTACGACGAGAACACGCTCAACATCAACCAGGCCGCCGAGATCGAGGGCCTCGCAAGCTGCCTCGACTATTTCAAGGTGCTGACCAAGGAAAACCCGTTCGACGCGAAGATCCAGGCCGCGTACGAGAAGGATTTCCCGGGCAACTTCCTGTTCGCCGCCGGCAGCGCCGCCACCGGCACCTATCGCGGCCTGAAGCTGTGGGAAGCCGCCGTGAAGGAAGCCGGCAAGATCGACCGCGAGTCGGTTGCGGCCGCGCTCGACCACGCCAAGATCGCGGAAGGTCCCGGCGGACCCGCCGAGATGGTACCGGGCAAGCGGCACTGCAAGATGAAGATGTATACCGCCGTCGCCAAGGGCGGGAACTACGAGATCGTCGCCCGCAGCAACGGCCTCGTCGATCCCAAGGAATGCTGAGGTGGAATGCTGAAGCCGATGAGTGTGGTAAGAGAGGCCATCGTCACCGACATGGGCGACGAAGCGGACGGTGCGATGGCTGAAGGCGCAGCGGCGGAACAGGCCACGGACCGCGTCAAGGCGGGACGAAAAATCCTGCCGATCGTGGAGGGCGTCGTGCTGGTCGCGGCGCTGATCGCGCCGCTGGTGCTGCAGGATTACCTCACCGTGTTCGCGACGCGCGTGATCATCCTGGCGCTGTTCGCGCTGTCGTTCGACCTGGTCTGGGGCTATGCCGGCATCATGAGCTTCGGCCAGGCCCTGTTCTTCGGTTCGGCCGGCTACGGCGTGGCGCTGCTCGCGCGCGATCTCGACGTCACCAACATCTTCCTGGTGCTGCCCGCCGGCACGCTGATCGGCCTCGCCTTCGCGCTCCTGCTCGGCGGCTTCCTGCTGCTGGGACGGCATCCCTCCAGCGTGATCTTCGTGTCGCTGGGCACGCTCACGGGCTCCTACGCCGCCGATCGCCTCGCGCGCGGCTGGTACTATCTCGGCGGCCAGAACGGCATCCCCTCGATCGCGCCGATGTCGCTCGGCGGCTACGAGTTCACGGAAGGGCCGGCCTTCTACTATCTCGTGCTCGGCATCCTCGTCGTGGTCTACCTGCTCTGCCGCTTCCTGGTGCGTTCGCAATTCGGCCTCGCGCTCGCGGGCCTGCGCGAGAACGAGCAGCGCATCGCCTTCTTCGGCTACAAGGCGCAGCATCTCAAGGCCATCATCTTCACGATCGGCGGCGCCGTCGCCGGGCTCGCCGGCAGCCTTTACGCCTTCCACGAAGGCTTCGTCTGGCCCAACATGGTCGGCGTCGTGGTCTCGACCCAGGTCGTGCTCTACGTGCTGTTCGGCGGCTCCGGCACGCTGATCGGCGCCGTCATCGGAGCGGTCATCGTCGAGGGCGTCAGCTTCTGGCTGTCGGACAATTACCGCGATGTCTGGCCGATCATCCTGGGCCTGCTGCTGCTGCTCGTGATCCTGTTCCGGCCGCTCGGCCTGATCAGCTTCGTGCTCGGCGAGCGCGAGCGGGTCGGCAGCTTCGGTGCCGGGCCCGACAGGACCGGAAAGGAGAAGCGCAATGCTCCTTGAGGCCGCCGGCATCACCAAGGTCTTCGGCAAGCTCACCGCGCTCGACGACGCCGCGCTCACCGTCGGCGACAACGAGTTTCACGGCCTGATCGGCCCGAACGGCTCCGGCAAGAGCACGCTGATGAAATGCATCGCCGGCGCCGAAGTGCCGACGCAAGGCAAGGTCTCGTTCGTCAACACCGACATCACCGCCTTCACGCCGACCGAGCGGGCGCGCGCCGGCATGAGCCTGAAGTTCCAGATCACCAGCGTGCTGCCGACGCTGACGCTCTACGACAACATCCTGCTTGCGCTGCAGGCGCAGTGCTCGCTGCTCGACCTCGTGCTCTCGCGCACCCGCGGTGCGCTGCACGATCAGGTCATGACCATGCTGACGCAGTTCCGCCTCGCCGACCGCGCCTTCGATGCCGCGGCGGCGCTGTCGCACGGCCAGCAGCAATGGCTGGAGATCGCGATGGCGCTCGCCGGCAAGCCGAAGCTTCTGCTGCTGGACGAGCCCACCGGCGGCATGAGCCTGGAGGAGCGCCGCGTCACCGGCGAACTGCTGCAGCCGATCAAGCAGCATTGCTCGCTCGTCATCGTCGAGCACGATCTCGATTTCATCCGCGACATCTGCGATCGCCTCACCGTGCTCGACCAGGGCAAGGTGCTGGCGTCGGGCACGGTGTCCGAGATCCAGGCCAACACATCCGTCCAGGAGATCTATCTGCGCCGTGCCTGAATTCCTGGACATCAAGCATCTCGACGCCGGCTATGGCCGCAGCCAGGTCCTGTTCGACGTCAGCCTCGGCATTCCCTGGCGCGGCGGCGTCGCCGTGCTCGGCCGCAATGGCGCCGGCAAGACCACGCTGATGAAGACCATCGTCGGCGAGTTGCCGGCGTGGAAGGGCGAGATCGCCTTCGACGGCCGCGACATCAGCCGCCGCGCCACCCAGGAACGCGTGCGCGCCGGCATCGGCTACGTGCCGCAGGAGCATTCGGTGTTCGCCCGCCTGTCGGTGCGCGACAATCTCGCGGTCGGCTCGCTCGCAGCCAAGGATGCCTCCGCCGTCGACCGCGTGCTGACCATCTTCCCGAAGCTCGGCCAGCGCCTCGACCAGCCCGCCGGCACGCTCTCCGGCGGCGAGCGCAAGATGCTCGCCATCGGCCGCGCCATGCTTGGCGACCCGAAGCTGCTGCTGCTGGACGAGCCGACCGAGGGCGTCTGGATCGGCGTCATCGAGGAGATCACCGAGCGCCTGATCGAGCTTGCGAAGGAGATCGCCGTCATCATCGTCGAGCAGCACCTCGACCTCGCGCTCCGCGTCGCCGACTACGCCTACGTGCTCGACCGCGGCCGCGTCGCGCTGCAAGGCGAGGCAGGCGAGGTCAAGGGCAATCCTGAGCTGATGCGGTATCTGGCGCCGTGACGCCAGCTGCCGTAGCCCGCATGAGCGAAGCGATATGCGGGGACCGCTCGCGATGATCCCGGATGTCGCTTCGCTCATCCGGGCTACGCGCTGCAAGCTCTCTTCCTCGATTCAACTGTCAAACAGCCCACAAGCCATCGCGATCCCGCAGCGCCAAGCGCCCGGGTTTTGCTTCGCTTCTGGCCCCCTTCAAATCGGAAGGGCGCAGGGAAGGCCGGGTACCGGCTGGCACCCGCGAGCCCCTGTGCAATGATGCGTTAGTCAACGCTCACAGGGGAGACACAGGTGCAGCCCGATAACCGGCCTTCCCTGCGCGATGGTTTGACGGCGTATGTCGCGCTCTCCCCGGGGAGCGATGCACTCTTGCCCCCGTCGCCTTGCCGATCGCTGATGCGCGCACCCGGTCGGGCCGCCGCATCACCACAAGGCTTGGCGCCAGCCTGCGGGCGCCAGGACCACACGATTTTGCCGTACGCGGCCGGCCTGTCGTACCGCGCTCGCTGATCGCTCACGGGGAAGCCCCGCCCTGCGACCGCACTTGGCGCCATACCGCCCGCGTCCACCGCTACTCACCCCACGAACCGTGACGATCGCGACCCGCCCCTTCCGGCGGGATGAGATGGCACGAGAGTATAGGGTGTGTCGCGGTTCGGGTAAAGAGAAATTTTAAAAATCAGAATTGGGATGTTAAAGTGTCGCATTGTCCGGTGCTTTTGGGGACGCACCATCGCGTGTGTTTATAATTGGCTATGTCGCCTTGTGACCCGAAGCAGTCTTAGAGCCAAAGGTCCCATCAATGGTAACAAGACAGTTCGTCTGTGCGACACCTCTTCTGACCTATTTCGCCATGGTGGGCATGCTCGTGACGATTTAGGTTAGGATTACGAATGATCCTCTTCGGATTTTCCATTCAATGGTTTTCAAGGTGAGGAGCCGTCACATGACAGCAGCAGATTCGGCACCAGTTGCACCTACCGGGGTAAACCACATTGTGTTGAACGTTCGCAGCATTGAGGAAAGTCATCAATTCTGGACGGAGATCGTCGGCCTACGTTTCGTCGGCAAATTCCGGCAACGACCAGGTCGTAAGATGTGGTTTTATAGCGGCATGGGTCCCGATGGCCTCCATCACCACGATCTTGCTCTCGTCGAGAACCCGAACCTGCCGGTGCCGACCGCCGGATGGCAGATGTGGGACTCGCCCATGGCAATCAACCACATTGCCATCGCTTACCCAAGCCGCGAGGCGTGGTTGCGTCAGCTCGCGTATCTCCAAGGGAAGGGCGTTAAATTCGACCGGCGCATCGATCATGGCATGACGCACAGCCTTTACCTCCACGATCCAAATGGGTATGGCGTCGAGTTGGTTTACGAACTGCCACGGGATGTCTGGGAGGGCGACATCGACGCCGCACTGAACTTTGCTGAGGTGCGACCGCACGAAGGAGCCGAATTGCTCGTTGATCGTACCGACGTTCCGGTGTTCGGCACACAATCGAGACCATCAAATTAATCCAGCCAGCAGAAGCCTTGGTCTAACTGGGCGCGTTCGGCGCAGGACTGCTGTTGGCACATAGCGGGCCTCATCCGACTACGTCTTTAGGTAGCAGAAGCCGTCGGATGCTCCTCCGGGCGGCCACGCTTGGTGCTCAAGTCAAGTCCAGGAGCAACCTCAATGAGAGCTTGTTATGCCGGAAGTCGCGACCGATAGGGCGCGGTTAGAAGCAGCAGGAAAAGCGCTCTTTCGGCCTGGTACCTGGCGGCAGATCGACTCGATTCCCGCCCCTGCGCCACGACCGCTCCATGGCTATTGCAGATGCTCCAGGCCCATCTTTTTCGCCTGCGCGGCACCAAATTCACTTCGAATGTTGGAAACTCCGGATCGACCATTGTCACCGCTTCTCGCCCTGCATCCAGCCGGACAAGCTGAACCCGGGGGTCCGACCCCTGTCTTCACCCATTCGGGTGAAAGAGTGTTTGCCAAAAAGTCGAATCCAGGCCGTCGGGCCGAGAGCGATGAGGGATGTGGCTGCAGATGGATAAGCGGTCTAACCGCCGCGCAATGCCTTGCCAGCGAGCAAGCTGACGAGCTCCTGCTGACGGGAAAGGCCGGTCTTCGAAAGCACGGCTTTGAGCTGCGTGCGCACCGTCTCTCGCGTCACGCCGATTTTGGCTGCGAGCGCATCGATCGATCCGGCCTGTGCAACGCCACGTGCGACCTGGGCCTCTGCCGGCGTCAGGTCGAACAGCCCTTGCAGGACTTCCGCACTCGGGACCGCGCCGCGATCAACAGGCGTTACGATGAGCATGAAGGTGGCCAGCGTGAAGATATCGCGTGCCGATCCGCGCACCGGCACGACATGCAGGACCATCGGTACGCGATCCATCGCCGCTGCGATGGCGATGGACTTGACGGCCGGGCTGTTGCCGACGAACGAGGTCCCCAACGCCGCCAAGAACAATTGATCCGCTGTGCCATCGGCCAGGGTCAACCGCTCTGCGCGATCTTGGAATAGCATCGGCATCAGCGCTTCGAACAGGCCGTTCGCCGCGAGCAACCTGCCTCGTTCGCGCAAGATCGCTCCGGGCAGCCCAATGGCCTGCAATGCTTCGGCTTGCGCGCGCGCACGCTCGAAGCCAAGGCGGTTCGCAGTCAGCGACGCCCGAGCCAGATGAGGCCTCAGGCCATCGAGAAACGAGACGACCTCGCGCGGCACCGGTCCGTTGTCCTGGTGTCGCGGCATGACGATCGCAATCGAATCGCCGCTCGGAATTGGAATGATGGTCCCGGCCCTGTAGCCGATTCCGTGCCTGCGGTAGAAATTGCGGTACACGTCATTGGTCGCGATCTCCTCCTCCGAGACAAGGTCTCCATCATTGAGGAAGCCGGCGTGGTTGAGAGCGGCGGCACGCGGCAGCAGCGGATCGCGCTCACTCCATCCCTCTTGCAGGAAACGGGACATTGTCTGGTCGTGATTGACGGAATTGATCCCGCTGACATAGCCGTCGCGTACCGCGAAAAGCAGTCCGCCGTTGCCGCCGACAGCGTTACCGATTTCATCGAGCACCTCGGGCCACAACGACGGGATGAGCCCGGCCTCGTAGATGCGGTCAATCAGATGATCGAGATGCCCAAATCCACTCATGTGCAGCGCGAAAGAGCCAACAGCATAATTATAGTTGGGTAACCGGGCGCCGCAATCCGGCAGATCCCTGCCTTTCCCAAGTCGCGATGTGCTGCGTCCTGCTCTGCGAGATCAAGCCTCCCGGCAAGCTGGCGGATCGCACGCGGCCATTGCCGCGATGGGCCCATCCGCAGGGAAGGGCAATCAGCACGCTGAGTTTGGTTTACTCCGGACGGCGAGGCATCGCCGCGCTTACTTCATCGCCCCGAAGCGGCTGTCGAAGGAGTTCGACGAGATCACCGGCGCGGCGCCCATGATTTGCGTTGCTTCGCCGGCGCCGTCGCTCACCGACGGCTTCAGCGCGGGGCGCGTCTGGGCGAGGCGCGTGTCGGGCTTGGCCGGCTCGGCGGGCCTGGCCGCAACAGCCGGCTTCGGCGCCTCCTTCGCGGCATCCTTTGTCGCATCCCTGGACTTGTCGTGCCCCGGCACGAACCGCGTCACGGCGGCTTTGAGCCGCGACGCTGCGGTCGGGGGCGTCGGGGTCGTGTGGGCCGGCGCCACGGACGCAGTCGCCTGCGGCGGCGGGGTGGTCGCCGTGGTGTCGGCGGTGCCGAGGCCCATCTTGCGGCCGAGATTGGAGAAGAAGCCGCCGGATTTTTCGCCAGATTTGTCCTGGGATCTCTCGGCCGGCTGGGTCGAGGCGACGCGGGTGCTGGTCGCGGGCACGGCGACCACCGGCTCTTCCTGCGGCGCCGGCGCGGCTGCCACCGCGTCGAGATTCGGCTTGGGCGGATTGACGTGGCCGGGAATCGTGCCCGGCGCCTTGGCCATCGCCAGCATCTGCAGCGTGGTGCCTTCGGCGCTTTCGGACAGGCCGGTCGAGCCTTCCGGAATCTTGGCGGCGAACACCTTGTTCATGCCGCCGTCGATGCCGGTGTTCATGCGCGCCACCGGCGTGCCCTTGGCGACGAGCTTGGCATATTCGGCCTGGTCGCGCGTTTCCTTCTCGCGGACGGCGCTGGCGATCTCCTCGGGGATCACATAGGCCGGACACTTGGCGGAGGCGTCGAACACCGGGTCGCGCTTGGCATCGGCCGGCTTCGCCGCGTCGAAGACGTACTTCTTCTCGCAGAAATCGACCTTCGGCTCCTGACGCGTCACTTCGAAATGATCATAGCCTTCCTTGATCATCTTCCAGAACGGCATGTTCGGATTGTTGCGGTGCCTGGCCATGTTCACCGGCGTCATCCTGAACGGATAGGCCTGCAGCTGGAACGCCTTCTGGCCGCCGAAGAAGGATTCGCGCCCGAGCGAATAGATCTCCGCGATCTGCTCGTCCGTCATCGCGTAGCAGCCGCGCGAGGAGCAGTCGCCGTGCACCATCAGCTGCGAGCCGGTGCGGCCCAGCGCCTTGTCGAACGCGTTCGGATAGCCCGTGTTGAAGGAGAGGTAGTAGGCCGATTGCGGATTCATCTGGCCCGGGTTGATCGAGTAGAATCCCTCCGGCGCCTGACGGTCGCCTTCGCGCACCTTCGGGCCGAGATCGCCCGACCAGCGGCAGATCGGATAGGTCTTGAGCAGCGCGAACTGGCCCGAGCGGGTCTGCTTCCAGACCTCGAGCTCGGCCTCCTGCTTGAACAGGCGGACCAGGATCGGCGATTGCAGGTCCATGTTCTTCTCGGCCATCGCGGCGATCAGCTTCGGCGGCACCGGCTGGTTGGCCTTGGCATTGCTCGCGAGCGAGACTTGGTCGGTGTCGCAGCCGGCGAGCAGAACGCTGGCCGTCATCAGCGCAACCGAAGCCAAGAGCGCGCGAGCAAGCGAACGAGAAATCAAGATGGACCCCACACCGTGCCGGGCTATGAAGCGCGAACCCCAATTCTTCCGGAGCATGATCCGACCGGCGAACCGGACCCGATGGACGGGCTTTTTCAGCTCACGCCCCAGCGCTTGTGCCCTGAAGCCATTGATTAAAATTCTAACCTCTGGGTCATGCGGTCGCAACCCGAGCGGGGATCACGAGGGCGTTGGCCCAGAGGTGTGGTCAACAGAGACTTAAACTGGGCCGGAACTTGGACCACGCGGCCGAACCGCCACTGAGATCGCCGATTTGGGCAAAAAAAGGGTTAACGCGGGGTTACCGGGGGTGGTCTCGTGCCCCGGACGCGGCGCAGCGCGTCAGCGATGCGACGCAGAGCCGGGGCCCAGGCTGGGAGATGGGTCCCGGCTCTGCGCAGCTGCGTTTCACGCTGCAGCGCGTCCGGGACACGGAAACCGCCCGAATCAGCTCAGTTTCCGGCCGATATCGAGGAATTTCTGCCGCCGCTGCTTGCGGATGGCATCCCCATCGAGGCCCTGGAGCTCGTCGAAGGCCTTGGCGATGGCTTCGCCCGTGGTGGCGATCATGGCGGCGGGATCGCGGTGGGCGCCGCCGACCGGCTCCTTCAGGATCTGATCGATCACCCCGAAGCGGAGCATGTCCTGGGCGGTGATCTTCATGTTGTTGGCGGCTTCCTGCGCCTTGGTGCCGTCGCGCCAGAGGATGGAGGAGGCCGCCTCCGGCGAGATCACGCTGTAGATCGCGTGCTCCAGCATCAACACCTTGTTGGCGGTGGTGATGGCGATGGCGCCGCCCGACATGCCCTCGCCGGTGACGATGGCGACGTTCGGCACGGTCAACGCCAGGCACGCGTCGGTCGAGCGCGCGATCGCCTCGGCCTGTCCGCGCTCCTCGGCGCCGATGCCGGGATAGGCGCCCGCGGAATCGGCGAGCGACAGCACCGGCAGGCCGAACCGCTCCGCCATCTCCATCAGCCGCACGCATTTGCGATAGCCTTCGGGCCGCGCCATGCCGAAATTATGCCGGATCCGGCTCTCGGTGGAATCGCCCTTCTCCTGGCCCATCACGCAGATCGGCTCGCCGCGGAAGCGGCCGAAGCCGGCGACCAGCGCCTCATCCTCGCCGAACTTGCGGTCGCCGGCGAGCGGCGTGAACTCGGTGATCAGGCCCTTGATGAAGTCGTTGAAATGCGGCCGCTGCGGATGCCGCGCCACCAGCGTCTTCTGCCACGGCGTCAGGTTCTGATAGAGGTCGGCCAGCGCCTGCGCCGCCTTGTCCTCGATCCGCCCGATCTCATCGCTGATGTCGGTGCCGGAGGCAGCGAGCGCCCGCAATTCGTCGACCTTGGAGTCGAGCTCGGCGACAGGCTTTTCGAAGTCGAGATAGCTGCGCATCTGGTCTTGCATCAACTCAATATAGGAGGACGGGGCCTTGGAGCGAAGCGAGGTTAGGGCCGAGGAAAGAAGTGTAGCGTCTTCAATGATTTGGCTTGTGCGCTGGTGTGGCGCCAGCCAAATCAGTCGTGAGGCCCCGGCTCTTTCCGCGGAGATGCGGCCGAAGTCAAGGCGGTTTCATGGGTCGCCCGTAGCCCGGATGAGCGAAGCGATATCCGGGGCAGGTCGTGCCTTGGGCACCAATCCCGGATGTCGCTTCGCTCATCCGGGCTACGACAGCCGCGTCCGGGTCACGACGGCTACTTCTCCGCCAGCGGGTGCAGATCGCGCACCAGGCTCTTCAGCCGCTCCTCGACCACATGGGTGTAGATCTGCGTGGTCGAGATGTCGGTGTGGCCGAGCAGGGTCTGCACGATGCGCAGATCGGCACCATTGTGCAGCAGGTGGCTGGCAAAGGCGTGGCGCAGCACGTGCGGGGAGACCAGCCGGGCCTGGAGGCCGGAGGCAATTGCGAGCTCTTTCAAGTCGCGGGCGAAATGCTGCCGCGTCAGATGTCCGCTCTCGCCGAACGACGGAAACAGCCATTTCGAGGCGGCGAGGCTGTCTTTCTTCTTCTCGGTCTTCGCGGCCTCCGTCGCGGCGAGGTAGTCCGCCATCGCCTGGCGCGAGGCCTCGTTGAGCGGCACCAGCCGTTCCTTGTTGCCCTTGCCGCGCACCACGATCATGCGGGCGTCGCGCTTGGCCGCCGAGCGCGGCAGCGCCACCAGCTCGGAGACGCGCAGGCCGGTGGCGTAGAGCACCTCGAGCAGGCAATAGAGCCGCAAGCTCCGCAGCCGTTTCGACGGCGAGGCATCCGCCGCCTCGCTCAATTCCCTGGCGCGGCGGAGCATGCGGTCGACGTCGGCGATCGACAGCACCTTCGGCAGGCCGCGGCCGCGCTTGGGGCCGGACAGGATCGCGGCGGGATCGTCGGTCCGGATCCGCTCATTGAGGAGGAAGCGGTAGAGGTGTCGCATCGCCGACAGCCGCCGCGCGACGCTGGTGGATTTGAAGCCGCGGCTGTCGAGATCGGCGAGATAGTCGCGCAGGACTTGCGTCTGCGCATCCACGAAGTTGTGGCCGGCGCGGCCCAGGAACTCCGAGACATCGGTGAGGTCGCGGCGGTAGGCGTCGAGCGTGTTGGGCCCGGCGCCCTGTTCCGCCGCGAGCATGTCGAGGAACAGGCCGGTGAGCCTGGCGTCTGAGGGCTGGGTAGGCATGCCCAGGAGGCTAGCTCCTATTTCTTGAGAAATTTATCCGGCGGGATCGTCACGGTCATTTCCCGCGGCTTTGGAGTGACGAAATTCGCCAGCGCGAAAACCACGCCATAGACGATGCCGGCGATCACGGCGACGACCGTCAGGAAGCGGAACAGGCTGGGCATCGTTCTGGCGTCTCGTCTCGGGGCGGGTTCTGGGCCAAATTAATCAATGAAATCATCCAACATGTTCGCCGTTTCGTGGCAAGAGTCCTCTGGCGAGGGCCCCCATGGGATCGTATAGGTGGCCAAGCAGCCGCCTCCGGCGGCAGATCGAGCGAGATCCAATCGAGCGAAACAATGTCCGACGCCGCATTGCCGCTTCCTGCTTCGCCTGAGGCCGACATCCTGTCGGCGCTCGGTGCGCGCTCGATCGTGCTCGTCGGCATGATGGGGGTGGGCAAATCCACCGTCGGGCGGCGCATGGCGGCCCGCCTCAAGCTGCCCTTCGTCGATGCCGATACCGAGATCGAGGCGGCGGCGGGCATGACCATACCGGAAATCTTCGAGCGCCATGGCGAGCCGCATTTCCGGGATGGCGAGGCCCGTGTGATCGCCCGCCTGCTCGATGGTGGTCCCGTGGTGCTGGCGACCGGCGGCGGCGCCTTCATGCGCGAGGAGACGCGCGCGCGCATCGCGGCGAAGGCAGTCTCGATCTGGTTGAGGGCGGACCACGACGTCATCATGCGCCGCGTGCGCCGCCGCGCCGACCGTCCGTTGCTCCAGACCGCCGATCCGGAAGGGACGGTGACGCGCCTCCTTACCGAGCGCGAGCCGGTCTATGCCAATGCCGACCTCACGATCGCCTCGCGCGACGTGCCGCACGACAGAATCGTCGAGGAATGCATCGAGGCGCTGCGCGCCCATCTCTGCGGCGGACAGGCCGCCCAACCACCTGCCGACGTTGCGAGTGCCCTGCGATGACTGCGCCGTTGAAACATTCCGAACCCGTCAAGGTCGACGTCGCGCTGGAGAATCGCGCCTATGACATCGTCATCGGCCGCGGCGTGCTGTCCTCGCTCGGCGAACGGGTCGCCGCGTTGCGGCCGGGCGTGCGCACTGCTGTCGTCACCGACCGGACCGTCGCGAAACATTGGCTCGAGCCCGCGGAGGCCTCGCTCGCAGCAAGCGGCATTCCGACCTCGCGCATCGTCGTCGAGGAAGGCGAGATCTCCAAGACCTATGCGGGCCTCGAAAAGGTCAGCGAAGCCCTGATCGCCGCCAGGATCGAGCGCAACGATCTCGTCATCGCGCTCGGCGGCGGTGTGGTCGGCGATCTCGCCGGCTTTGCCGCGGCGATCCTGCGCCGCGGCGTCGACTTCGTGCAGGTGCCGACCTCGCTTCTGGCGCAGGTCGATTCCTCCGTCGGCGGCAAGACCGGCATCAACTCGCCGCAGGGCAAGAACCTGCTCGGCGCCTTCCACCAGCCGGTGCTTGTCATCGCCGACACCGCCGTGCTCGACACGCTGTCGCCGCGCCAGTTCCGCGCCGGCTATGCCGAAGTCGCCAAATACGGCGTGCTCGGCGACGAGGCCTTCTTCAGCTGGCTGGAGAAGAACCATTCCGACATCTTCAAGGGCGGCTCGGCCCGCGAGCACGCGATCGCGACCTCCTGCCGCGCCAAGGCCGGAATCGTCTCGCGCGACGAGCGCGAGACCGGCGAGCGCGCGCTGCTCAATCTCGGCCACACCTTCGGCCATGCGCTGGAAGCGGCGACCGGCTTCTCCGATCGCCTGTTCCACGGCGAGGGCGTCGCCATCGGCATGACGCTGGCGGCGCAGTTCTCGGCCGAGCTCGGCATGATCGGCGCGGCCGATGCGCTGCGCGTCGAGCGTCACCTGATCGAAGCCGGCCTGCCCACGCGCCTGCAGGACATCGCGGGCTTTGCGCAGGAAGGGCTTGCCGATGCCGATGCGCTGATGGCGCTGATGGCGCAGGACAAGAAGGTGAAGCGCGGCAAGCTCACCTTCATCCTGCTGGAGGCCGTGGGACGCGCCGTGATCGCGAAGGACGTCGAGCCGGCGCCGGTGCGCGACTTCCTGCAGTCGAAACTGTCGCAGTGATGGCGGGACCGTTCGGATCGGCCGCCCGCGAAACGGCGGGGAATGCCGGGGCGGCCGCGAGGCAAACATGAGTTCGATCTCGATCAATCTTCTGCTTGCGGTCCTCCTGCTCGCCGCCAACGCGTTTTACGTGGCTGCGGAATTCGCGCTGGTGAAGAGCCGCGGCTTTCGCGTCAAGGCCATGGTCGAGCAAAATCGCTTCGGCGCTCGCCTGCTGCAGACGATGATGGGGAATATCGAATCCTACCTCGCCTGCTGCCAGCTCGGCATCACCATGGCTTCCCTCGGTCTCGGCTGGATCGGCGAGCCGACCGTGTCTGCGCTGCTGAGTCCGGTCCTCCAGCCGCTCGGTCTGTCGGAGGCCACGCTGCACTTCACCTCGTTCGTGGCGGGTTTTCTGGTCTTCTCCTCGTTGCACATTATCATCGGCGAGCAGGTGCCGAAGACGCTCGCGATCAGGGAGCCGATGCCGGTGTCGCAGTGGATCGCGTATCCGCTTCATGCCTCCTATCTCGTGTTCTATCCGCTGAGCTGGTGTCTCAACACTGCGTCGAGCGCGATCCTGCGTCTGATCGGGGTCCAGGAGTTTTCGCAGCACGACATCCTGACGGATACCGAGATCGAGGGCCTGGTCGAGGAATCGGCCGTGCACGGCAAGATCGAGAGCGGCGAGGCCGAGTACATTCACAATGTCTTCCGGCTCGGCGAGCTGACGGTGTCCGACGTGATGGTCCACCGCACCGCCATGGTGATGATCAATGCCGACCTGCCGCCGGAGGAGCTGGTGCGGGAGGTGCTGGCCACCGAATACACCCGCATTCCGCTGTGGCGCGACAAGTCGGAGAACATCATCGGCATTCTGCACGCCAAGGATCTGTTGCGGGCCATCCGGGCGTCGGAGGGAGATACCTCGCGCATCGACGTCACCACCATCATGCTGCCGCCCTGGTTCGTGCCGGAAATGCGGCCGATATCCCAGCAGCTCAAGGCGTTCCGCCGTCGCAAGACCCATTTCGCGCTGGTCGTCGACGAGTATGGCGAGGTCGAAGGCCTCGTGACGCTGGAAGACATTCTGGAGGAGATCGTCGGCGACATCTCCGACGAGCACGACGTGGTGGTTGCCGGCGTGCGCCGCCAGCCCGACGGCTCCGTCGTGGTCGACGGCTCGGTGCCGATCCGCGACCTCAATCGCGCTCTGGACTGGCATCTGCCCGATGAAGAGGCGACCACGGTCGCCGGCCTCGTCATCCACGAGGCGCGCTCGATTCCCGACCGCGGCCAGAGCTTCACCTTCCACGGCTTCCGCTTTCGCGTCCTCCGCCGCGAGCGCAACCGCATCACCGCGCTCCGTATTTCACCGGTGCCGCGCGAGGCCGAGCTGGAAGAGGCCAAGCCGAGACGGGCCGGGACGTCGTTCTAGCCGTGAGTCATTCCGGGGCGATGCGAAGCATCGAACCCGGAATCTCGAGATTCTCAGGGGCGCAATTGCGCCCCACAGTTCGGCTCTTCGAGCCGCCCCGGAATGACCGCGCTAATTTTCCCCCGGCGCCTGCGCCCGGATCGCCAACGCGTGCACGCCGCCGGAGAGTTCCGCGGCCAGCGCCGAATTTATCATGCGATGGCGCTCGACCCGGCTCTTCCCTTTGAAGGCGGCAGACACGATATAGACACGGAAGTGCGTCTCGCCGCCCGGCCGATGGCCGGCGTGGCCCTCATGCAAATGTGACTCGTCGTCGACTTGCAGGCTTTCGGGCGTGAAAGCTTGCCGCAACTTGTTGCCGATAGTGTCCTTCATAGCCATGTGTGCCATTAAGGTGCGCGATCGCACCCCGTCAATACCCGGACGTGCAAGGTCGCCGCGACCGGGTGCTCAGCGAATTGCAATGTCAAGACTTGAAGGTTTTCGCATTGCGTAGTCAAAGTCAGCCATGCCGATCGATTCATCGAAGTTCTTCGACTCCATCCGCGTGAAGCCGCGGGGCAAGCAGCCGGACGTGAAGCCGCGCGACACCGCGGTCAATTGCGAGTGGGCGGGCTGCGCCAACAAGGGCGCGCACCGCGCTCCGAAGGGCCGAGAGAACCAGCGCGAATACTGGCACTTCTGCCTCGACCATGTGCGCGAGTACAACCAGAACTACAATTTCTTCTCCGGCATGAATGCCGACGCGGTCGCGCGCTACCAGAAGGATGCGCTGACCGGCCACCGTCCGACCTGGAAGATGGGCGCCAATGGCGGCAAGAAGGGTGCGGAAGAGATCGACATGGCGTCCGATCCGTTCAGCATGTTCAGCGAGATCAACGGCCGCGCCAGCTGGCGGAAGGGCCCGGAAGCTGCGCCCAAGGCCGAGACGCGCAAGGTGATGAACGCCGAGCGCAAGGCGCTCCAGGTCATGGGCCTCGGCCCCAGCGCCACGCTCGCCGACGTCAAGACCAAGTA
Organism: Bradyrhizobium genomosp. I (2014); assembly: GCF_000261685.1. GTDB lineage: Bacteria > Pseudomonadota > Alphaproteobacteria > Rhizobiales > Xanthobacteraceae > Bradyrhizobium. The sequence goes on along the minus strand of NZ_AJQE01000246.1, from coordinate 5,349 downwards.
CAAGGCGCTGGTGAAGCAGCACCACCCCGACGCCAATGGCGGCGACCGCTCGACCGAGGATCGCCTGATCGAGATCATCAAGGCGTACAATTATCTGAAGACGGTGGTGCGGGAGGCCTGACGCCTCGCTTGCGCTGCTGCCACAAACTCCGCTGTCGTAGCCTGGATGGAGCGCAAGCGTAATCCGGGGTGTTCCTCACATCACGACGGCTATCCCGGATTGCGCTTCGCTCCATCCGGGCCGCTTTCTCACTCCGGCATCGCCCCGACATAGGACGAGCTCGGCCGGATCAGCCGTCCCGTGCGCTGCTGCTCGCGCGCATGCGCGGTCCAGCCGGCGGCCCGCGCGACGGCAAAGATCGGCGTGAAGGCCTGGCGCGGAATCGCCAGCGCATCGAGCAGGATCGCGGTGAAGAACTCGACATTGGTCTCCAGCGGCCGATCCGGATTCTTCTTGCGCAGCGCGCTGCGGATATAGGCCTCGACCTCGCCGGCAAAGGGCAGGTCGGCGCCGTCAGCCGAGAGCTGCTCGATTGCGGCCTTGAGCACGTCGGCGCGCGGATCGCGCACGCGGTAGACGCGATGGCCAAAGCCCATCAGCCGTTCGCCGCGCGCCAGCGCCGCATCCACCCATGGCCGGATGCGCTCGCTGCAGCCGATCGCATCGAGCATTTCCAGCACCGGCTCCGGCGCGCCGCCATGCAGGGGGCCGGTCAGCGCGCAGTAACCGGCGGTGACGGCGGCGAACAGGTCGGCCTGGGTCGAGGCCACCACACGCGTGGTGAAGGTCGAGGCGTTCATGCCGTGATCGCAGACCGTGACGAAATAGGCATCCAGTGCCGTGACCTCGCGCGGCTCCGGCGAGGCGCCGCGCAGCATCCGCAGCGTGTCGGCGGCATGGCTCGCATTCGGGTCGGGTGCGATCGGGTCGAGCCCTCTGGCGCGCCGGACCAGCGCGCCTGCGATCACCGGAAAGGCGCCGACGATCGTCGCCTCGTGTTCGAGCCCGTGCTCGGCGCGAAGCCCGGCGACCGCCGCTCGGAACCCGTCGACGATGCCCATGCCGCGCGTCGCGGGCAGGAGGTCGGGCAGCCGCGCAAAGGCGCGCTCGCGCGCCGCGCCGAGGCTTGCCCGTACATTGGCTTCGCTCAAACCGGTCCTGCTCGCGCCGTTCCAGAGCCGCGCGGTGACGCCCTCGAAGCTCGACCGGCTTGCGAGCCGGCCGACATGTTCGCCGGCGATGATCAGTTCGCCGCGCTCGCCGTCGACATGGCTCAGCACGGTCTCAGCCGCGGGGACGCCGTCCAGCCCGATCTGGCTCTTGGTGAGGTGAATGTTCATGGCCTGTCTCCTTTTCACGGGAGCAAGGTCGGACCTCTCGACAGATTGATCAATCTTGATTACGTAAATCAATATGAAAAATTCCGATGGGCTGTACCTCTCCGCCCGGGAGGCGGCCGCCGAGCTCGCAATCTCCCCGGCCACCCTCTACGCCTATGTCAGCCGCGGCCTGATCCGCTCCGAGCCGACGCCGGATTCGCGCAAGAACCGCTATCGCGCCGAGGATGTCCGGGCGCTGAAGGAGCGCCGCGTGCCGTCGCCGGAGCCGCGCGGGCTGCGCAGCTTCGATGCCGACCTGCCGGTGATGGACACGGAGATCTCGACCATCACCGAGGAGGGCGCGATCTATCGCGGCGTCAATTGCGTCGATCTTTCCGAGAGCGACACGCTGGAGCACACGGCGACGCTGCTCTGGGACGTCTCCGGCGTCGATCCGTTCGATCCGGACAATCAGCCTGAAATATCCGGGGAGATGCGCGCGATCGCAGCGGCGGCGCGCCGGGCGGCGCCGATCGACCGCGCCATCGCCGTGCTCGCGCTGGCCGCGAGCGCCGATCCCCGCGCCTTCACCCGTGCGCCCGATGGCCGCGCGCTGGTCGGCGCGCGCATCGTCCGCCTCCTGGTTGCCACCATGCTCAACGCCGAGCCGTCGGCCGAGCCGCTGCACCAGCAGATCGCCAAGGCCTGGGCGGCGGACGCCAAGCATGCGCCCGATCTGATCCGCCGCGCGCTGGTGCTGCTCGCCGATCACGAGCTGAACGCCTCGACCTTCACCGCGCGCTGCGCAGCCTCGACCGGTCTCAACCTCTACGATTCCGTCATCGCCGGGCTCGCGGCGCTGAAAGGGCCGAAGCACGGCGGCGCCGGCGTGCTGGCCTCGCAGCTAGTCAAGACGCTGGTCGACCGCGACGTCGAGCCGATGGTGCGCGAGCGCGTCGCCCTCGGCGAGCGTTTTGCCGGCTTCGGCCATGGCGTCTACAAGCGCGGCGATCCCCGCGCGCAATCGCTGCTGAACGCGCTGTCGCGCGCCGGCGCGCCCCGAAAATTCACCCGCGAGGTGCCGGAGCGCATCGCGGAAGCGACCGGCGAGTTCGTCAATATCGACTATGCGCTCGCCGTGCTCGTGCACGCGCTGCGCCTGCCCGCGGGCAGCGAGCTCGCGCTGTTCGCGATGGCCCGCAGCGTCGGCTGGATCGCGCACGCCAGCGAGCAATTGCAGTTCGGGAGGTTGATCAGGCCAAGGGCACGGTATGTGGGGCCGGCGCCGGGGCGGCGGGCGGGAGCCGTGACCTAGCGTCGTCAAGCGATCTTCTGCCGTCGTCCGGGCGAAGGCCAGAACCTATACCATCCTCGCGGCAGTGGGAGTTCCGGCAAACTCTCAAGGACCGGGACGCATATCCCAAAACGTCAGCCTACTAACGCAAAGCGGAAGGCTCCGGCCTGAGCGTGACCGGCAGCATTTGACCCGAAGCCGACCTCACGGCGAGATGATTGACGCGCGCCCGATCGTTGGCAACACTACTGGTTGAAATACGAAATCTGCTCTGGCGCGAATGCCGTTCTTATTCAGCGGTTCGTGGAGTCAGTCATGGCGACTTCCAAGAGGTCGGTTTTCTGTCTTTCCTGCATCACACTCTTTGCATGCTTGCTCGCTATTGTCCCTGTGTCCGCCCAAGCGCAAGGGATCAAAGTTACGCTCTTAGGCACAGGATGCCCTCCACCTGTTATGAACCGGTTCGGCCCGAGCATCCTCGTCGAAGCGGGTGCGCAGAAGTTCATTTTCGACGCCGGCCGCGGTGCTCTTCAGCGGCTCACTCAGGTCAACGTGTTTTTGCATGATATCAACGGCGTTTTTCTTACCCATTTGCACTCGGATCACGTGGTTGGCTTCCCAGATCTTTGGCTGACCGGCTGGCTTTTTGGACGGCCTGGGCGGGATCGGCCATTGGAGGTGTGGGGACCAAGGGGGACGGTGCGCATGATGTCGTTTCTCGAGCAGGCGTTCGAATATGACATCCGGATTCGGCTATACGACGACCGAGCGGCGCCAGACGGTGTGGTCATTCTCGCCAAGGACATCACCGAGGGGCTTGTCTATGAAAACAATGACGTAAAGATCACCGCCTTCGAGGTAGACCACACGCCCGTGAAGCCGGCTTTTGGCTATCGCATCGATTATTCCGGTCGCTCAGTTGTCCTCTCCGGAGACACCCGTCTGTCTGAGAACCTAATCCGACATGCCCAAAATGTTGACCTGTTGATTCACGAGGTTGCTTCGCTTGAGACATTTCAGCGGATCGGAATCCCGCCAGAACGAACCGCGAGCATTATCGCCCATCACACCACTCCAGAACAGGCGGGCGAGGTATTCGGGCGGACCAAGCCGAAACTCGCGGTGTGCTCGGGCCTCCACGATTTTCCGACATTGACGGCATCGCGCAATACCGGAGCGTGCTGGAGATCGGCGGCAACATACCCGCTGGCCAGAATGAAAGGTACCGACATAGTCTGGAGCGCTTGCGCGACGGGGGTCACCCATTCGCCAGCGAGATTGACGTCTAGGACGGCCGCGTCGGGCCGGTCAGCCTTCAACAGCTTCAAAGCTCCATCAATGTCTGGGACGGGTCCGACCACGCGGTATCCGGCAGCCCTCAAATGGTTGTCGAGCTCCAGTGCGATGAGGTACTCATCTTCGACAACCAAGATGCGGGGAGCGTTCGGCAATTATACCCCCGGGGTTCAAGCCTCCACAGGCGCGGTGATGTGAACCCTTAAACCGGTTGGCTCATACTTCAGTTCCACGGAGCCGCGTAAGCCCTGCACGGCACTGAGATCGATCAATCTGGAGCCGAAACCGGAGCGGGTTGGCGGACTTACGGGTGGGCCGTTTTCCTCTCCCCAGTCGATGTGTAGAAGGGTCTTGCCCTGCTCCTCCGACGTGCGCCAGCTGAGTTGAATGAGCCCTCCCGGCTTGGATAAAGCACCATATTTCCAGGCGTTGGTGACCAATTCATGCAGAATCAGGTTCATCGGCACGACCTGCCGTGGACTGAGACGAACTGATGGCCCGGCGATCAGCCGGTACCGCTCCGGGCCGGCGGCCATCAACGCCTGTTCCACCAAAACACCAAGATCCGCTTCAGCGCCGCCGGCCATCGCGAGGGTTTCGGCTTCGGTCACAGCTTGCAGCCGCCCTAAGAAGGCATCGCGGTATTCTTTGGCCGACAGACCTTCCACTTCAGTCTGATTGGCAAGAGATCGAATGATTCCGAGAAGGTTCTTCATCCGGTGGCGGGTTTCAGCGAGGAGAATGTCTTTTTGGGCATCGCCGTGCCGCCTTTCGCTCACGTCCTCGAAGAGGATCAAGATGCTGGTGCTGTTGTTGTCGGGGTGAACGAGGCGACGCGCAGTGACAAGCATTGTGCGTGGACCTATGGTCGGGAAGTCGCATTTCACCTCGTATCCGACGACGGCTGTAGACTTGGGAATGATCTCGCCAACAAGGCGCCTGAGTTCGGCAATGTCCCATTGACCGTTGCCAAGCTCGAACAGGCTGCGCCCAACGGTGTCATCCCGAGCCACCCTGAAGGTTTCGTAGAACCCGCGATTGGCGGTGAGCACACAACCGCCCTGGTCAAGCACCAGTAGGGGCTCCTCAAGAGTGTCAACGATCCCTTGCGCCTGGACGTGTTCGCTGCGCAAAAGCCGGTACAAGTCTTCGAGGTTCATTTGGCCGCCCGCCTGAGGGAGATTTCCGATTAGGCTAGTACGGCGTGGGGTCGTTCACAAACGGAATCGGGGGCGGTCCGTGGCTGCCAGGGCTAATCCAATCCTCCCGCTAAGGTCGAGTTCCTGAGTCGCTGACGGAGGCTAGAGAAACCCTGCGGACGGTCGCCAAGACCTACGACGATTGGCCCGTCGCGCGGAGCAAATCCGCACCATCTAGGATGCAGTACAGAGGAACTGCGACGACTTCCGCTTCTGTGAAGGGTTTCGGATGCCGGCCGC
>NZ_AJQE01000245.1 GCF_000261685.1 Bradyrhizobium genomosp. I (2014) | reverse complement strand
TGCTTCGCTTCGCTCGCAATGACGGAGTATGTCGAAACAGCGGCGCTAATTCGCCAGATACCGCTCATAGCTCCCCGTCACCGGCTCGCTCGCATCGACCTCCGGATCCAGCGTGTAGAGATCCTGCGCGCGACCGATGCCGCGCAGCGCGTAGCGGCCGGTGGAGACGAGATAGCGGCGCCCAGTGGCATCGAGACCCTTGTAGAACTCGGATGAGGCCAGCAGTTCCCGATCGACCGATCGGCTCATCGAGGCGATGCGGCTGACCTCGTTAACGGTCGGGCCGACCACGGTGAAATCGAGCCGGTCCTCGCTGCCGATATTGCCGTAGAAGACCTCGCCGACATGAAGGCCGATATAGGCCGACGTGGTCGGACGGCCCTCCGCCGCCCGCCGCTTGTTCAGCGCGGCGACGTTCTTGCGGAACAGGTGCTCGGCCCGCAGCGCCGCCCGCCGCGCATCCGCCATGTCCTCGCCCCAGAACATCGCGAGCACGCCGTCGCCGATCAGCTTGAGCACGTCGCCGCCGGCTTCGTGGATGGCGTCGATCACGGCCTGCGCGTAGTCGTTGAGGAACGGAATGATCTCGTCGGGACCGATGCTCTCGCTGATCCCGGTCGAGCCGCGCAGATCCGAATACCAGAGCACGGCGTTGATGCGCTCGGTGACGCCGCGCGAGATGCGCCCGCGCAAAACCTGTTCGGAGGCGTCGCGGCCGAGATAGACGCGGCCGAGCGTGCGCGCGATGTCGACCTGCTGCGCCGACTTAATCGCAAGACCCAGCACCGGCACGAGATCGCGCAGCGCGGCAAGCTCGGATTCGGTGAAGCCATCGTCCCGCCGCGTCGTCCAAGACGAGTAGAGGCAGTCCATCTGCCCCAGCGCTCCGGTCTCGCCGAAGCGATGCACGAACGCCAAGAAATGCCTGTGACCGGTTTCGGCGAGGTCACCGATCTGCGAGAAGTCAAGCGACGGCGCGTCGGCGAGATCGATCACCATCTCGTCGTCGCCATGCTCCAGCAAATGATAGAACACCGAGCGGCGCCAGTTCCTGGCCGCGTCGCCCTCCGCCGTGGATCCATACTCGACGACGTCGCTCTCGTTGGTCGGGGTGTCGCTCCAACGGAACGCCCGGCCCTCGTAGATCGGATGCAGCGTGTCGATGACGACGAGCCCGCGCGATAATGCGAGCCCCTGGGCACGGCAGCGCTCGCAGAAGCCGCGGAGCAGTTCGGGTTCGGGCAGGCCCGTAAGGCCCTGCCCAGCCAACCAGTTCATCAACTCGAGGCGCGAGGTCAGTTGCATGCGCCATTATGCCGTGCATTCGTGACGGGCGAAAGGTGCAGGGCCGGCTGCGCGCCAGCCTCCCGGCCCTTGCAGGTCGAATATGTCGCGGGCACGGTTGACGCACTCGCCGCGCGGGCGGCAAGTGTTGGCGATGAACACTTCGTCGACCAGAATCGGACGCATGCGCGGATGACCCAGCGCCAGCTTCCGATCATCCTGGCGCTCGGCACCACGCAGACCCTGGCCTGGGCCTCGAGCTACTATTTGCCGGCGCTGCTCGCCGATCCCATGGCCCGCGACCTCGGCGTCTCCTCCAACTGGATCTTCGGCGCGTTTTCGGCCTCGCTGGTGATCTCGGCCATGCTCGGCCCGCGCATCGGACGGCAGATCGACCTCGTCGGCGGCCGTCAGGTGCTGTCGGCCTCGAACCTGACCATCGCCGCCGGTCTTGTGCTGCTCGGGTTCTCCCAATCGATCGCGGTGATGGCGATCGCCTGGCTTGTGCTCGGCATCGGCATGGCGATGGGGCTCTACGACGCCGCCTTCGCAGCGCTCGGCCGCATCTACGGCACCGAGGCGCGCAAGCCCATTACCGGCATCACGCTGATGGCGGGCTTCGCTTCCACCGTCGGCTGGCCGCTCACCGCCTGGGGCATCGCCCATATCGGCTGGCGTGACACCTGTTTCGCGTGGGCCGCCGCCAACATCCTGATCGGACTGCCGCTCAATTTTATGATGCTGCCGGTGATCAAGGGCGCCAAGCAGGCCGCGTCCACGGCCGAGAAGCCGCATTTGCCGCTCGATCGCACCATGCTCCTGCTCGCCTTCATTTTCGCGGCGGTCTGGACCGTCACCGGCGCCATGGCCGCGCATTTCCCGCGCATCCTCGAGACCACCGGCGCAACGCCGGCCGAGGCGATCGCGGCCGGCGCGCTGATCGGCCCGGCGCAAGTCGGCGCACGCATGCTGGAGGCCGGCTTTCTCAGCCGCTTCCATCCGCTGTGGTCGACACGGCTCGCCTGCCTCACCCACCCGGTCGGAGCCGTGATCGTTGCGATCTTCGGCGGCGCGGCGGCGAGCGCGTTCGCGCTGTTCCACGGCTCCGGCAACGGCATCTTGACGATCGCCCGCGGCACGCTGCCGCTGTCGATCTTCGGCCCGAAGGATTTCGGTTACCGTCTCGGCATCATCGGCGCCCCGGCACGGATGGCGCAGGCGGTGGCGCCGCTCGCCTTCGGCCTGCTGATCGACCTCATGGGCGCCAAGGTGCTGATCGTCTCGTCTGCGCTCAGCCTTTCCGCGCTCGTGGCGCTGTTCCTGATCCGCCCGGGGCCGCGGCCAGATTGACCGGGGCAAGGCTTTCGCGCACAAGCGGGCCATGACCGAAAACGCTGGCCCGCCCCGTACGCTCAAAGGCCTCCTGCGGTGGGCGACGACGCCGCCCCAGGCCTGGGGCGTCTATCTCCTCGCCATCCTGCTGGTATGGCTGCTCTCGTTCTATGCCGGTACGCTGAAGCCGAAGAAGACCCCGGACGCGAGCCCTCCGATGGTGACCGCGCCGCGGAGCTAAACCGCCTTCGCCTCGCTGGTCGCAATCCAGATACCGGCGGACACGGCGACCAGCCCGGCCAGAAGATTTCCCGTGATCGGCTCACGGCGGATCGAGATCGCCATCGCCTCGCTTCTCGTCCGGAGGACTGGTTGGAGGATCGTGTGCCGTCAACGACACCCCGTCCGCAACCAGTCGCGCGAGTTGCGGCGCGGCGGCGCTGGTGCCGACGAGGCGAAACACGGCGCCGCTTCGATTGCCCCCGGCGCGTACGCCCTGGAGAGCATCCGACTCGTCGCAGAACAGCGCATAGTCGGGACCGACGCGCCGTGGGTAGGGCCCGGGTCGTGCAGGGCCCGCCGACGAATAAGACGACTTGCGTTTTGGCGCCGAAAGAATGTAGCCGCCGGCCACGTGCACACCCGCGACGCTGTCCGTAGCAATCCCGTTAAGGGTGCCCAGGCGAGAAACAAGCGATCCGCTCTTGTCGAACTCCCCATCGGCATACGTGCAGCCGGACCCGGCCGCGCGGCCCGCCTCCCATCCGGCATCGACAAAATACGAGCGCTTCGCGCCGGTGCGCATGTTCATGTTCGGATCGGTGCGGGCCACATAAGCGTGAACCTCGTGCCCCACCTCGATGCCCTCGACCTTGATCTTCCAGTTCCCATGTTCGGGCACCGTGCCGGCTCCGGCGATGGTGGGCTCGACCGCCATCAGCCACACCCTGTCGTCACCCCAGACAACCGGGGCATACGCACCGGTGTAGGGTGGAAGTACGGGTACGCTCGGCGGCGGAGGTGGAGGGGGTGGGGGCGGAGGACCAGCGGTCGATGAGGAGCTACGACCGCCGGGCGAGGTGAGCGTAACGATGACATTGTCCGTGTGGTTCTCCTTCATCCAGACCTCGGCAAAGCAGAGCACGGTGTTGTCGGAAGGAAGGCGCCACGTCCATTCGACATGATCGGGGTCTGCCATGGTTTGCCTGACGAAACGGACGTGCCCCTCGCCCAGATAGGCGTTGCCGGCGGACAGAAAAATATCAAGCTTTGGACTTCCGGAAGTGCCGTCGTAGTAGGTGACAAGCTCCCTCAGCTTGTCCTCGAGCGCCGCGGTGCCGTCGTGAGGTCCGGTCGTCGGTCCGTAGCTGACATTGATCACCACGTTCCTTATCCGGGAATCGACAAATGACATGATGTATTCGATTCCGTCCGCGACGTAGCCCTTCAGCCACACGCCGGTCGCATCACGAAGGCAGCTCTCCGGAAACTGCACGAACACGATATCGGCTTCGCAAGCGGGATCGGTCATGGGATCTCCGGGATTCCAACTCGGCGGATCGCGCCGCGCGATGCGTGCCGAGGGCGGTATGCGTCCTGCGAGGACGTCCATCACATGTGCGCCATGCGAGCGTTGATGCTTGAGGGTCTTGAAACCCGCATCCGCGTAGCAGCCATCCTCGTCGATCGTGTTCGCCCTCTTGTGCAACAGGATCCAGTCGTCGAGGCCAATCACGCCGCCTCCGGACTCCCGGAAGAACTCGAGGCCGTAATTGAAGTCGAACGGCTTCTCGCCGAAGACGTCGGCGCCGACCGGGATCGGGACTCTGGCTGGATCCTCATTCTGATCCCAGATGCCGCGCACGCGCGTCCCGGTTGCAACACCCGCGGTCCATTTGACGAACTGAGCGGCGGCGAACGGACAGCCATCGTCGATCACGCCAATGAGGAGCGATGTCGGTGCTGCTGCGCTCGCGGACCTGTTGCGGAACGCGCCCTTCTTGATGGCCGTCGGCTTCAACGGCAGAGACAGCTCGACCCGGGATACGTTGTCGTTCCATGCCTGGTAACTCTCCGGCCCGACGGCCGCCTTGCGAGCCCGCATGGTCAGATGTCGCGAATTCGGGCTGGTCAGTCCGAATTCGGCGCCGAGGCTGGGACGGCTCATTGCGGTCTTGAAGTCATCGGCCAGTTCGGCCGTCTTGAGCTCCACGAACAGGAACAGCTTCGAATTCTGATCGTCGAAAAACTCGAAGTTCTTGAAGTCGCTCCCGATCGCGTACCGGAGATACGGGTCGAAGGATTTCGGCAATTCCTTGGCCATGGAAGGTCCTCCGCTGCAACACGCTGAACGAAGCCTCGCCTAGGTGAATTTGTACCAGTCCGTCCACTCGGCCCTGGCCTTTCCCCAAAGCTCATTCATGATGAGGGACTGTGTGATCGGCCCTTCCGGAGATTCCGAGTAGAACTTGTTCGCAGCGAACTGCTGGTCCGGGCTGAATGGATTGAAGTCCGTCCCGGCATTGTTGTCGATGTAGCTGGCATTGAACGTGCGGCTCTTCGATGCTGTGCTCCCCAGACAACGTCCGACGAAATACTCGCCCAGCGTCACGCCCAACATGCGCCCTGCCATGCTGTCGACCGGAAAATGGAGGCCCGCCACGACACGATTGGTCGCAATGCGCGCCGCCTGACGGTCGAGCTGCTCGATCACCGTCGGGTATCTCGGTGCGAGATTGAGCAGTGCCTTCAATACTTGAACCACCGCGTAGGTCTGCGTAGCGTGTCCCATCGGGAAGCTGCCGTGACCCGGTGTCGTGATCATCGGCTGCACTTGCGCGTTGTATTCGACCGGGCGCCAGCACGCCAGCGCGTGCTTGAAGCGCATTTCCACATAGACGCAGAACTGCAGCACCATGTTGATGAGTTCGAACGTACGCCTCGTGCGATCTGGGTGCAGATAGACGATCGACGACCAGAAGGCGTACTGGGGATCAATCTGCGCCATGATCTCGGTGGCTCGTTCGCTGCGCAGCTCGGCCCAGCTGAGAACCATCGGGATCTGCGCCACGAATGTTGCCGGCGCCGGACGTTGGATTTCCGCGACCAGCGATCCGGACGACCAAACCTGGAATGCGGTGCCGGCTCCCGTCCCGACTTTCGCGAAGCTGATCCCCTGCAGCATTTCGCCGACGGCTATAAAGGCACGAACCCAGGGTTCCCAGCGCTCTATTTGCACCGGGTCTTCAATGCTGGGCAATCCCGGAGCGTAGCAAACTGGCGGCGGCCCCTCGGGAACGGTGATCCCTTCACGCTCGAGGATGAGTGCATCCACCATGATGGGATTGGCCCAGACGTCGCCCAGTGTGCCAAGTAGCGCCCCTCCGGCCCCTCCAGCGCCGCCCGCTCCGCCTGCACCTCCTGCTCCCCCTGCGCCGCCGGCTCCGCCAGCACCACCTGCGCCGCCTGCTCCTCCCGCTCCGCCTAGTTGAGCCATTGCCTGCCTCCTTATGAAAACAAGTCGGTATGAGTCTAGTCAGCCTGTCGTCGGTAATCCTGCCACTTCCAGGCAGCGGGCCCAGTACCTGCCTGTTTCGAGCTGCGCATTCGGGAGGCGCCCGATGTATCGATCTACGGTCAATTGCGGCTCGAGCTCGCGCATCTTGCCCAAGGCCTCGCGGGCCTCCGCTATGCGTCCCTGCGAAACGAGCGCGATAGCAAGGACCCGCCAGGTGGACGGATGCATGCGATTGAGAACGAGAGATGAGCGCGCGAGCTTTTCCGCCTCCTCGTATCGATGCGCAGATAGGAGCGCCGTGGCGCCGAGAGACTCGAAATAATAGCGCTGCGGATCGAGCGGCGAGAGCTCCAGAGCGCGCCGCGTTGCTTCCACGGCCGCCTCGCCCTCGCCTTTGAAGGCATTGACGGTGCCGCGGTAGAGCCAGCCCAGCGCGTGGCTGGGGTTGGCATCGACTGCCTGCTCGCACCGCCTTCGGGCAGCGTCCAGGTCCTTCAACATGTGACAATAGACGAAGCCTTCGGTCGCAAGCGCAAGCGCGTCGGACGGGTCGCGGTCGAGCGCCGCCCGAGTGGCACTCAAGGCCTCGGTGGCCTCGCGCTTGCGGTCCTCGGACCAGCCGCGCGTCATGCGCAGGATGTACCAGTTGGCGAGCCAGGCGCGCGGGGCAGCTATCCGGCCGTGGCGATTGATCAGTTCGTCCAGAACCTTGCGCGTCTGGAGAAACTCCTCCCTGCTCGACCGGTGCATCAGGCGGATGCTGCCAAGCAGCAGCGAATAGCTCTCCAGCGTCGGCAACGGCTGGGTCAGGATATGCTCGACCTCGGCATCGAAGACCGACAGATGCACCGCAGCGGCGATGCGGTGCGCCAGTTCGCTCTCCGGCTGCAGCAGGTCGCCGAGACCGCCGCCCAGGCGGTCGGTCCAGACCACCTGGTTGGTCCGCGCCGCCGACAGCTCGGCCGTCACCAGTATCCGGTCCGCATCGACCACATAGCTGCCGCTGAGAATGTAGGTGGCACCGAGATGCGCCGATACTTCCGCCACATCGCTGACCCTGCCGCGGAATGTATTGGTCGACAGACGCGAGATCACCTTGAGGTTCGCCGATTTGGATAGGCGCCAGATCACGCTGTCCGCGATCAGGTTGCCGATGTCGAGATGTTCCTCCGCGTCCCTGCGTGCGTCGAAAGGTATGACGGCGATCGTCGGCTCCATGGGAGTTCCATAGTCTCGCCGAGCGGCGAGGCTCGGATGTGGACTGGCCGGGCCAACGCGGTAGGCGCGAACCGGCTTGTCAAAGTGCTTGAGGATACAGTCGCCCAAATCTTCGCACTGCGCATCCACTCCGTGCGTCAGCTCGTCGCGCGCCGCAGCGCTGCCAATCGTCTCCCCCGGATTGGCCAGGCTGGCAAGAGCTGCCGCCAGCTGCTCATGCGCGGCCTCGCTGGCGATCGTTTCACCGGGACCGGCAAGGGTTGCGAGCCGGGCGGCAAGGTTGATACCGGTGCCATAGAAGTCGATGCCGTCGCTCCAGGCGGTGGAAGCGTTGATCCCTGCACGAAGCTGGAAGTGTTGATCTTCGGGACGCCCGGTATTCTGAGCAGCGATGCTCCGGTGCATGTCGGCCGCGGCATTGACGGCATCAGGCACCGACTCGAAGCGGGCCATCAGCCCGTCTCCAAGGCTTTTCACGAGGCCGCCCCGATAGCGCGGCAGAATCTGGCCGGTGGCAAGTTGGACGAAGTCGGTCCATCGGCGCACCGCGGATGCCTCGTGCTGCCGCATCAGCCGCACGGACTCGACGAGGTCGACCAAGAGGACCACAGTGTCCTGCTGCACGAGGCCCATTGCTCGTCTCTCCGAAGCCCGGCCTCCGCTGACCGGACTCTCAGGTGAATGGCCCTTAAGGCCGGTACTGTTCCACTTCCCTGATGTAGACCGGACCTTGCCCGGCAGTTGCCAATTCGGCGGCAGCCCTCATCGGGCGCACGTAACTCCATACTGCGCACGCGGCCGCTCGGTTATGAACCAGATCACGATTTTGCGAAATGCCCGGCCGGGCCGCATCCGCGGCAGACATGCACAACCCACGACAAACAACACAAGCTTCTTCCCGTCATGCGAGAATTCACGTTCATTCGCCGCTAATGCGGACACGTCTCCACCTCGACGGTGACGTGGCTGAGACCTTTCAATCCCGCCAGCCGCCGCTTGTAGACGGCCGGCTGCTTCGGCTTGTCCGACACCACCGAGAGCAGCACGGCACAATGGCCGGGCCCGACCTGCCAGAGATGGAGGTCGGTGACGCGATCGTCACCGACCTCCATGCGGGCCCGGATCACCCGTTCCAACTTCTCGTCGGCGCGCACGTCGAGCAGCACCGCACCCGATGACCTGACCAGGCCGAACGCCCAGCTGGCGATCACGGCGCTGCCGATCAGGCCCACGGCCGGATCGGCCCAGACCCAGCCCGAATACATGGCGACGGCGAGCGCTGCGATCGCCAGCACCGAGGTTGCGGCATCCGTCATGACATGGACATAGGCCGCGCGAAGGTTGTTGTCGTGGTGATGGTGACGATGGCGATGATGATCGTGGTCGTGGTCATGATCGTCGTGATCATCATGGCCATGGTCGTGACCGTGATGGTGATGATCGTGGCTATCGCGCAGCAGCCACACGCTGGCGAGATTGACGCACAAGCCGAGGGCCGCCACCGCCATGGCTTCGCCGTAGACGATCGGCACCGGCGTGATCAGCCGCAGCACGCTCTCATAAGCGATCTCGATCGCGATCAGGCCGAGAATGATCGCGCTGGCGAAGGCGGCAAGATCCCCGAACTTGCCGGTGCCGAAGGTGAAATGCGCATTCCCCAGATGCCGGCGCGCGAAGCGATAGGCGAAGGCGGCAATGCCGAGCGCCGCCGCATGCGTGCCCATGTGCCAGCCGTCGGCCAGCAGCGCCATCGAGCCGTATAGCGAGCCTGCCACGATCTCGCCGACCATCATGACCAGCGTCAGGACGACCACGAGCCAGGTCCGCCGCTCGTTCTCGTCATGAGTCTCGCCCAGGAACGCGTGGTCGTGGGTCCATTGTTCGATGGAATGGGAATGCATCGAATTCTCCGGAATAATCAGGTCAGTCGGCGTGCAGTATAGACGGCGGGCACCAATTTCCTAAGACCCAAACGCTCCGCGGATTGACAGTGCTGCCTGGTTTCGCTGTAATCTGCGCCATGGGGATCGAGCGATCTCCCCACGAGGCGACAGGCCCAAGCATCGCGTCCCGTTCGTTTTTTGCGAGGACGCATCATGTCTACATTCACGACCATCTCGTCTGACAAAATGGCACGGCTGATCGGCACGGCGAACGCGCCTGCACTGATCGATGTGCGCACCGAGGAGGATTTTACCGCCGACCGGCGGCTGATCCCCGGCTCCATCAGGCTCAGCCACGACAATGTGACGGATTGGGGCGGCGCCTTCGCCGGCCGCCGCGCCGTCGTCTCCTGCCTGCGCGGCGAGAAGCTCGCGCAGGGCACCGCGGCCTGGCTGCGCCAGTTCGGCGTGCAAGCCGAAACGCTGGAGGGCGGCTTCGAGGGCTGGAAGGCGGCCAAGCTGCCGCTGCTCGACTCAAGCAAGCTGCCGCCACGTGATGCCAGGGGGCGCACCGTCTGGGTCACGCGGGCGCGACCGAAGGTCGATCGTATCGCCTGCCCGTGGCTGATCCGCCGCTTCGTCGATCCCAGCGCGGTGTTCCTGTACGTGGTGCCGTCGGAAGTGGTGGGCGTCGGCGAGCGCTTCGGCGCGGCCCCCTTCGACATCGAGAACGTGTTCTGGAGCCACCGTGGCGAGCTCTGCACCTTCGACATCATGATCGAGGAGTTCGGGATCGCCACCCCGGCCCTGCTTCGCCTCGCGACGCTGGTGCGCGGCGCCGACACCGCGCGGCCGGATCTGGCGCCGGAGGCACCGGGCCTGCTCGCGGCCTCGCTCGGGCTGTCGCGGATGTACGACGACGACCTCGAACAGCTCGAGGCCGGCATGACGCTCTACGATGCCTTCTACCGCTGGTGCCGCGACGCCACCGCCGAGACCCACAACTGGCCGACCAACAAGGTGAAGGCGTAATGGACACCCGTAACGTTCAATCAGGAGCTGACGCCGGTCACGGCGTCAGCTTCAACGAAGCGTTCCGCGTCTGGCTTCGCGTCGCGTGCCTGAGTTTCGGCGGGCCCGCGGGCCAGATCGCGGTGATGCACCGCATCCTGGTCGAGGAGAAGAAGTGGATCTCCGAAGGCCGTTTCCTGCATGCGCTGAACTATTGCATGCTGCTGCCGGGCCCGGAGGCGCAGCAGCTCGCGACCTATGTCGGCTGGCTGATGCACCGCACCGCCGGCGGGCTGTTGGCGGGCGGGCTGTTCATCCTGCCCGGCATCGTCGCCATCATGGGCCTCAGCTACGTCTACGCGGCATTCGGCAATGTCAGCCTCGTTGAGGCGCTGTTCTTCGGCCTCAAGGCCGCCGTGCTCGCCATCGTCGTCGAGGCCGTGGTGCGCGTCGGCAAGCGCGCGCTGAAGAGCCGCATCATGATCGCGCTCGCGGCCGCGGCCTTCGTCGCGATCTTCTTCTTCGCGGTGCCCTTCCCGATCATCATCATCGCCGCCGGCCTCGTCGGCTATGCCGGCGCGCGCAGCGGCCGCGCCGAGTTCGCCCCGGCCGGTCACGGTCATGGCGGCGGCAGCGCGGCGATCGACAGCATGCTCGGCGAGGCCGTGCCCGACCACGTCAAGCCCGACACCGCGCGCGCGGTCCGCGTCGGTGCGTTGTGGCTGGCGCTCTGGCTGGTCCCGGTGATGGTGTTGTTGCTCGCGCTTGGGCAAGGCAATGTCTTCAGCCAGATCGCGCTGTTCTTCTCGAAGATGGCGCTGGTCACCTTCGGCGGCGCCTACGCCGTGCTGGCCTACGTTGCCCAGCAGGCGGTCGAGCATTATCACTGGCTGAAGCCGCACGAGATGCTCGACGGACTCGGCATGGCCGAGACCACGCCGGGCCCGCTGATCATGGTGCTCCAGTTCCTGGGCTTCATGGCGGCCTATCGCGATGCGGGCGGCCTGTCGCCGATGCTCGCAGCCACGCTCGGCGGCCTGCTCGCGACCTGGGTCACCTTCACGCCCTGCTTCCTCTGGATCTTCGTCGGCGCGCCCTTTATAGAGCGCCTGCGCGGCAACACCGGCCTCGCCGGCGCGCTCAGCGCAATCACCGCAGCCGTGGTCGGCGTGATCCTCAACCTCTCGATCTGGTTCGCGCTGCACACGCTGTTCCGAGAGACCGTGCCGTTGCAAGCGTTTCCGCTGAACTTCGACATGCCCGTGCTGAGGAGCGTCGACATCCCCGCTCTCGTGCTCTCCATCGCGGCGGCGACGGCGATCTTTCGGTTCAAGCTGGGCATGCTGACGGTGCTCGCGGGCAGTTGCGCCGCGGGTGTGGCGCTGCGACTGGGGGCAGTCATCTAGGACGTGTAGTCACGTCCGGTGCGTACAATGCGTTGCACGATCAGCGATCTGGATTGGGGACCCATTCCTCCGCGGTTGAGTCCCAATGATGGGTGTCGTCGAAGTGCTTCCAGAGCGGTGGCCTTTGCTTGCTTTCGCCGTTCTGCCGGCTTGTGCGTGTGCGGCGCTGGACGACTAGGGCCACAGCCATAACTACCCATTCGCGAGCACTGTGTCGGAAGTTCCATTTGATTGGCGCGAGCATGGATGCCTCCGTGAAAGTGGGGAGCTTTCCTCACCTTAGTCCGCACCAAGGGCCCACACATGTAAACGACTTCACAGGCGGTCAAGATCTTGGACGTCGCCGAGGGCGATCACTGCGCGGTGAACGCGAGCAAGTCATCGGCTTGTCCTTTCCGTTTCAGGGTCAAGGGCAGCGCTCGCCGACCGGACGGATTCTGCCCTACTTCGTCCAGGACATGTCGCTGCGGTCTGCGAGCCTGCGCCACCTCCACCCTTCACGCACCCCGGCGCGCTGTTAGAAGATTGCTATGGACGGGCCTCGAGGATCAAATTGAACGGAGTTTCGGCGGCGCGGCGGAAGCGCGTAAACCCGGCCTGCTGAGCCACATCCCGCAGTCTTGCCTCGCCAGCCTGCGCCCCTAGCGCCAAACCCACTTCTTGGTCGAGGGATGCAGGTGTGCAGATCATGGTCGAAGCTGCGTAATAGATGCGCCCGATCGGGTTGAGATTATCCT
>NZ_AJQE01000244.1 GCF_000261685.1 Bradyrhizobium genomosp. I (2014) | reverse complement strand
GAGCCGGTCATTGGCGAACGGCTCGACCAGCATGCAGGTGCCGTCCGGAGCCAAGCTCTCGCGCACATGTTTGAGAGCACCCACGGGATCACCCATGTCATGGAGACAATCGAAGAAGCAGATCAGATCATAGGCGTTGCCGGGATAACTCTTTGCCGAGTGAACATCGAACGTGATGCGATCCGCCAGACCAGCTTCCTTCGCGCCAAGCCGGGCGGCTTCGATCGAGCCCTCGTGGTAGTCGAAGCCGAAAAAGCGGGAGTTCGGGAAGGCTTGCGCCATGAGCCGAGTGGACACGCCATGGCCGCAACCAACATCGGCGACTTTGGCCCCGCGCTCCAACTTTTCCATGACACCAGTGAGCGCAGGTAGCCACTCCTGAACGAGATGATGTCTGTACGAAGTTCGAAAAAAGCGAGCGGTGCCACAGAACAGGCATTCGCTGCGCCGGTTCCAACCGACACCTCTGCCGCTCCTGAACGCGTCCGATATTTTCGGCTCGTCCAAAAACGTGGCGGCAACCACGTTGCCGACGGCGCCCAGGAAGACGGGACTGTCTTCATTGGCGAGGGCGAGCACCTGCTCGGGCTGCATCGAGAACTTGTTGTTCTCCGGATCATATTCCACGTAGCCGGAGGCGGCCTGAGTTGCGAGCCATTCTCGAACGTAGCGTTCGGCGGTGCCTGTCGCCTGCGCCAGTTCCGTGGAATTCATCGGCCCCCGCTCCGCGAGGGCCTTGTAGAGCCCGAGCTTGTCACCGAGCAGCATAAGCGAGGCGCTCATAGCTGCACCGAGATCTCCGATCATCTTCCCCATGAAGGCATTGAGGCGTTCTTCGTTGACTTCCATGATGTTCCTCCCAGGCAATCTTCACCGGCAAAAGCATTCGATCGGGCCGAGCCGCATTGCCCGCGTGCTGCTGGAACTCGACAATAGCCATGCCCATGCTGCCGCGCCCTCAACCGGGATGGCAATTCAATGTGTGACAGCTGCAGGCGGCCCGACAAGCCAGTCCACGTTCCATTGCAGAGGCGCAGATCGAAGCCGACAACCCGTTTGCCCGCGGGCGAGCTTCGGTTGGCCGGGCCTTGCGCCCGCAAGTGTACTTTCCATTGCAAAGTGGAATGGGCCCGGAATGGAAGCAGCAATCCCCGCAACAATGGGCTCGCCTAGCGATGTCGCTGCGATCGCGATCGTCACCACAGATATGGCGACTACAAGCACATAGGTCACAATTCCCATCGAAATGTGCTTTGTCATGAGTCGAGCCCTCACAACCAAAATGAAGTCCTGCGCAGCTACAATCTTAGCTCGTACGCGAATGAGTATTTGAACAGGCGTTCACCGCACGTGAGGTGCTTGTTGCGTTTATAGACCAATAGTGAACAATGGTGTAGCAGCGATCCAGACCTAGTCTGAGCCAAGAGGCCTTGCGGCTCCTTGACGCTCGGGAAACGTAGCTGTCGTAGCCACAGATCGCGCATTCGTTGTTCTCAATATCTTGGGTTGTATATTCGCGACCACGATAGGCATGGCAACGCGTCTTCGCCTGCGGCGTAGACCGCTTTGTCCGCTTCAGGCGGAGCGACTTGCGTTCGCCCGCGAAAGTTGCCGTTCATGAGCACATGCTCTCAAGGCAAAAGCCCATAACCAATGTCCGATCGACCATTGCCCGTCGGGCGAGCCAGCCGCGCGCCCTGACCTCGATCCTGTCAAGCCCCTTCTCGCAAAATATTCCACTTTACCGAAATTCGGATTTATCGTACAAGCAGGACACCCTGGCCCGAGACGAGGGGCGGATCGCGATCGTCACGAACCGCGGGCTGGGCAGCGATGGACGCGACGGCGTCGGGCGCGAGAGGCATTGCAGGGCGGGACACCGTGAGCAATGGCTCCTGCGCCAACGACACGGCGCTGACAGCGTCTTCGCATGGCTTCGGGGGCGAGCACACGCCACCCCTCGGATTCCCAGCGAGGACGTGCGCGGACGGAGAAGTCGTGTGGTCCCGACGCCCGGGGTCTGTGCGTCAAGTCTTGCGGAGATGCGGCGGCCGACCGGCACGCGCATCGATCATCCGCAAGGCGACGGGGGCAATAGTGCATCGCTCCCCGAGGAGAGCACGAAGGACACCGTTAAAACCATTCGCGCAGGGAAGGCCGGGCGACCGGCAACACCTGTGGTCCACCCCGTGTGCATTCTGTCGCGCACGGACTCGGGTGCCAGCCGGCGCCCGGCCTTCCCTGCGCCCTTGTCTTCGCGAGGGCGTACCTGAAGCAAAACTCGGGCGACATGCGCCGCGAGAAGGCGAGCGTGTGTCTGCTGTTTGAAATGTGAATTGGAGAGCAATGGCCCCGCCCCTTGCTCCGTCATTGCGAGCGTAGCGCTGCAATCCAGAGTCTTTCCGCGGTGGGATTCTGGACTACTTCGCGCGCGCGCAATGACGTGGAACGCGCTCGCCACACCATCGCTGTCGTCGCCCGGCTTGACCGGGCGATCCAGTTACTCCGAGACGGGCGTGATTGAGAAGAGAGGCCACGACGTACTGGATGTCCCGGTCAAGCCGGGGCATGACACCATTGTTGTGGCGCTATCGCATCATCATCCGCGCGATCGCCTCGCCGATCACCACTGTCGTGAAATGGGTGTTGGCGCGGCAGTCGGACGGCATGATCGAGGCGTCGGCGACACGCAAGCCGGAGATGCCCTTCACCGTGCCGTCAGGGTTGACGACGCCATCAGCGTCGCCGACGCCGCTCATGCGGCAGCTGCCGGCGGCGTGCTGGATGTCGCCGGTCTCACGGCGCAGCACCGCGTCGAGCTCGTGATCCGGCAGGCTGGCGGCCTGCGGCAGCGTCAGATCGGTGTCCGCGAGCCGGATCCAGTCGGCAACGCCCGAAAGCGCCGGCTGCGACGTGATCACGGCAAGGCGCTTCACCGCGTCCATCATGCGCAGCATGTCGCGGGGGTCGGCGAGCATGTTCTCCTCGACGACAGGATCGATCGCGGGATCGGTCGAGGCCAGCTTGAGCGTCCCACGCGAATACGCGTTGAACAGCCCGGCGCCGATCGCACCCGGGACGCCGATGCCGCGATGGTTGAACGCGATCAGGATCATGTCGCGCTTGCCGCCATTGGCGAGACCCGACGAATAGGTCACGCAGCAATTGGTGTGTCGCGTATCGGGATCGGTGGGACGAAGCTCCTCCCGGAGCTGGATCGTGGCGCGAAACAGCGGGTGGTCGAAGAAGTGGCGGCCGACCGGCAGATCGCGCGCGACCGCGATCCCCATCGCCTTCAATTCCTCTGCCGGTCCGATGCCCGAGCGCAGCAGGATCGCCGGACTGTGGATGGCGCCGGCGCAGAGCACGATCTGGCGCGCGCTGATCTCCTGGGTGCCCTGCCCCTCGATGTGGACGCGCAGGCCGGTCGCCCGTCCGTCGCTGATCAGCACGCGATCGACCAGCGCATGCCCGCGGATTTCCAGATTGGCGCGGCCGCGCGCAGGCTCGAGATAGCCCTCATTGGTGGTGATGCGGCGGCTGTCGCGGCTGTTGATGGGATAGCAGGCGACGCCCTCGCCATCAGGACCATTGACGTCGGCACACCAGGGATAGCCGCTGGCCAGCGCGGCATCGCGCAGGCCACGATCGATCGGGCCCCATTTTTCCGGCGGCGCGCGATAGACCGGCAACGGCCCGCCGCGGCCGTGGCCCTCGGCATCGCCGAATTCCAGATCGTCCTCGATCACGGAGAACAGCGGCATCACCTCCTTCGCCGACCAGCCGGTGCAGCCATTGGCCGCCCATTCGTCGAAGGCATCCGCAACGCCGCGGATGGCGATCTGGCCGTTCATCATCGACGAGCCGCCGAGCCCCTTGCCGCGCCAGTAGAAGCGTGGCTCCTGCCCCGCCACCCGGCGCGTCACCAGATCTGGCCACTGCCATTTCTCCTGATACTCGCGCTTGTGGATGATCGGGATCGGGTTCGGCGTCCTCACTTCCCAGGGCGCTTCATCGGCGCGCCAGTCGAGGCCGGCCTCAAGCAGCAGCACGCGACGTGCGGGATCTTCGGAGAGCCTTGCGGCCACGGCCGCGCCGGCGGAGCCACCGCCGACAACAATGACATCGTACATCGCGTTACTTCTCAACGTTCCAGAACACCGGGATGGCGGACGGTATCAGACCGCGCAGGGTCGCGCGATAGGCGGCCGGCTGGGCAAACTGGCCCCACGGAATTGCGGGTGCCTGATCGTACATGACGGCCTGGATATCGCCCGCGATCTTCTTGCGGTCCGCCTCGGCGGGGGCCTTGGCAAACGCTTCCAGCAGCGGTGTGATGCGTTGGTCGCACTGCCAGCCGGTGAAGTCGGCGCAATTGAACGCCACCATGATGTTGGTCAGCGGCGAGCCCAGATCGAAGCCGCCGGCGTGGACGCCGTAAACGCTCCAGCCCTCCTTCTTGGCACGGCGCGCCAGCACGCTCGCCCAGTCCATCACCTGCAGATCGACGTTGAAGCCGGCCGCCTTCAGCCGCTCGGCCAGCACCTGCGCCGAGACGCGCGGCGCTTCGAGATCGTTGGCCTCCATCACGACCACCGGCTCGCCGGCATATTTTGTCGCCTTCAGCGCGGCTTTCGCCGCTTCTATCGACGGATTGGCGGCGGCTTCCGTGCCGGCCTTGCTCTCATAGGTGGTCCCGCAGGTAAAGAACGTCGCGCAGGGCGTGGCGTATTTGGCATCGAGGCCGAGCGCATCCAGCACCTCGCGCTGGTCGACCAGCTTCCACAGCACGCGACGGATGGCGGGATCGTCGAACGGCTTCGACGCGGCGTTGAGGCGATAGGCGCCGGCAAACATGTTGCCGCCGGTGAAGTTGACGACCTTGTTGCGCGAATTCTTCTCCATCTGCGGCAACAGATCGAACGGCGCATATTGCATGAAGTCGACTTCGCCGGCCTGGAGCGCGGACGCCGCGGTCGATCCGTCCGGGATGACGCGGATCTCGAGCGTGTCGACGTTGACGCGCTTGCCGCCGGCCAGGAAGTCGGCGGGCTCGGGACGCGGTACGTAGTCGGCGAACTTCTTCAGGATCATGCGATCGCCGGTGCGGTGATCGGCCTTGCTGTAGACGAACGGGCCGGAGCCGATAATCTCGGTGATGCGCTGGTCGCCGGGTGTCTTGGCGATGCGCTCCGGCATCATGAAGGCCACGGGGCTGACGGGATTGCCGAGCGCATCGATGACGAGGCCGGACGGCTCCTTCAGCGTCAGCACGAAGGTCTTGGCGTCGGTCGGCTCGAGCGAAGTCGTAATCGCGAAAATACGGCGGCCGAGCGCGTTGCGGGTGCCCCAGCGGCGCAGCGAGGCAACGCAATCGGCCGCCGTCACCGGCTGGCCGTCATGCCATTTCAGGCCGTCGCGCAGCGTGAACGTGTAGGTCAGACCATCGGCGGTGACCTTCCAGTCCTGCACCATCTGCGGCTTGACGTCGCCCTTGGAGTCCTTCGCAAACAGCGTGTCGAACACCATGTAGCCGAACGTGCGCGAAATGTAGGCTGGCGAGAAAATCGGATCGAGCGTGACGATTTCCGCCTCGAGCACCGCGACGAGATTGCCTGCCGCATGCGCGGGCGCGGATACCAGCGCGAGACCGAACAGCGCGGGAATGAAAGATTTCAGTTTGAACATTGGTGCCTTTTTTTGCTGCTTATCGAAAGTTCACTTGCAGCGGCGAAAAAGCAATGTTCGTGCCCGATCGACGGACGCACTCATGCACACGCGACTATCTGGTACGCGCCTGCGGGATACGCACTTCTGAGTTGGAGAGCGGCGCAATCGCATCCCGTCATCGCGAGCCACCGGGGCCGCGCTTCGCGCGGACCCGGTGGCTCGCAATGACGATGAGGCGGCAGTCGCGCCTATCCGATCACCTTGCCGAACTTGTTCGACTTCGGGAAACCCTTCGGCGGCAGCCGGCCGGCGTCGGCGCGGGTGCCTTGCCACTCAGCGAGCTCCTTCATGGTCGCGGAGAATTCGCGGCCCGCGGAGTCCTTCCAGGTCAGGCCGGCCTTGGCGTCGAACACGGCAACGTCCGAGAGCCCGCCATCCTTGTACTTCTGCAGGCGCACGCCGCGGCCGCGCGCCATCTCCGGCACCTGGTCGAGCGGGAAGACCAGCATCTTGCGATTCTCGCCGATGACCGCGACGGTGTCGCCGAGCACTTCGGTGATCGCGCGCGCCTCGTTCGGCATGTCGACGTTGAGGACCTGCTTGCCCTTCTTGGTGGTGCCGACGCAATCGTCCTCGTTGACGACGAAGCCCTGGCCCTCGTGGCTCGCGACCAGGAATTTGCGTCCGCCCTTGTGGACGAACAACGCGACGGGCGCAGCTTCCTGCTCGAGGTCGATGAACAGGCGGATCGGTTCGCCGTGGCCGCGGCCGCCCGGCAGCTTCGCGACATCGAGAGAGTAGAACTTGCCGTTGGTCGCGAACAGCAGCAGCTTCGAGGTCGTCTCAGCGAAGAAGGCGAAGCCGAGCTTGTCGTCCTGCTTGAAGGCGAGCCCGGAGAGATCCTCGACATGCCCCTTCATGGTGCGGATCCAGCCCTTGTCGGAGACCACGACCGTCACCGGCTCGCGCTCGACGAAGGCTTCCTCGATCGCGGCGAGATCATGCTCGGGCGCGTCGGCAAAGGTGGTGCGGCGCTTGCCGAGCGGCGTCTTCGGCCCGAACATGTCGCGGACCTTGCCGACCTGCTCGCCGACCTTCTTCCACTGCTCCGCTTCGGAAGCGAGCACCGCGTTGATGCCCTTGAGCTCGCCACGAAGGTTCTTGTCCTCGGTGCGGATCTCCATTTCCTCGAGCTTGCGCAAGGAGCGCAGGCGCATGTTGAGGATGGCTTCGGCCTGCACCTCGGTGAGCTTGAACTCCTTCATCAACGCCGGCTTCGGCTCATCCTCGGTGCGGATGATCTTGATCACCTTGTCGATATTCAGATAGGCGATCAGGAAGCCGCCGAGGACCTCCAACCGGTGCTCGATCTGCGCCTTGCGATAGTTGCTGCGGCGGATCAGCACGTCGCGCAGATGATCGAGCCATTCGCGCAGGGCTTCGGCAAGGCCGACCACCTTGGGAATGCGGCCCTTGATCAGCACGTTGAGGTTCAGCGGAATCTTGTTTTCGAGCTCGGTCAGCCGAAACAGCGATTCCATCATCAGTGCGGGATCGACGTTCTTCGACTTCGGCTCGATTACGATGCGAACGTCTTCGGCCGACTCGTCCCTGATGTCGCCGACCAGCGGCAGCTTCTTCTGGTCCTGAAGCTCGGCGATCTTCTCGATCAGCCGCGACTTCTGCACCAGGAAGGGAATCTCGGTGACGACGACGACCCAGGTGCCGCGCGCGCCCTCCTCCTGCTGCCATCTGGCGCGGACGCGGAACGAGCCTCGGCCGGTGGTGTAGGCTTCGGCGATCGCCTGCTTGGAATCGACGCAGATGCCCCCGGTCGGGAAATCCGGGCCCCTGACCCACTTCAGCAGCGCCCTGGATTTCGCGTCGGGCTTCTCGATCAGGTGGAGCGCGGCGTCGCACAGCTCGGCGGCGTTGTGCGGCGGAATCGAGGTCGCCATGCCGACCGCGATGCCCTGCGCGCCGTTGGCGAGCAGGTTCGGGAAGCCGCCGGGCAGTACGACGGGTTCCTTCGACTGGCCGTCGTAGTTGGCGCGGAACTCGACACCGTCCTCGTCGATGCCCTCGAGCAGAAGCCGCGCGACGTCGGTCATGCGCGCTTCGGTGTAGCGATAGGCGGCGGGATTATCGCCGTCGATATTGCCGAAATTGCCCTGGCCGTCGACCAGCGGATAGCGCGAGGAGAAATCCTGCGCGAGGCGGACCATGGCGTCGTAGATCGCCTGGTCGCCGTGCGGATGGAACGAGCCCATCACGTCGCCGACGATCTTGGCGGACTTCTTGAAGGCGGTGCCGGGGTCGAGCCGAAGCAGGCGCATGCCGTAGAGGATGCGCCGATGCACGGGCTTCAGGCCATCGCGCGCGTCCGGCAGCGCGCGATGCATGATGGTGGAGAGCGCGTAAGCGAGATAACGCTCTTCCAGCGCCTCACGCAGCGGCACCTCGTGGATTTCAGCCGGTTCTTCCGGCGGAACGATTCGTTTTACCATGCCGCCCGGTTAAACCGTGGAGGCGAATCGGGCAAGGATCGATTGGTTCCCTGTGGGCGGCCTACCGGCCGGCCCAGCCGGCCGTGAAGGTCTGAGTTTTGGCCTGAGTCGGCGCCGGCGCATTGGTCAGGCAACGCCGGGCGGCCTCGATCTCGGCCTCGGTCGCGCCATGGGACCGCGCCCATGTCTCTGCGGCAGCAGCGGAATATTTCGCCACATAGTACCGGACGACCGTGCAGGAAGCCCTGCGAACCACGCCCGGCTGCGGCTCGCCGGCCATTGCATCAGGCGCGAACGCAAGCAGCGCCGTGGACAAGGCGAATCCCCTGATCAACATTTAGGCTGTCCCCGTTGTGGAACCTCGAACGCGAACTCGACCGGCCCGATTTCGTTCCCGGGAACTCCATGCCCGAGGGCAATGCAGAATCCCGCTCGGCTCATGGCGAAGGGATCGCCGCCCTCGCCTGCTGCCGTATCAAGGCATTGATGAAGCCGGCCCGCGCGTCGGAATGGCCCTGCCCGCGCGGCTCCAGCACGTGGCGCAGCAGGAACAGGCCGGTCAGCCGGAAGCCGTCCTGGAGATCCTGCTCGGTGAGATCGCTCGCGGTTTCACCTTGGCGC
>NZ_AJQE01000243.1 GCF_000261685.1 Bradyrhizobium genomosp. I (2014) | reverse complement strand
CACACCAGCCGGTCGCGCCACGGCTCGCCCGCGTCGCGCGACACCGCACCGCCGGATTTCGGCGAGACATAGATCAGGTCCGTGGTCTCGCCCGTCACCGCACAATTGTCCAGCGCCAGGCCGAAACCCAGCTCGGCGAGCATCGCCAGCTCGAAATGGATGACGTGCACGGCCGCGCTGCCGATATCGTCGAAATCCTCGAGCGAATGTTCGAGCAGCGCAAAGATGTCTTCGTGCGGATCGCGTTCCGGCAAGAGCCGCGCGATCGAAGCCAGATGGGTGACGCCATAGACGCCGTGCGACGATGCCAGCAGCGTCGCGGCACGCAGCTTCAATCCCTCGATCGCATAGGTACCGAGATGCTCGTCGAGCCGCGCCCGCCACACCGCGCTGACGCTGTTGCCGGGCTGCAAGAGCGGCCGCATCCGCGAGCCGGCCCCTCCGCGCACGAGGCCGAGATGCCGGCCGTGCGCGCGCGTCAAAAGCTCGACGATGGCGCTGCTCTCGCCATGCCGCCGCACGCCCAGCACGATGCCTTCATCGGTCCATTCCATGGAAGGAATACTACAGGATTCCAGTCGGGAGCGCAGCGCCATCCCCCGTCATTCCGGGGCGCCTCGAAGAGGCGAACCCGGAATCTCGAGATTCCGGGTTCGATGCTTCGCATCGCCCCGGAACGACAGAACAGATCAATTCACGCGTTGAACCAGTCCTTCGCATCGCCGGTGAAGGAGCAATACAGCCCCATCGTCGTCAGCGCGCAGGAGACGATCTCGATGGCGCTGTCGAGCTCCATGCCCTTCTCGCCGATGATCTGGCCGAGCGAAATCACCGACAACACCAGGGCCGCCGCCAGCACCCAGCGCGGCCAGTTCTTGCGCCAATGCGCGGCCAGCCAGACGAAATAGACGAGGAGCAGGATCATGCCGCCGGCGAGCAAGGTCGCCGTCATGATCATCTGCTCGGTCATCTCCGCATTGGGCGTGCGGTCCTGCACCGCGACCGAGAGGGCATCCAGCATCAACGATGCATAGAGCAGCGCTTCGAAGCGCCGGACGTTGCTGGGCACGCTCATCGGTTACCGATCTTTTCTTGGTTATTCCTTGGGGAAATCCAGGCCCATCTCGCGGTAGCGATCGGGATCGTCGCCCCAGTTCTCGCGCACCTTGACGAACAGGAACAGATGCACCGGCACATCCAGGATCTGCATCAGTTCCTTCCGCGAATCCGCGCCGATCGACTTGATGGTGGCGCCGCCCTTTCCGAGCACGATCTTGCGCTGGCTTTCGCGCTCGACGAAGATCGTCTGCTCGATGCGCACCGACTTATCCTTGCGCTCCTCCCATTTATCGGTCTCGACCGTGGACTGGTAGGGCAATTCCTGGTGCAGCTTCTGATAGATCTTCTCGCGCGTGATTTCGGCCGCGAGCTGCCGCATCGGCGCGTCCGACATCTGATCCTCGGGATAGAGGAACGGGCCCGGCGGCACCATTTCCGCGAGCGTCTTGCGGATATCGTCGACGCCGTCACCCGAGATCGCCGAGATCATGAAGGTCCGCGCGAACTCCATGCGCTCGTTGGCGGCCTGGGCCAGAGCCAGCAGCTTCTCGCGCTGGACCAGGTCGACCTTGTTGATGACAAGGATCTTCTCGTGGTTGACGCTGGCCGCCTTGGCGAGGATGGCCTCGGCCTCCTCGTCGATCCCGGTCTTGGCATCGAGCAGCACGCAAACGAGATCGGCATCATGGGCCCCGCTCCAGGCGGTCGAGACCATGGCGCGGTCGAGCCTCCGCTTGGGCAGGAAGATGCCGGGCGTGTCGACCAGGATGATTTGTGCGTTGTTCTCGATCACGATTCCGCGGATCAGCGCGCGCGTGGTCTGCACCTTGCGCGAGACGATCGTGACCTTGGCGCCGACCAGCGCGTTGACCAGCGTGGATTTGCCGACATTCGGCGCGCCGATCAGCGCAACGAAACCGCAGCGCGTAGCAGTGGACGGCGCCCCGCCGCTTGCTTCAGCCGTCATTGCCGCCGCCAACGCCTTCGCGTTCGATCATCACCGAAGCCGCCACCTTCTCTGCCGCGCGCTTGCTGCCGCCGATGCCTTCGGCCGGCGCCAGCCCCGGCAGGTCGACGGCGACGCGGAACTGCGGATCGTGATGCGGGCCGGTGCGCTCGACCTCGCGGTAGACCGGCGTCGGCAGTCCCTTGCCTTGCGCCCATTCCTGAAGGACGGTCTTGGGATCGCGCAAGGGACGGCGCGGCTTGTGCATGCGCTCGGTCCAGTTGCGCTTGACGAATTCGGCCGCCGCCGCATGGCCGCCGTCGAGGAAGATGGCGCCGATAACGGCCTCGCAGATGTCACCGAGGACGGACTTGCGCAGGCGGGCGTCGGCACTGGAGCCGACCGAGCCGAGCTTGATGTCGTCGAGCAGGCCGAGCGACTTGGCGACGTCGGCGCAGCTTTCCTTGCGCACGAGCTCGGCAAGGCGCTTGGACAGCTCGCCTTCGTCGGCGTTCGGGAAAGCGTGATAGAGCATGTCGGAGACGACGAGCCCGAGCACGTGGTCGCCGAGGAATTCCAGTCGCTGATAGCTGTCGCCTCGCTTGCGCCCGGACTTCAGCGCAGAAACATGCGTGATCGCCTGCATCAAGAGGTTCGGGTCAGCGAAGCTGTGGCCGATGCGCGCCTCGAGCGCCGCGTTCGCATCCGTGCCCTTGGCCTTGCTGCTCCGCACCCGCTTCTTCTTCGCAGGTGTCTTGTTCGCAACGGTCTTGGTCGCAGCTTCCCCTTCGGGGCCCGCTTGCGCCTCGGTCGGTTGGGTCGCGATGTCCTTGGCTTCGTCTTTCATCGGACGATTTTGAAGAAGCGTTTCCAGCGTACCGCCCACGGCCAGCGCCAGAACATCCAGGCATGCTCGCCTTCAGCGATGGAGAAGAAGATCATCTGGGCGCGGCCGATCAAATTCTCCCGCGGCACGTAGCCGACCTGGCCGAGAAAGCGGCTATCGGTGGAGTTGTCGCGGTTGTCGCCCATCATGAAGAAGTGGCCGGGCGGCACCGTGTAGACGTTGGTGTTGTCCATGTAGCCGTTGTCGGCGCAGTCCAGCGTCTCATAGGACACGCCGTTCGGCAGCGTCTCCTTCCAGCGCTTCACCCGGGAGATGCCGCCGCCTTCCGAGCCGCAGGGGTCCTCGCCGACATATTCGCTCATGCGCTGCCGCTCGACCGGCGTGTCGTTGATGTAGAGCAGCCCGTCCCGCATCTGGACGTGGTCGCCGGGAAGGCCGATCACGCGTTTGATGTAGTCGGTCGAATCGTCCTTCGGCAGGCGAAACACGACGATGTCGCCGCGGTTCGGATCCGAGCCCCAGATCCGTCCCGAGAACAGCGGCGGCGAGAACGGAATCGAATAGTGACTGTAGCCGTAGGAATATTTCGAGACGAACAGATAGTCGCCGACCAGCAATGTCGCCTTCATCGAGCCGGACGGGATGTTGAAGGGCTGAAACAGGAAGGTGCGGATCACCAGTGCGATCAGGAGGGCATGGATCACGACCCGGATCGTTTCACCGACGCCGCTCTCAGTTTTCGTTCCTGAAGTCACGCTCATTGCTCTCTCAATTCCGGCCGGCGATCACAGAGCGCCCTCCTGGCGCGAGCAGCCCATTGCTTCGCGGCCCATGGAGATTGTCCTGATTCTGATAGTGAGGGCCAATTCCGGCGTAAAGCCGAATTCGCCCAAGCTGATTTGCGTCGGCGGACTTTTAGACGGTTGTCGGAGGCCACGCAATCAAGGATCGCATCAAAACTGAGTAAGACATTGATTTGCAACGAAAATCACAAAATTTCCGACGCACCGTCAGGGTTTCGGCGGCGGGACGGCGGAAATGACGACAAAGGCCTGCGCCAGCGGCCAGTCGTCGGTGATCGACAGGTCGATCCGCGCCTCGAACCCTTCCGGCGTCAGGGCCTGGAGCCGGGCCAGGGCGCCGCCGGTCAGTTGCATGGTCGGCCGCCCACCCGGCAGGTTGACCACCCCCATGTCGCGCCACCAGACGCCGCGCCTGATGCCGGTGCCTAGCGCCTTGGAGCAGGCCTCCTTGGCGGCAAAGCGCTTGGCGTAGGTCGCCACCACCATCTTCTCGTTCCTGGCACGCCGCTCGGCCTTGGCCCGCTCGGCTGCCGTGAAGATGCGGTCGAGGAAGCGCTCGCCATGGCGCTCGATCACCTTGGCCACGCGGGTGATGTCGATCAGGTCGGAGCCGATGCCGATGATCATGCCCGGCTCCGGCCGCGGTCCATCGCCGCGCGCATGTTGCGCACGGTCTCGGCCAGCCCCACGAACAGCGCTTCGCCGATCATGTAGTAGCCGATATTGAGCTCCATGATCTCAGGCAGGGCCGCGATCGTCTCCGCCGTCGCGTAGTCCAGCCCGTGCCCGGCATGAACCTCGAGCCCGGCGGCCTTCGCCAGCTTCGCCCCCACGACGATCCGTTGCCATTCGGCCGCCGCCTTGTCGCCATGGCCGTCGACGACGGCGTCACACCAGGCGCCGGTGTGGATCTCGATCACGGGCGCGCGCAGCCGGGCCGCCATTTCGATCTGGGCGGGATCGGCCGCGATGAACAGCGAAACCCGGATGCCGGCATCGTTCAGCCGCGCGATATAAGGCGCGAGCGCGTTGTGCTGGCCGACCACATCCAACCCGCCCTCGGTCGTCACCTCCTGGCGCCGCTCCGGAACCAGGCAAACCGCATGCGGCCTGGTGGCGAGCGAGATGCGCATCATGTCGTCGGTCGCCGCCATCTCGAAATTGAGCGGCTTGGAGATCTCGGCCTTCAGCCGCGCCATGTCCTCGTCGCGGATGTGCCGGCGATCCTCGCGCAAATGGGCGGTGATGCCGTCGGCACCGGCCTCGATCGCGAGCAGCGCCGCGCGCACCGGATCGGGATTGCGGCCGCCGCGCGCGTTACGCAGGGTCGCGACATGATCGACATTGACGCCGAGGCGGAGCTTCGAAGCGGGCATTTCAGGACTCACGAAATCAGGACGACAGACGCATAGGCAAAGCGTCTATCCATTAACACGTTCGACTTTGGCGACGACCGCCTTCGCGCGCAACTGGGCCAGGATCGCGCTCAGGTGCTTCAGATCGTAGACTTCGAGGTCGATCGTCGTCTCCGTGAAATCGGGCGAGCGGCGCTGCATGCTGATGTTGTCGATGTTGCCGTCATGCTCGGCGATCACGGTCGCGATCTGCGCCAGCGCGCCGGGCTCGTTGACGTTCTCCACCTTGATACGGGCCGGGAAACGTTGCGGTGCGGAATCCTCGATGTCCCAGCGGACGTCGAGCCAGCGCTCCGGCTCCTCCTCGAAATCCTTCAGGGCCGGCGCCTGGATCGGATAGATCGTGATGCCCTCGCCCGGCGTGACGATACCGACGATGCGATCCCCGGGCACGGCGCCGCCGTTCGGAGCAAACTTCACCGGAAGGTCGGAATTGATGCCGCGGATCGGGATCGCAACCGGGCTGCGCGGTTCCGAGGACTTCTCCTTGAGCTTGGCGGCGAGCCCCTTCTTGACGCCGTAGCGCGCAATGCGCTCCTCCTTGTAGTCGGGGTACATCGCACGCGCGACGTGGGACGCCTTGATCTCGCCCCGGCCAACCGCCGCCATGACGTCCTCGATCGAGGTGCGCGCGAGCCGCGGCAGCGCGCCCTTGAGCTTGTCGTCGGCGTATTCGATCTTGGCGCGCTCGAACAGGCGCTCGACGATGCGCCGGCCGAGGCCGACATATTGATCGCGCACCGCGGTGCGCGTGGCGCGGCGGATCGCGGCGCGCGCCTTGCCGGTGACGGCGAGTGTCTCCCAGGCCGACGGCGGTGCCGATTGCGCCTCGGAGGTCAGCACCTCGACCTCGTCGCCATTCTGGAGTTCCGAGGACAGCGGCGCGAACTTGCCGTTGATCTTGCAGCCCACCGCGCTGTTGCCCACGTCGGTATGCACGGCATAGGCGAAATCGATCACGTTGGCGTGGCGGGGCAACGCGATCAGCTTGCCCTTCGGGGTGAAGCAGAACACCTGGTCGTGGAACAGCTCGAGCTTGGTGTGCTCGAGGAATTCCTCCGGATTGGCGCTCTCCGAGAGGATTCCGATAGTGTGGCGCAGCCAGGCGAACGCAGTGGACTCGCGCTTGAGGAATTCGGTCGGCGAGCCGACGCCTTCCTTGTAGAACACATGTGCGGCGATGCCGCGCTCGGCGATCTGGTCCATCGCCTCGGTTCGGATCTGGAGCTCGACGCGCTGGTTACCAGGGCCGATCACCGTGGTATGGATCGAGCGGTAGTCGTTCTGCTTCGGCGTCGAAATGTAGTCCTTGAAGCGCCCCGGCACGACCGGCCAGGTGGTATGGACGATCCCGAGCGCGCGATAACAGGCCTCGATGTCGTTGACGACGAGGCGGAAGCCGAAGATGTCGGACAATTGCTCGAAGCCGACTGACTTGCGCTCCATCTTGGTCCAGATCGAGAACGGCTTCTTGCGGCGGCCATAGACGCGCGCGCCGAGGCCCCGGTGACGCAGATTGTTGGAGAGCTGGTCCTCGATCTCCCCGATCAGGTTGCGGTTGCGCTCGGCGAGCGCGTCGAGCCGCTGCATCACCACCGAATAGGCTTCGGGATCGAGGGTGCGGAAGGACAGATCCTCCAGCTCCTCGCGCATTTCCTGCATGCCCATGCGCCCCGCCAGCGGAGCGTAGATGTCGAGCGTCTCCTCGGCGATGCGCCGGCGCGATTCCGTCGGCACAAAGTCCAGCGTGCGCATGTTGTGCAGGCGGTCGGCGAGCTTGACCAGAAGCACGCGGACATCGTCGGCAATGGCCAGCAGCAATTTGCGCAGATTCTCGGCCTGCTTGGCCTCGCGCGAGACCAGCTCGAGCCGCTTCAGCTTGGTCAGGCCCTCGACCAGCGCGCCGATCTCGGGCCCGAAGATCTGATCGATCTCGGCCCGCGTCGCTTCCGTGTCCTCGATCGTATCGTGAAGCAGGGCGGCCACGATGGTGGCGTCGTCGAGCTTCAGGTCGGTGAGAATCGCCGCCACTTCGAGCGGGTGCGAGAAATACGGATCGCCCGAGGCGCGGGTCTGCGAACCATGCGCCTTCATGGCGTAGACATAGGCCCGATTCAGCAGGTCTTCGTTGGTGTTGGGATTGTAGGATCTGACGCGCTCGACGAGGTCATATTGACGCATCATGCGCGCGCGGGGCCTGGCCGGACGCGCGACGGGCGCAGCCGGGGCCACTGCAACCGATTCGGTTGCTGCCTGCATCTGCAAGGGTCTGCGCCGATACGCCATGCCGTCCTGCCTTCAAACGGGCCCTGGGCCGGCCCCGTTGTATACATCCTAGCTCCGATCGCACTTGTGTCCGATCAATTCAGTGACAGGACGCAGCGCCAGCCGGCAACGCTATGGTAACCACGAAAACGTCAACAAAAGCAAAGGCCCGAACGACGGTTCGGGCCTTTGATAAGATCACAAGAAGTCGACGATCGCGACGGAGGAATTACTCGTCTTCCTCGGGCTGCTCCTCGGGAGGCGCGAGGCCTTCCAGACCCTTCAGGAGCTCCTCTTCGGTCATGCGCTCCACGGCAACCTCGGTGTCGTCCGCATCGACGCTCGCACCCGCGGAACCGATCAGCGGCACCGTGTCCGGCTCGGGCTCATCCACCTCGACGAACTTCTGGAGCGAGTGCACCAGCTCCTCGCGGAGGTCCTCCGGCGAAATCGTCGTCTCGGCAATTTCGCGCAAAGACACAACAGGGTTCTTGTCGTTATCGCGGTCAACCGTTAGTTGTGAACCGGACGAAATCATGCGGGCACGGTGGGCGGCCAGCAGGACCAGGTCAAACCGGTTGTCGACCTTGTCGATACAATCTTCTACGGTGACGCGAGCCATGGACTGTCGCTCCGTTGTGGGTGGGACGAAATATGTGGATGAATGGCGTTAGTTATAGGGGCCGGGAGGGTTTCGCAAGGCCAATTTGTGATTTGGCCTCGCCAAACGGCTCTGGTAACCCCACATTGGGGCCAGGACGGATGGTTTTCCATGCTGCCATCGAGGGCGGCATCGGGCGTATGCAAGTCCGCCATAACTATACCTTGATTGCCCCGACTTCTCCGGATTTGCGGTTTCGACGGGTCTCAGCGGCACTCTAGAACTGCGCGGCTTGCCATCGCCGCGCCAACAAAAAACGATCAATCACGACTACTACGCGAGCAAACTGAATGTCACCTTCTCCTACCAACAAGATCGCGCTCTTCATCGATGGGGCCAATCTCTACGCGACGGCGAAAACTCTGGGCTTCGACATCGACTACAAGCGCCTGCTGAAGGAGTTTCAGAGCCGCGGGACGTTGTTGCGGGCGTTCTATTACACCGCCATCATCGAAGACCAGGAATACTCCTCGATCCGCCCATTGATCGACTGGCTGGACTACAACGGCTACACCGTCGTCACCAAGGCGACCAAGGAATTCATCGACGCCTCCGGCCGCCGCAAGGTGAAGGGCAACATGGACATCGAGCTCGCCGTCGACGCCATGGAGCTCGCCGAGCACATCGACCAGATGGTGCTGTTCTCGGGTGACGGCGACTTCCGCTCCCTGGTCGAGGCCGTGCAGCGCCGCGGCGTGCGGGTCACGGTGATCTCCACCATCGCAAGCCAGCCGCCGATGATCGCCGACGAACTGCGCCGCCAGGCCGACGTCTTCACCGACCTCGTCGAGCTGCAATCCAAGCTCGGCCGCGATCCGTCCGAACGCCCCGCCCCGCGTGACCGTGGCGAGCGTGGCGAACGCCACCACGCCCCGCAATTCCTCCAGCGCGCAACCACGATGGCGCCGAGGGGCGATGACGACTTCGAGGAGTGAGGCGGCCCGGTCAGGCCGCCAGCCTCTCACCGTCGTTCCCGACCGTGACTGCCCGCTCTGTCCGCGCCTGGTCGCCTTTCGCGAGGCGAATCGCGCACGCGAGCCGTCGTGGCACAATGCGCCGGTTGCGCCCTTCGGCGACATCAAGGCGCGCCTTTTGATCGTGGGCCTCGCGCCGGGAATGCAGGGCGCCAACCGCACGGGACGGCCATTCACCGGCGACTATGCCGGCGACCTGCTCTACACCACGCTGATCGAACACGGCTTTGCCAGGGGGACCTATCAGGCGCGCCCCGATGACGGCCTGAAACTGGTCGACTGCCGGATCGCCAATGCGGTGCATTGCGTGCCGCCGCAGAACAAGCCGCTGCCGGTCGAGATCAACACCTGCCGTCAGTTTCTCGCGGCGAATCTCGCATCGATGCCGAACCTGCGCGCGATCGTCGCGCTCGGGCGGATTGCGCACGACAGCGTGCTCAAGCCGCTGAATTTGAAGGGCTCGCAGGCCCCCTTCGGCCACGGCGCGGTGCATCAGGCCGGCGCGTTCAAGCTCTACGACAGCTATCATTGCTCGCGCTACAACACGAACACGGGCGTGCTGACGCCGGTCATGTTCCGGAGCGTGTTCGCGAAGGTGAAGGCGGATCTCGATTAGAGCCTTGATACAGTCAGACTAGGCAGGGTTCACCTCTCCCGGCGCGGAGAGGTGAAACCCTCGGCTCGCATCGATTCAAACAGCATCCGGTGCCGGCGATCTAGCCCTTGGTGGGATTGGCCTTCAGCCAGTCGAGCACCTCACCGGCGTTCCGGTCGGGCGGAAACACCGGATAGAACAC
Organism: Bradyrhizobium genomosp. I (2014); assembly: GCF_000261685.1. GTDB lineage: Bacteria > Pseudomonadota > Alphaproteobacteria > Rhizobiales > Xanthobacteraceae > Bradyrhizobium. Next base: position 12,914 of record NZ_AJQE01000243.1, on the reverse strand, counting down.
ATGCGTGATCCTGGCGTCATCGATGATCAGCGCCAGGCGCCTGATCAGCGTCAGGCCTGCGACCTCCATCGTGGGCAAGTTCAAGGCGCGCGTGAGCGCCAGCTGCTCGTCCGAGAGCACCGGGAACGGCAGATGAAGGCGCGAGGCCATCTCGGTCTGGTATTCGTTGCTCTGGCTCGAGAGGCCGAACACGTGGGAGGCACCGGCGGCTTTCAGCTCGGCGAACAGATCACGAAACGCGCAAGTCTGGGGCGTGCAACCACGTGCCCCCGGGATCATGTCCCAATCATCCACCAGCGCGATCTTGCCGGGCTCGCCGGTGCGGGGATAGGCGAACACGACGATGCGGCCGCGCAGCGCCGACAGCGTGACCGACGTGTCGTCGGTTGCGAGCAGGCTGATCGACGGCAACATCATGCCCTCGAGATGCGCGGCGCCGCCGTCGTCGGAGGGCGCGGGAATCTGGCTCCAATCGACCTCGAGCAGGTTCCGCTGATTCATCCCGTCATCCCCTCGCCCGCATCAGCCGGCCCTTCTCCCGGCTCCAGTCGCGCTTCTTCTCGGACTCGCGTTTGTCGTGCAGTTTCTTGCCTTTTGCAACCGCCAGCTGCAGCTTGGCGCGACCGCGCTCGTTGAAGTAAAGCTTGAGCGGGATCAGCGTCATGCCCTCGCGGTCGACCGCGCCCATCAGCTTGTTGATCTGCCGGCGGTGGAGAAGCAGTTTGCGCGGCCGCTTGGGCTCGTGATTGAATCGGTTGCCCTGGAGATATTCTGGAATGGTGGCGTTGATCAGCCAGATCTCGCCGTCCTTGGAATCGGCGTAGGATTCCGCGATCGTGCTCTTGCCGTTGCGGATCGATTTGACCTCGGTGCCGGTCAGCGCAATGCCCGCCTCGATCGTGTCCTCGATGGCGTAATTGAAGCGGGCCTTGCGATTTTCCGCCATGACCTTGATCGGACGTTCGTTCTTATCGGCCATGACGGACAAACCTGACAGAGATGCGCGCGGATTCTAACAGTTCGGATGAAGTGCGCGCGTCACTTCTTGAGGAGATCGCGGATCTCGGTCAGCAGCTCGACCTCGGCCGACGGCTTCGGGGGAGCGGCCGGCGCCGCCTCTTCCTTGCGCTTCAGCGTGTTCATGGCGCGGATGACCAGGAATAGCACGAAGGCGACGATGATGAAGTTGAGCGTCAGCGTGAGGAAGCTGCCCCAAGCCAGCACGGCGCCTTGCTTTTTCGCATCAGCTAAGTTGGTGGCGGTGACTGCCTTCGACAAGGGGGTGTAGTAGTTCGAGAAGTCGAGCCCGCCGGTGACGGCGCCGATGATCGGCATGATGACGTCGCCGACCAGCGAGTTGACGATGGCCCCGAAGGCCGCGCCGATGATGACGCCGACCGCGAGGTCGACGACGTTGCCCTTCATGGCGAACTCGCGGAACTCCTTGAGCATCCGCATGCCCTTCTCGTCGACGCTCATGACGCCCCCCGATTTGGCTAGCGCATCAGTTGATCAGCCCAGCGTGCACCATGGCACTGCGCACGGCAACGCGCGTCGGCTCCGAAACCGGCACCATCGGCAGTCGCATCGTCTCGTCGAGCTTGCCGAGCAGCGACATCGCGTACTTGATCGGCGCCGGATTGCTCTCGATGAAGAGGTTGTTGTGCAGCGGCATCAGCTTGTCGTGGATCGCGAGCGCCGCCTTGGTGTCGCCCTTCTGCCAGGCGGCGTGGAACTCCGAGCACAGGCGCGGCGCGACGTTCGAGGTCACCGAGATGCAGCCATGGCCGCCATGGGCCATGTAGCCGATGATGGTGGCGTCCTCGCCCGAGAGCTGGTTGAAATCCTCGCCCATCGCCGCGCGCTGCTGCGACACGCGAACCATGCTGGCGGTGGCGTCCTTGACGCCGGCGATGTTCTTCAGCTCCCACAGCCGCTTCATGGTGTCGACCGACATGTCGATGACTGAACGCGGCGGGATGTTGTAGATGATGATCGGAATACCGATTGCGTCGTTGATGGCCTTGAAGTGCTGGTACATCCCTTCCTGGGTCGGCTTGTTGTAGTAGGGCGTGACGATCAACACCGCGTCCGCGCCCGCCTTTTCGGCGTGCCGCGAGAGCTCGATCGCCTCCTTGGTCGAGTTGGAGCCGGCGCCCGCGATCACAGGCACGCGGCCCTTGGCTTCAGCGATGCACCATTCGACGACCTTCTTGTGCTCGTCATGGCTGAGCGTCGGGCTCTCGCCGGTGGTGCCGACCGGGACGAGGCCATTGGTCCCCTCCGAAATCTGCCAGTTGACCAGGGAGCGGAACGCCGCCTCGTCCAGCGAGCCGTTCTTGAACGGCGTGACCAAGGCGGTGAACGACCCCCGGAATTTCGTCTTGGCTGCCATGGACTTCCTCCGTACGCGGCTATCTCTTGAGCAAGCCCCATTCATATCGGGTCTGTCCTGCCGGTCAAAGGCCCGCTTCCGTGTGAGGCAGCCTTTAGGCCGCGATTTTGCCGCGGTGATGGTGCAAATCGGCCCGAGGTAAGCCGCTGTTGGTATTTTCTCCGCATATTCAATCGAATTCAGCTAGGTCTTGAGCCACTTCACTGATTCGGGGCGACGAAACGCCGTGACCTCCTCTGTTCGTGCCGCATGGCGATCCACCGGTCTGTTCATGTGCCTGATGGCAGGGCTGTCGGTGGGCTGCGCCGCCCTCGCCAAGTCCAATGAGACGACGGCGGAAACGGCCAGGGACACCGCGAAGCCGGCTACCAAGGACGCGGCCAAAGGACCGGCCAAGGGACCGGCCAAGGAGCCAGACAAAGGATCGAGTAGGGAAACAGTCAAGGGAACCGGCAAGGACGCGGCGAAGGGCGCGAGCAAGGGTGCGTCCGGCGCTCAGGCCAAGGATGCCGCGAAGAAGCCTGCCAAGGATACTGCTGGCAAGGATGCAGCTGGCAAGGAACCCGCGAAGGACAAGCCCAGGCCCACGGCAGCGGCGCCCTCGTCGAAATCACAACCTGCGACCCACCGATCGCACCCCAAGGCCGCACCCGCGCCGGCCGCGACGGCCACCGTCAGACCCGCCGCCCCGGCTGCCGCCAGACCGGTCGCAGCTCCCGTGCTGGCCCCTGCGACCCGCCAGCATGCGGCGCCGCGCAAGCCGGTCATCCCGGCCGCGGTCGCTGCGACGTCGTCGACGTCGCAAGCCGACAAGGACACGCTGGAGAGCGTCATCGAGCTCGTGCGCAAGCGCAAGGCCGGCGACGCCACCAACGCCGCGGCCGGCATCTCGGATCCCGTCGCGCGAAAGCTCGCCGAATGGATCATCCTGCGCAGCGAGGACAACGGCGCGACCGTGGAACGCTATCGCGCCTTCCTCTCCGCCAATCCGAGCTGGCCGTCGCAGGTCTTCCTGCGCCGGCGCCTCGAGGCGGCGATGTGGGACGACAAGCGCGACGATTCGGTCGCGTGGTCGTGGTTCGAGAACGAGTCTCCGATCTCCGCCAAGGGCCGCTTCACGCTCGCAAAGGCGATGCTGGCGCGCGGCGACCGCGCCAATGCCGAGCGGCTGGTGCGCGAGGCCTGGCGCAGCGATCCGATGTCGGAGGACACCGAGAACAACGCGCTCGACCAGTTCGGTGCCCTGCTGACGCCGGGGGACCAGAAAGCGCGGATGGACACCCTGCTCTACGGCAGCGAGACCGAGGCGGCGATGCGCGCCGCAAAGCGGCTCGGCGCCGGCTATGTCGCGCTCGCCAGGGCCCGCATCGCCGCCGTCAAGAAAGCGCCGAACACGCGGGCGCTGCTCGAGGCGGTGCCGCGCGAGCTGCACAATGACCCCGGCTACATCTTCAGCAGGATCCAGCTCCTGCGCCGCGAGGAGAAGTTCACCGAGGCCGCCCAGCTCATGCTATCCGCGCCGAAGGATCCGGGTCGGCTCCACAATCTCGACGAATGGTGGATCGAGCGGCGCCTTCTGGCCCGCAAGATGATCGACACCGAGGAATTCCGCAGCGCCTATCTGATTGCGCGCGATGCCGCCCTGCCCTCGCGCGACATCTACAAGACCGAGCAGGAATTCACCGCCGGGTGGATCGCGCTGCGCTTCCTCAACGACCCCGCGACCGCCACCCAGCATTTTGCCCGCATCGGCGTCGGCAGCGTCAATCCGACCGCGCTGGCGCGTGCCGGCTATTGGCAGGGCCGCGCCGCGGAAGCTTTGGGCCGCCAGCAGGAGGCGCGCAACGCCTATGCCCGCGCCGCCGAACAGTCGACCAGCTATTACGGCCAGCTCGCCCGGGCCAAGCTGGGCCTGCCGCAGATCGAGCTCAACCGCCAGCCGCGCGGGCGCGGCGCCGAGCGGCTGGAGATCGTGCGCGCTGCGCAACTGCTCTACGAGCTCGACGAGCGCGAGCTCGCGGTGCCCATGCTCGCCGACATGGGCGAGAACGGCGATCCGGAAGCGCTTGCCGGCCTTGGCGAGCTCGCCCAGCGCTATAGCGACGCGCGCGGCATGCTGCTGCTCGGCAAAGGGGCGCTCAATCGCGGCCTGCCGTTCGACTTCTATGCCTACCCGGTCAACGGCATTCCGCAGTTCACGCCGATCGGCCCCGAGGTCGAGCGCAGCATCGTCTATGCGATCGCGCGACAGGAGAGCGCGTTCAATCCGCGTGTGGTTTCGCCGGCGCAGGCCTATGGGCTGATGCAGGTGACGCCGGACGCCGCCCGCTACGTCTGCAAGCGCCACGGCGCGACCTACGACCTGGGGCGGCTGAAGAACGATCCGGTCTACAACGCCACGCTCGGCTCGGCCGAGCTCGGCGGACTGCTCGAGGATTATCGCGGCTCCTACATCATGACCTTCGCCGCCTACAATGCCGGCCGCGGCAGCGTGAGGAAGTGGGTCGAGCGCTACGGCGATCCGCGCGACCCGAAGGTCGATGCGGTCGACTGGGTCGAGCTGATTCCGTTCTCCGAGACGCGCAACTACGTGCAGCGGATCATGGAGAACCTTCAGGTCTACCGCGCCCGCTTCGGCGGCGGCACGCGGTTGCAGATCGAAGCCGATCTGCGCCGCGGCGTCGGAAGCGTGGAATAGAGACCCCTCGTTCGACTCGCAGCCGGCAGCCAGGATAGCCGGCACCGTCCTCGTCAGCAGGACCTTGAGTCGCCGAGGCCTCTTCAGCGATCGCCCACGATCTTCCGGCGTGACCTTGCCACGCGCGCCGTGAGCGCCGCGGCGATTGCGGTCCGGTCGGCACGCTCGCCGGTGCCTCGGCTGGCGGATGAAGGCGTGGATCGCTCCTGCCGCAAGGCCAGATCGTCAGGGTGCCTGGACGGCTGGCCCGGGTACCCGCAGTCCTCCTCCGCGCGCCTCGGGTCGGAAACCGCTTGCAGCGCGGCCCTCTCCCTTTTCCACGGCGACGTCCATCAGGCCGCGGCGAAGAACAATGAGATCAACGGAGCGTGGCGCAGCAAGTCGGACCATTGCGCCAAGCGAAGCAGGCACGGCCGGCAAAAGAAAAACCCCGGCGGTTGCCCGCCGGGGTTCCTTGTCAGGTCGTTAGACCGAACTTACCAGTTGCGCTGAGCGCGGAGGAGCAGGGTGAACGAGTCCTGATCCTTGAGCTCGTAAGCCGCGACAGGCTTGGCCAAGGCCGCACTGGCGCCAGCAGCGGTGACCGTTCCAGCTGCATACTTCTGGTCCAGATGGGTCCAGTTGAAGTCAGCCGAGAAGGTCAGGTTCTTGACGGGCGTCCAGCGGGTGATGAGACCCAGCTGAGCGATGTTGTAGTCGGGGTTACAGGAAGCCGAGGCAATGCCGAGAGCAACCGAAATGGTGCCGCCCACGCCGCACATCGCGGTCTTGGCTGCGCCACTGTAGCGAACTCCAGCGTACGCACCGTAGATAGCCGTGTTCCAGTACGGATCCCAGTTGTGGGTGTACGCACCGCGCATACCCCAGGTCTGGACCAGCTCCAGGCCACCACCGGTCACGAACACCGCGTCAGGCGCGAAGGCAATGCCGAGGCTCTGATACGCGCCGGCCAGGCCCGTGCTGCCGTAGCTCGTCCAAGCACCAGCGCCACCGGCGAGGTCCTGGATGTTGTAACGGGTCGCACCGTCGGTGTAGACGCCCTGGATGTTGATCGTGTCACCCGCACCCGTCGGGATGTTCTTGATCGACAAGGCCAGCTGAGCCGCCCAACCCCACTTGTCGCCGGGATGACCGGTGACTTCGGTGGCGCCGTAGTAGCCCGCATGGTTCTCATGAGCCGCAACCGACGCCTGGAACAGACCCCAAGCCTGGTCGACGCGAACCATAGCGACGAGGTCCGGCGAGCGCGAGCCAGCGATATCGCTGGTGCCGTAGCCGAAGGTGCCCGGCACAGCGAGGTTGTTGATACCAGCCTGATAGTACTGGACCTGGTCCTGCGCCGAGAACGACGCCGTGATGCCCTGACCGAAGTCAGCGGTGTAGGTGAACTGGTTGACACCGGTAACCGTGCCGCCGCCACCGACGAGACCGTCGAAGTTGTTGCCGGGATAGTTGGTCCAGGGAGCGGAGAACTGGGAGACCGCCTTACCCATCGTGAAGCCAGCGAACTGGATGAAGGCGTAGTACACGCCGAGCGCACCACCGGCCACCGAGCCACTGCCCGAGGTACCGGGAGGGGCCGAGTCGTACGCGGTCGTGCCGCCACCGGTGTATCCGCCGGTCGTCCACGAGAAGGTCGCATCGAAGAACGTGCGGACCACGCCGTATTCGGTCGCGGTGCGCGTGTCGATGTTGAGATCCTCACGAGCGCGCATGGTGTAGTAGTTGCTGAGGCGGTTGTGAGCGCCAGCAGCGCCGCTGAACGCGCCGTTGTAGACGCTGTTGGTGCCCAGCGCGACTTCAGCGCGCAGGTAACCACCCAGCTTGATGCAGGTGTCAGTGCCCGGGATGTAGTAGAAACCGGCTCCGTACAGGGAGCAGATCTTCACGTATTCGACCGCCTTGGCCTTCACGGGCAGATCGGCTGCCTGCGCTCCGCCCACGGCGATCAGACCCGCCGCTGAGCCGAGCAAAAGGCTCTTAACCAACTTCATGTTAAACCTCCAAGTTGCTCTTTCAGGGAAGGTCACTGACCGGACGGCCAATTCCCCAACCCCCTCTAAATCACCGCTTTGGGCTCCTTCGCGCCTTCGGACACACCCGCATGAACGCGAGGGACTTAAGCGAATGACCTAAACGGGACGACCTCGGGATGCCCCCCTCCGTCGCTCAGCCACAATTACCGAACGTCCTTGCACACACAACAACAGAACGCTCCGAAACGGGCCGATGGAGCGTGTTTTCCGACGGGTGTTGCACAAATAACACGCAGATGTGATCAGATCGCCCTCGCAACATATTGTTTACATTGATATTTTTTTGGCGGTTCCGTTTGCCATCAAAGTTCCCCACATGAGGCGCCCTAGCCGGGATGTCGGCCTGGAGGGGGTTCGACGGGCTCGAATCGTGGAATCACAAGGGAGACTCAAATGAGCAGGCATCAGCCTGCCTCCGCGACTCCCAGTCTGGCCACAGGCGGGCGGCAAACACTCTCTTGTCGCGCGGGGATCATCGGGATCGGGCCCCGGCAGCTCGGCGAACCAGGGCGCAGGGATGCCAGGTTCCGGCCCCTCTCACGCGCCATTGAATTCCCTGGCAAATTCAGCTTCCGACGCCGGCCATGCGCCAGCCGTTCCAGCTTCGGCTCTGCTCTCGCAGCGCTACGCTCTCGCCCGAGAACAAATCCGTCTTGCTTCGAAAATCACTGGGAATATTCGAGCAAAAACACGCGCTTCCAAATTGACCGGCCCAACTAATTAGAGGCATAAGGCTCGCACCGGAGAGGTGGCCGAGTGGCTGAAGGCAACGCTTTGCTAAAGCGTCATACGGTCTCAAGCTGTATCGAGGGTTCGAATCCCTCCCTCTCCGCCACCCAGCGGCAGAATCAACCCAGGTCCCTGCAATCCAGGTCGCTGCGTTCTTTCACCTGAAAGCGATCGTGAAGTTGGCGCGAAAGCCTGGGGCGAGGATGAGCATGGCGAGCTCAACTCGATTCACGTGCTCCTTATAGATTCACGTGCTCCTTATATATGTGTGTGCGCACCTAGATACCGGATCGCCATATCCGCCAATGCGAGGGCGATATCAGCACGGCCTCGTCGGCCCAGACATTGAACCAGACGCCGCCCTTGCGCCGGCACGGAAAGGGCCAAGGCACAACTCCCGTCTTGTGCAGACGTCCGAGTTCCAGATCGCACTCGTCCGGAGCGATCTGAATCGGCAGCCATCGTCCATTCGTACCTTGGTCGCCCATGCCGTCGGGTCTTATGCCACGGCACGAGGCAGAAACTTGATTCAGCGCAACCCGGCCGCCCCGTGCAAACACGGGTGAGTCGCGACTCATCTCAGCGCGCGGAGATCCAGGCCCTCGCCTCGCGCTGCGCGACCGAGATCTCGGCGTCAGACATCTGTCCGGCGACTTCCTGGCGCAGCGCCACGGCGTCCTTGCGGCCCTTCAACGCGGCGAGGTTGAACCATTTGTGCGCGGCGACGAGATCGACGATCCCGGAGCGGCCGCTCGCCCAATAGATCCCGCGCTCGAACAGCACGTCCGACAGCGCGCCCGCGTCGATCGGCGTTGCCGTCTCCAGATCGAAAGTACCCTGAAACATCACGCATCCCCTTTGTTCTTGTGCCGCCTCGCTCCCCGAGCGCGGCTCCCGTCCAGATAGCTGTTCAACTCTTCCCCGAGTCTTCCTGCCCATGCCGCTTGCCGGCTTGTTGGAGGCGATGATGGCGGGCAAATTTGAATGGCAGTTTAAGTATCGCGATGAAGCAGACGTAAACGCGAGCGTGCGACGCCCGCACGGTGAATTCAAAAAATCCCCGGTTTGCAGGCACTTCTGCAATTCGTCAGATTCGGTTTACCCTGGAATCTCAGGACATCGATAACCATCGCGCGCAGTGGCGCGTGTGATGTGGCGTCCCGTTCGCTGGCGTCGTCCGCGACCCGGCTGCGCCGGGGCATGCGGTCCTGCCGAAGCTTCAGCGAAGGCGGCAGGCGGGTGACCCAGTATTCCAGAGGCAGCAGTGATCCGCTGACAAGCTGCGGCGTACCGGATCGTCCGGTCGACGCCGGTCGATGACACCGCACACGTGGAACGACCCGCGGACTGCAGCAGGCAGCCAACATGCGCGCAGCGCTTCGCCTGCTCCAAGGCAGCGCGGCCACGTCGCGGTCAGATCAGCAATGTCGGGGAAAAGGAATGCCGGCAATACCCCGGCCTCAGGAGAACGAGGGCGTCGGCGAACACGTCAGGACCAGATTCCACTTTGGCCCGAAGGCCACTCGTGAAATTGCGGAGCCCCTCGAGGAGAACCGCACCGAACGAAGAAAACTCGTTTCTTCTGCCGGACCGTTAAAGAGAACGATCCGACCGTTGACCTGATGTCTCGCCGACACCCTCTATCGTCGACCAGAACCTCTGGGAGGCGCTGATGACGTGCCGGCTATCTGGAGCCGGCAACTTCAGAAGCGAAGTTACTTCTTCTTCTTCGCGACCTTGCGGGTCTTCTTCGCAGTCTTCTTCACTGCGCTCTTCGCCTTCTTCGCCTTCGCCTTCTTCGCTTTCTTGGCCATGTTGCCCTCCGATGTGTGAGATGGCTTTAATCGCTGCGTGCACTCGGGGATCGAATGCACTTCATCCCGAATACACCAACACGAAGAAAAAAACAGCGTCTCGCTTAAAGAAGTGTTGACGGCGCAACGCGCCTGCGCTTGGCGAGCGCGACGCAAGCGCACCGCATGACGCGCAGCTGCGATCACGGCGAGCGGGCGCATCGTCGACGTTCGCGACGGATGCGATTGCAGAAAAACACTATGCGACAAGTATTTTTCTGCATGCGCGCGCCGCGCGCGATCAACGCGGCGACGTGCATCGCCATTCCTTCCATCACCTCGCAAAGGCGCTTCGCGGACTCTGAGTCGCGAATTTTGGCAATGAAAATATTTTCGTGCTTAACGGCGCGAACGCTCGTCCGAGCGTGTGCAAGCCGCCGTTTCGCGCGAATCGCGTGGCGGCGATTCGGGCGCGGCGTCGCCGCCGACGGGACGAAGCGAGCCGCCGAGGATGCGCGCGAGCGTCGCACCGAGAGCCGAAAGCGAGGTGACGAACGTGTCCGTCACCTCGTTCGAGCGCGCGAGGCTAGATGCCGAGCTTGGACTTGAGCAAGTCGTTGACGCTCTGCGGATTGGCCTTGCCGCCGGACGCCTTCATCACCTGACCGACGAACCAGCCGAGCGACTGCGGCTTGTCCTTGACCTGCGCGGCCTTGTCGGGATTGGCCGCGATGATGTCGTCGACAACCTTCTCGATCGCCGAGAGGTCGGTGACCTGCTTCATGCCGCGGCTTTCCACCAGCGCGCGGGGATCGCCGCCCTCCTGCCAGACGATCTCGAACAGATCCTTGGCGATCTTGCCCGAGATCGTGCCCTCGCCGATCAGATCGATGATCGCCGCGAGCTGCTCGGCATTGACCGGAGAGTCCGTAATATCCCGGCCTTCCCTGTTGAGACGGCCGAACAGCTCGTTGATCACCCAGTTCGCCGCCATCTTGCCGTCGCGCGCGCGGTTGGCGAGCCTGTCGAGCACCGTCTCGTAGAACACCGCACTCTCGCGCTCGGCGACCAGCACGCTCGCATCATAGGCCGACAGGCCGAAGTCGGCGACGAAGCGCGTCTTCTTCTGATCCGGCAGCTCCGGCAGCTTCGCCTTCAACTCGTCGACGAATTCCTGGCTGAACTCCAGCGGCAGCAGATCGGGATCGGGGAAGTAGCGATAGTCATGCGCCTCTTCCTTGGACCGCATCGAGCGCGTCTCGCCCTTGTTGGGATCGAACCGACGGGTCTCCTGCTCGATCTGGCCGCCGTCCTCGAGGATCTCGATCTGGCGACGCGCCTCGTACTCGATCGCCTGGCCGATGAAGGTGATCGAGTTCATGTTCTTGATCTCGCAGCGGGTGCCGAGCGGCGCGCCGGGCTTGCGCACGGACACATTGACGTCGGCGCGTAGGCTTCCCTTCTCCATGTCACCGTCACAGGTGCCGAGGTAGCGCATGATCGAGCGTAGCTTGGTCACGTAGGCCTTGGCCTGCTCGGCGTCACGGATGTCCGGTTTCGAGACAATCTCCATCAGCGCCACGCCACAGCGGTTGAAGTCAATGAAGGACAGCGACGGCGACCGGTCGTGCAGCATTTTGCCGGGATCCTGCTCCAGATGCAGTCGCTCGATACCGATCGTCGCCGTCTTGCCGCCGTCGAGATCGACGATCACTTCGCCCTCGCCAACGATCGGAGATTTGTACTGGCTGATCTGGTAGCCCTGCGGCAGGTCGGGATAGAAATAGTTCTTCCGGTCGAACACCGAACGCAGATTGATCTGCGCGTTGAGACCGAGCCCCGTCCGGACAGCCTGCCTGACGCATTCCTCGTTGATGACGGGCAGCATGCCCGGCATCGCGGCGTCGACGAGCGATACGTGGCTGTTCGGCTCGCCGCCGAATGCGGTCGATGCGCCCGAGAACAGCTTCGAGTTCGAGGTCACCTGGGCATGGATCTCCATACCGATGACCATCTCCCAATCGCCGGTGGCACCCTTGAGAAGCTTGTGCGTGGCCGTGCTCATGTCCTGCTCCCGAGCAGCGTGGCAGCGATCCGCTCCCACTCCGCTTCCAATGAATCCTTTGCCGCCGGCTGGCCGGCCTGGCGGTACCAGTAACCGGCATTGCCGAGATCGCCTTCGACGCGGTGCAGATAGGCGTGCACCCAGGCAGCAGCGCGGCCGTTGTCATCCTGAACGATCTTGTGCGCCTGGTCCCAGTCGCCCTTGGCGGCCCACCAGAGACCCGTGAGCGGCGCGCTCAGCTCCGGTGCGGGCGCGGCGCCGTCAAGGCTCGCGATGAAGCCAGCGACATTCACCACCACCTCGCGGGCGTGAAGCGGCCGGCGGCCTGCTCGATCACCTCGCCGAGCGAGAACAGCGTCTCCTCGTCGAAGGGCCGTCCGATCAGTTGCAGGCCGAGCGGCAAGCCCTGCGCGTCCTTGCCCGCGGGCACGGCGATGCCGGGCAGGCCCGCCATGTTCACGGTCACCGTGAAGATGTCGTTGAGATACATCTCGACCGGATCGGCGCCGCCCTTCTCGCCGATGCCGAAGGCCGCCGACGGCGTCGCGGGGGTGAGGATCGCGTCGACGCCCTTGGCGAAGCAATCCTCAAAATCCTTCTTGATCAGCGTGCGCACCTTCTGGGCCCGCAGATAGTACGCGTCGTAATAGCCGGCCGAGAGCACATAGGTGCCGATCATGACACGGCGCTTCACCTCCGCGCCAAAGCCCTCGGCGCGGGTGTTCTCGTAGAGCTCGATGATGTTCCTGCCCTGCTCGCGCAGGCCATAGCGCACGCCGTCATAGCGCGCGAGGTTGGAGGACGCCTCCGCCGGCGCCACGATGTAATAGGCCGGCAGCGCATATTTCGTGTGCGGCAGCGAAACCTCGACGAGCTCGGCGCCGGCGGCTTTAAGCCAGGCCGCGCCCTCGCTCCACAGCTTCTCGATCTCGGCCGGCATGCCGTCGAGACGATATTCCCTGGGGATGCCGATCCTGAGGCCCTTCACGGACTTGCCGATTGCGGCCTCGTAATCCGGCACGGGCATGTCGACCGAGGTGGTGTCCTTCGGATCGTGCCCGGCCATCGAGCGCAGCAGCATGGCCGCATCGCGCACGCTGCGTGCGATCGGGCCCGCCTGGTCGAGCGAGGAGGCAAACGCGACGATGCCCCAGCGCGAGCAGCGGCCATAGGTCGGCTTGATGCCGACGGTCGCCGT
>NZ_AJQE01000242.1 GCF_000261685.1 Bradyrhizobium genomosp. I (2014) | reverse complement strand
TGGCGGATCGAGCCGCCGGTGTCGGTCGCGGTCGCGCCCATGCACAAGAGCGCGGCCACGGCAGAGGCCGAGCCGCCGGAGGAGCCACCCGGCACCAGCGTCGTGTTGCTGCCCTCGCGCCGCCAGGGATTGCCGACGGGGCCGAAGCACGAGGTCTCGTTGGCCGAACCCATCGCGAACTCGTCATTGTTGAGCTTGCCGAGCATCACCGCACCGTCGCGCCAGAGCTGCGAGGTCACGGTGGACTCGTAGGTCGGCACGAAATTGCCGAGGATCTTCGAGCAGGCCGTGGTGCGCACGCCCCTGGTCGCGAACAGATCCTTGATGCCGAGCGGGATGCCGGCGAGCGGACCCGCATCGCCCTTGGCGATCTTCACATCCACGGCCTTCGCCATGTCGCGCGCCTGGTCGGGCGTCTCCATCACGAAGGCATTGAGCACGCGCGCGGCTTCGATCGCGGAAAGATGCGCGTCGGTCAGCTCGAGTGACGTGAAAGTCTTGTCGGCGAGACCCTTGCGGGCCTCGGCGAGCGTCAGCGATGTCAAATCGGTCATTTATTGATCGGGCTGCAGAAGAACGGAGACAGGGTCTTGTCGTTGGCCGGGTCGTCTTTTTTGGCGGCGGCTTTCGCGGCAGCCTCGATCTCGTCGAGCACGGCATTGACGGCGACGTTGGGATCGGCAGCCTTGCCCTGCCGCTCCATCTTGTCGAGGTAATTCATGTAGGCCTGATAGGCCTTCTCATCGTCGCAAAGCATGCACATCGGACAATGTCCTGAGACTCTTAGTTTGGCGCGTTTTCTTCACGCGAACCGGCTTCCACTTCGCTCGAAAACGCTATGCAAGTTACTCGACGACCTTCGGCACCAGGAAGAAGTGACCTTCGGTCGCCGGCGCGTTGGCAACGATATCGTCGGCGATCTCGCCGTCATTGACCACGTCCTGCCGCTTCTTCATCTGCATCGGGGTCACCGAGGTCATAGGCTCTACGCCCTCGACATTGACCTCCGAGAGCTGCTCGACAAAGGCGAGCATGGCGTTGAGCTCGCCCTGCAGATGCGGAACTTCGTCCTCGGAGACCGCAATGCGCGCCAGATGCGCGATGCGGCGGACGGTAGCGGCGTCGACGGACATTATATAAGGCCTCTCACGGCAAATCCTAAGTGCCGTATAGCAGAGGCCGGTTTTGCGCCGCAACCGGCGCTAGCGCATGATCCGGAAAAGTGCGAAGCGGTTTTCCGAAAAGATCATGCGCAAACAACAACTAAAGCACCTATCCGGCCAGCGCCTTCATGCGCGCCAGCGCCGATTTGGCGAGATCCCGGGTCAATTCGGCGGCCGGGACCTCGCGGCCGAGGGCAATCGCCTGTCCCGCCCAGAGATTGGTGAAATCCGCCCTGCCCTGCGTTTCGGCAGCCGCCTTCAGCGGCCCCAGCGCGGTCGCGGCATGGGGAAAGGGAGGTGCATCCGGCGAGACCGGGCCCGCCTCGCGCATCAGGCGGTTCTGCACGCCGCGCGCCGGCCGGCCGGTCATGACATTGGTGATGACGGTGGAATCGTCCCGCGCTTCGGCGAGCGCCCTGCGGCCGCCCGCGCTGACCTTGGATTCCGGACAGCGCAAATAAGCGCTGCCGATCTGCACGCCGGATGCGCCGAGCGCGAAGGCCGCGGCGATACCGCGTCCATCGGCGATGCCGCCCGCCGCGATCACCGGCACCTTCACGGCATTGGCAACCTGTGGCACCAGCGCGAAAGTGCCGGGCTGTTCTGCGATCCTGTCCGTCAGGAACATGCCGCGATGGCCGCCCGCCTCGGCGCCCTGCGCGATGACGGCGTCGACGCCGCGCGCTTCCAGCCAGACCGCTTCCCTCACCGTCGTGGCGGAGGAGATGACGCGACAGCCGGCCGCCTTGACCCGCTCGAGCAGCGCCTGTTCCGGCAGACCGAAATGGAAGCTGACGACTTCCGGCTTCAGCTCCTCGACGACGTCGCAGAACGCCGCATCGAATGGCGCGCGGTTCGCCGCGGCGATCGGCGCCGCGGGATCGAGGCCATGCTCGGCGTAGTAACCCGCGAGTCGCTGCTTCCAGCGCGCTTCGGCTTCGGCCGTGAGCTCGACCGGCGCGTGGCAGAAGAAGTTCATGTTGACCGGCGCCTTCACGCGCTGGCGGATGAGACCAACCTGCTCGCGCGCCTTCTCGGCCGAGATCATCGCACAGGGCAGCGAGCCCAACGCGCCGCCTTGCGCGGCCGCAATCACCAGCTCCGCATCCATCACGCCGGCCATCGGCGCCAGCACGATCGGAAATTCAGTCTTGAACAGATCGATCAGTCGACGGTCAGGCCACATGGTTGTTCTCTCTCGTTCGTTCTTACCCTCCCCTGGAGGGTGAAAGATTCTGCGCTGCGATCACCGAGTTACTTCTGCCGGCAAGAAGCTGCTCCGCCTCGGCCGCAATCCGCTCGACGATCTCGGCCGCCGGTGGAATATCATGAATCAGCGCGACTGCCTCGCCTGCGATCACGGCCGCGACGTCGAAATTGCCGGCCGCTTTCGCCGCGGCATAGTCCACGGCAACTGCGGCGACATTCTGCATCAGCTCGACCTCACGGCCGATCCAGCGCCGGGCGTGATCATTGATCAGGCATCGCCCGGTAAAGGGCGCCGGCCAGACATTGTTGCGCGAGAGATCGAAGATGATGCCGCGCACCGTGGAGCCGCCATTTGCCGCGCAGATGCGCCGCTTGGCCTCCTCCGCGCCGTCGGCTTCCCGGCTCGCATAGAAGCGCGTGCCGAGCAGCACGCCGCTCGCGCCCAGCATCATCATGGCGGCGAGCCCGCGCCCGTCGGCGATGCCGCCGGCCGCTGCCACGGGAACACAACCCGCAACGAGATCGACGATCGCCGGCACGAGATCGACGGTGGTCCGCGATGCGCCATGACCGCCCGCCTCCGTTCCCTGCGCGATCAGAACATCGGCGCCGGCATCGAGCGCCTGTCGCGCCATCGCCTCGTCCTGGACCTGGCAGATCAGGCGTGCGCCGGCGGACTTGATCTTGAGCGCAAACGGCGCGGGATCGCCGAACGACAACATGATCGCCGATGGCTTCACGCCGAGCGCAATGTCCAGAAGCTCGGGCCGCTTGGCGAGGCTCCACGTGATGAAGCCGATCCCGAACGGCGCACGCAGTTCGGCGAGCTTCGCAGTCTCCTGCTCCAGCCACGCTCGCTCGCCGTAGCCACCGCCGAGAATGCCGAACCCGCCGGCACGGCTCACAGCCGCGACCAGGCGGCTGCCGGCGACGACATCCATCGGCGCCAGCAAGATCGGATGCGCGATCTCCAGCAGCGTGGTCAGCGACGTCGTCATCGGCATGGCTCCTCCCCGATCTGGACAGCGAGACTAGGCGCGACTAGCATTCTCGAAAAATGAATTGTTGCGAACGCTGCCATCTCGAAAGCGAAACGACGCCATGGAACTCAGCGATCTCCAGACCTTTGCCGCCGTCGCTCGTGCCGGCGGCATCACCCGCGCCGCGGAAGAGCTCAACACGGTGCAGTCGAACGTCACCCAGCGCGTGAAGGCGCTGGAGGCGGAGATCGGAACGGCGCTGTTCGAGCGGCACGCGCGCGGCATGACGCTGACCGGTGCCGGCACGCGCCTCCTCCCCTACGCGCAAAAGATGGCGGCTCTCTCGCGCGAAGCCCTGCTCGCCGCACGCGACGATGGGGAGCCGAAAGGACCGCTCGCGATTGGATCGATGGAGACGACGGCGGCCGTGCGCCTGCCGCCGCTGCTCGCCGACTTCCATCGCCGCTTCCCCGCCGTGCGTCTATCCTTGCGCACTGCGCCGACGGCCGACCTCGTCACCGGCGTGCTCGACGGCACGCTCGACGGGGCCTTCGTCGCGGGCCCCATCACGCATTCCGATCTCATCGCGACGAGCGCCTTCCGCGAGGAGCTGGTGCTGGTCAGCGCGCGGCGCTGGGCCTCGCTGGCCGAGCTGCGCGCCGGCACGCCGGAGTCCGGGCCGACCGCGCTGGTCTTCCGCACCGGCTGCACCTACCGTCAGCGGCTCGAACAGATCTTCGTCGAGTTCGGCTGGCCATCGGCCGCACGCTTCGAGTTCGGCACGCTCGACGGCATGATCGGCTGCGTCGCCGCCGACATGGGCGTGACGTTGCTGCCGCGCGCAGTCGTCGAGCGCAGCGCGATGAACGGAAGCATCGCGATCCACTCGCTGAGCCCGGCGCACGCACGCGTCGAGACACTGTTCATTCAGCGCCGCGCGGGCCATCAAACCAGCGCGCTTAGCGGTTTTACCGACTGCCTGAAGAAGGACGACGACGTCATCGCGGCCTGACACGACGCAGCATTCCACGCGACGAAATTCGTCACAAATCCATCGCGTTTCCGCGTTGCGTTCCGCCGCGGCAACGCAGCACATCAAAAGCTTTGAGGCCTGCAATCATTCTACGTTAGGATGCGCCACTGGCCAGCGCAAAACCATAACGAACCCCAATATCGGCAGAAAACATCGGGAGGACTATCGATGCGCAATACGCTCGTGTTGTGCTGTGTCGCCGCGTTGTCGGCGATATCAGGAACTGCAAGCGCACAGGACTGGACCAAATCGAAATGGGGGCCGAACGACGAGATCGGCGCCGCCAATTACATGACGCCCGAGCTGGTGGTGAAGGCGGCCTCGCTGGTGAAGACCGGCAAGACCTACGCCCTCGGCATTCCCGTCACGTCGCAGACGCCGGCGTATCCGCCGCGCGCATTCAAGCTGACCATCGTGCAGCCCGGACAGGCCGGCAGCCCGGGTCTCGGCCCCAACAAGGCGACCTATAACGACGACATCCTCGACACCTGGGTCGGCATTGGCAGCCAGATCGACGGGCTCGGCCATCTCGGCGTCGAGCACGTCTACTACAACGGCAACAAGCTCGCCGATTTCGCCGATCCCAACGGGCTGAAGAAGCTCGGCATCGAGAAGGTGCCGCCGATAGTCACGCGCGGTGTGCTGCTCGACATGGCCGCCTATTTCAAGACCGACGTGGTGAAGGAAGGCACCGCCTTCAACGTCAAGGAGATCGAGGAAGCCGCCAAGCAGCAGAACGTCGAGATCCGCCAGGGCGACGTCGTCATCTTCCACACCGGCTGGCTCGGCCTGATCGGCAAGGACGACAAACGCTATTCGGCCGGCGAGCCCGGGCTCGGCGTCGAAGGCGCGAAGTATTTGACCGGCAAGGGCGTCGTCGCCGTCGGCGCCGACACCTGGGGGCTCGAGGTGCTGCCGTTCGAATCCAAGAACGTGTTCGAGGTGCACCAGATCCTGCTCGCGATGAACGGGACCTACATCCTCGAAAACATGGACACCGCCGCGCTCGCTCGGGACAGGGGCTATGAATTCCTGTTCGTGCTGGGACAGCCGCGCTGGACCGGCGGCGTGCAGGCAATGATCAACCCGATCGCGATCCGCTGACGCGCGGCCCGCATCGCAAGCGCCCCGGGTGAGGGTCATCAGTGTCTCGACGGAGCACACCGCTTCCCTCACCCGAAAGCCGCGTCGGTCCCCGCTCGAAGGACCCGGGCCCTAGAGTCGGATGTCCTCATAAGATTCGATCCGCCGCGGGCCGACCGAGGTCGCCTCGTGCGAATCCGCGTCGGCGAGATTGCCGAAGTCGAGCTTGGTCAACTTCGTCAGGTCCGCGATCGAGACCTGGAAGACGCTGACATCCTCCTCGGACATCCGCTCGAGCAGATCCGCCTCCTGGATCCGGTCGATCTCCATGACCTGCTTTCGCTGGCTCATCAGGAACGCCGCCGCCTTGAGCGCGTCGTCCTCCTCGTTGCGGCGGATCAGTATCTTCCAGAAATACTTCGGAATTTGAACGCCGCCGAAGCTCGGATCCTTGTGCGGCCGGCCGGCCGGATTTGGCAGATCGGAGCCGTCGGCATCCGGTCCGTCGAACACCGGGCCGTTCATGACGATGCCCTTCGCCTCGCCTTCGAGCAGGACATCGCGCGTATAGTCCTCCAGTCCCGCCCAGAGCTGCTTGCCCTGGTTGAACGAGAAGAACTGCGGCGAGCAGTTGGTGAAATGGAAGGAATCGTCGCCATGCTGCTTGGCCGCGGCGACGGTGTCGCCCCAGGTCGCATCGAGGCGGCGCACCAGATGACCGCGATCGAACGGATTCTTGCTGCGGTCCGCCTCGAAAGTGGCCTGCTTGCGGTAGAACTCGTCGCCGATCTGGGCATCGTCGTCGATGCGCGGATCGCGCAGCCAGGAATCACCTTCGCGCTTCCCGACGTCCTGCTGCTTGCCGCCGTCGATATTGACGCAGCTGAAGAAGGCGAGCCTGCGCTCCTTGTTCATGACGACGCTGTAGTTGAAATATTTCAGCTCGGACTGCCTGGAACTGCCCTTGAGCATCGCGATCCTGGACTTGAGGGCGGTCGGAATCTTCGGCAAGGGGACCGAGAACTTGCCGGTGCCCAGAAAATTCGCCTTGTATCCGGGACGCGATTTCAGCGTGCTCTGATCGATGTGCACGGCCTCCATGGGCAGGCCGTTCTTCGCACTGATGTGAGGCAAGAGGCCGGCCGGCGGGGCGATCAACGGCTTGCCGCCGTTTGGCGCCCGTCCGTTGCCCCCCGCCGGGCCCGGAACGGGCGCGAGCGGCGCCATCGGAATGTCCTTCCTGAACATCGGCAATGGCACGCGGATCGGAACCACGAGCGAGGTCCCGTCAAGGGATTGCTCGACCCAGGCATTAACGCCAAAGGGAGGCGCGGCGGCGGGCGGCCGGACTTTCGCGACCTCGTCCCGGATCGGCGGCTCCTCCTCGTCGAGCACCGGCCTGATCAAGGGATGAGAAGCAACGGCAACCTTGAGGTCGGCGACGATCGCGCTGGTCCGGATGCCTTCGTTGGCGATCCAGTCGATCGAGGATTCGTCCATCGCCGGCTTCCACACCTTGCCGTCCTTTGTCAGGGTGCGGCCCTGCGCATCCTTCCGGGGAACGCCGCTGTGGTGCAACGCGACCACCTGCCAGAAGCGGTTGAACGCCGGCGATCCCGACGATCCGGCCGTCGTATCGGTATTGTACCAGAGGAAGTCGCCGACATATTTGAGCAGCTTGTTCTCGCGGACGCAGACCTGCTTCATCTGCCCGCTGGGATGCTGGACGATGGTGAGATACTCGCCCGGGTCTGCCTTGCCGGGCGCGCCGCTCAGCGGCAGCCAGCCCCAATCCTCGAGCTCCTCGTGGCCTGACAGGGAGGTTGGCGCCACCGCAATGACCGAGAAATCCAGCCTGTCATTGGTGTAGAAGAACTTGCCGGGCTCGAATCCGAACCTCACCGGCACACGCTCTTGTCCCGAAACGTCCAATTCGTAGTTGAAATCGGCGATCGAATTGGCCGCGTCGGCCGGCTTGCCGAAGACGTGATGGTTCGTCAGCAGCAGGCCGGGCCCGATCAGAAAGCCGGAACCATAGCCGAGCAGATTCGACTTGAGATCCCTGAGCTGAATACGGCAGACCGAGCGTGCGGCGGCGGTCCCCTTGGCGAGATAGTTGATGCTGTCGAGATCATTGCCCTGGATGATCCGCTCCAGACCGATCTCGGCCGCCTGCACGTCGTGCGTCTCGGCCAGCAGCTGGCGCTGGCGCTGGCGGATCTTTTCGACGGTCATCTCGATCGGGCCGTCGCCCAATTTCCGGTTCAAGGCTTCGGGCGAGAACTCGGCTTGCTTGAATCGCCTTTCTGAGCCCGCGATCAGGCTTGGCTTGATGAGCATCATGACCTCTCAAAATACCGGGCGAATATTGGACATGGACGGCGCCTGAAAAATTTGCGCCAAGGTTGCAGCGCGGACTGCCGGTCGCTGCCGATCATTCTGGAAATCGGGGCACGCGCCCCACACTACTTTAGACCTATATACTTACATCTGCGCAACCAGAGCGTCAATCGGCGTGCGCTGCCGAGGGCGCGACATCATGCCATGGCCTGCGACGTCACCCGTGTGAGATTCGCCACAAATGATCGTTGCATTTGTGCGTGGTCGTTCTCACACGCTTCTTCCCATCGCCTTCAGTTGCCACCGCCGCAGCGCCACGACGGACCAGATCGCCTCGACCAGACCGAACGGCCAGGCGCCCTGGAGAAAACCGTAGACCGAGCCAAGCGCGCAGGACGCAGCGAACAGCAGCACGAACCAGTGGCTGCGATCCTCCAGCGCGTAAGTGACCAGCATCGCCGTGACGGCGAACAGGCCGAATAATGTCAGCGTATCCATTGTTCCGGGTTCACTCCGCAGCGTGACGCGTGATATGCGCTAAGGCCATGCCGGCTCTTATCCTGCCTCTCGTCGATGCTGCAATCCACTGGCCCGCGCGCGGCGCGCTGGTCGGGCTCGATCTCGGCACCAAGACCATCGGTGTTGCCGTGTCCGATCCCGATCGCCGGCTTGCGACCGGCGTCGAGACCATCTCCCGCAAGGCGTTCAAGCAGGACGCCGCCCGGCTGCTCGCGATCGCTGCCGAGCGCAAGGTGGTCGGCCTCGTGCTCGGCCTGCCCATCAACATGGACGGCAGCGAGGGCCCGCGCGCGCAATCGACCCGGGCCTTTGCCCGCAATCTCGCCGGTCTGACCGCGCTCCCCATCGGCCTCTGGGACGAGCGTCTCTCGACCGCGGCGGTCGAGCGCGAGCTGATCGGCATGGACGTCAGCCGCGCCAAGCGCGCCGAGGTGATCGACGAGCATGCCGCGATCTTCATCCTGCAGGGCGCGCTCGACCGTCTGGCAAATCTACGCGCGGCGCCGGGGACGGACTGATCCATGCCGATCGTGATAGCGGCGCTGCTGCCGGTCTTCATCCTCATCGTGCTCGGCGTCGTGCTGAGGCACAGCCTGATGCGTCTCGACACGCAATGGCACGGGCTGGAGCAACTGACCTATTTCGTGCTGTTTCCGATGCTGCTGATCCAGACCCTGGTCAAGGCCGATCTCTCCAGGGTGCCGGTCGCCGGCGTCGGCGGCGCGCTGCTGCTGTCGGCGCTCGCGATGTCGCTGCTCTGTCTCGCGCTGCGGCCGGCCCTGTCGCGGCTCGGCATCGATGGCCCCGCCTTCTCCTCGATCTTCCAGGGCGCAACGCGCTGGCAAACCTTCGTTGCGCTGTCGATCGCCGCCAACATGTTCGGCGATCTCGGGCTGGCGCTCGCCTCCGTGGCCATGGTCGCGATCATCCCGCTCGTCAACGTGTTCAGCGTCGCCGTGCTCGCCCATTACGCCGCACAGGAGAAGCGATCCCCGCGCGCCATCGCCATGACGGTGATCCGCAATCCGCTGATCTGGGCCTGCGCGATCGGCCTCGCCGTCAATCTGATGCACCTGCCGCTGCCAAAAATCTGGCACGAGGTGGCGGACGCGCTGAGCCGGTCCTCGCTCGCCATTGGCCTGCTCGTCACCGGCGCGGGCCTGCATCTGAAAGGCCTGTTGCGTCCCAGCCTGGGCGCAGCCATCGGCGTCGGCCTGAAGCTGGTGCTGATGCCTGCGCTCGCGCTGGGGCTCGCGGCCTGGTTCGGCATCACCGGCAACGGCCTCGCGATCGTCGCGATCTGCGCGGCCGTGCCGACCTCGCCCAGCGCCTATGTGCTTGCCCGCCAGATGGGCGGCGACGCGCCGTTGCTGGCGCAGATCATCACGCTGCAGACGATCCTGGCGGCGATCACGATGCCGATGGCGATCGCGCTGGCGGCCTGACGCTCGTCAATTCGAGCGCACCTCTCTCACCTCGTCATTGCGAGGAGCTCGCGACAAAATTGCGTAGCAATTTTGCGCCGATGCGGCGAAGCAATCCAGACTTCCGCCGCAGAAAGACTCGCAATGACGAAGTGTGGATCTAGCTCCCCAGCCACATCGTCAGCACCACCGCGGTCAGATTGTTCAGCGCATGGAGCACGATGGTGAGCCAGAGCGAATTGGCGCGATAACGCATGTAACCGAACCACAGGCCGATGGTGAAGACCTCGGCGAGGAAGTACATGTCGTATTGGAGGTGCACGACCGTCCAGACCAGCGACGACAGCAGGATCGCGCCGCCCACGCGCAGGAAGCTCGCCGACCAGCCGCGATAGAGGAAGCCTCGCGCCAGAATCTCTTCCGACATGGGCGCGGCCACGCTGAAGGCGAACAGAAGCAACAGCGCAGCGCCCTTGTCGCGTCCCGATTTCAGCAGGTCGGTCATGAAGCCCGGCGTCGCCTCACGGCCGAGCGCGCGCGACATCGTCTCCCAGACCAGCACGATCAGGATGAGGCCGACGGCGCCGAACAGCATCTGCTTCCAGGACGGCCAGTGCAACGCGAGATAGTCGACAAAGGACGCCTTCTTGATACGAATGGCAAGCCAGACCGCGGCCAGCGTCGCCGGCAGACCCATGGTGACCGACAGCGCGAGCGCTTGGGGCTCGCGGCCGACGAGTTGCAGCGAGGCGAGGTCCATGGGAAGACCACGCTGCACCGCCAGCAGAACGATCGCGCCGATCTGCCCGACGAACATCGCGACGAAGATGAAGAGGCCCCACAGCGCCGTGCCCCAGAACTTCCAGACACGTGGCGGCGCCGGCGTCACGGTCAGCGGCGGATGGTCGGGATTGAGGGAATCCATCAGGAGGCTTTCGTTAGGTCGCGCAGACTATCGAGAGGTCGTTTGCCCGGGCTTGTCCCGCCTGCGCGGCCGAAGCCGCTTCGGCGAGGCGAAGGCCCGGGCATCCACGTTCGTCGCGTCGCAACTCAAGACGTGGATGGCCGGGTCAAGCCCGGCCATGACGATGTGGATTGAGAATGCCCCGCTCACGGCAGCGCGCGCTCCAGCAGCGCACGCACGTCGGTGCTCTCCAGCTCGACAGCGCCGTACATGCTGGCGTGATTGGCCGCGAGGCGCGTCGCGGCGAACAATTCGGCATTGTGCGGCGACACGCCGTTGAGCGCCGCGGCGGCGGCAAGCAGCGCCAGCTTCTCGACGGCAAGGCGCGCGACGCGCTCGCCATCGGCGCGGCGGAAGGTCTTGCCGATGAATGCGACCGCCTCACCAGCCCCCGGCAGGCCCTTCGTCTCGGCCGCAAGCGATTGCAGCACAGCCATCGCCGCGTCCGGCTCACGCGAGAGCGCGCGGAGCACGTCGAGACACATGACGTTGCCCGAACCTTCCCAGATCGCATTGACCGGCGACTCCCGATAGTGGCGCGCCAGGATGCCGTCCTCGACGTAGCCGTTGCCACCGAGGCATTCCATCGCCTCGTAGAGGAACGGCGGCGCGCTCTTGCAGGTCCAGTATTTGATCGCGGGCGTCAGCAGCCGCATATAGGCGGCCTCCGCCGCATCGTGCGGCGTGCGGTCGAAGGCACGGCAGAGCCGCATCACCAGCGCAACGCTTGCCTCGACATGCAGCGCCATGTCCGACAGCACGGCCTGCATCAGGGGCTGGTCGGCGAGATTCTTCTGGAACACGCTGCGGTGACGGGCGTGATGCAGCGCATGCGCCAGCCCCGAGCGCATCAGGCCAACGGACGCAATCGCGCAATCCTGCCGCGTCAGCTGCACCATCTGGATGATGGTGCGGATGCCCTTGCCCTCCTCGCCGACCGCTTGCGCATAGGCGCCGACGAACTCGACCTCGGACGAGGCATTGGAGCGGTTGCCGAGCTTGTCCTTCAACCGCTGGAACTGGATCGCATTCACCGAGCCATCCGGCGCGAAGCGCGGCATGAAGAAACAGGTCAACCCGCCATCCGCCTGCGCCAGCACCAGGAACGCATCGCACATCGGCGCCGACATGAACCATTTATGGCCGGTGATGCGGTAGCCGTCCCCGTCGCGCACGGCGCGCGTCATGTTGGCGCGCACGTCGGTGCCGCCCTGCTTCTCGGTCATGCCCATGCCGAGCGTCATGCCGCGCTTCTGCCACCACGGCGCGAAGCCGGGATCGTAGCTCCTGGTCGACAGCACCGGCATCACGCGCGCGAGCAGGTCGGGCTGCAACGCCAGCGCACCCACGGAGGCGCGCGTCATCGTGATTGGGCAGAGGTGGCCGGTCTCGACTTGCGCGGCGATATGGAATTTCGCGGCACGAACGACTTCGGCGGCATCGCCGGCAGGTCTTCCATCCGCCGTCCACGTCGAATTGTGCACGCCCGCATGCGCACTGTGCGCCATCAACTCGTGATAGGCCGGATGAAACTCGACCTGGTCGCGGCGGTGCCCCCTGGAATCGAAGCTGCGCAGCTTCGGCGTGTTCTCGTTCGCAAGGCGCCCGCGATCGGCCATCGCCGCCGAGCCCCATTGCTTGCCGAATTCCGACAGTTCCCGTTCCGCCTTGGCCCCGCCGTTTGCCCTGACCGCTTCGACCAGCGGCAGGTCCGTGGCGAACAGGTCGACGTCCTCGAACGGCGGCGACTGGTTGAAGACCTCGTGGGTCGCAAAACTCGGCTGGTTCATCAGGCTTCCTCGGCGCGTGATCAGTTCCGGCGCGGCTGGATCGGGAAATCATAGGCCGCCCCGCCCGCCCCCGGCAGGGAAAAGTGCCACCACTCCTTCGAATAGTTCACAAAGCCTTGCCTGGCCATCGCAGCGACCAGCCGCTTGCGCCAGGCGCGCTGCTCCGGATTGATCGACGTCACTGCGGTATGCCCCTTCGCGTCGGTACAGTCGTAGCCGGTGCCCATGTCGACGCTGCCTTCGGGCGCACGCATCTCGACCGGCGCCGTGCAGTCGGCATAGGTCCTTGACGGATCATATTTGGCCGAATTGTCGGCTTTGAGGTCGACCAAAGTGAGATCGAGCGCTGCACCCGTGGAATGCTGCGAGCGGCTCGCAATATAGCCGAGGCGGAACAGCTCGGTCTTCGGAATCTTCGGGTTGTAGCGCCGCTCGGCCGCCGTCTCGTGACCGTTCTGCGACCACTTCACCATGTCGAGCGACGCCCGCGCCGGCCGGTAGCAGTCGAACATTTTCAGCGACAGGTTCTGTGCGGCGAGCTCCTGCTGGACCGCCTTCAGCCGCAGCCCCACCTCGCGCTTCACCACGCATTCGCCGGCGCCGTAGCCGGCGAGCGGACGACCGACGAAATTGTTCGATGTGGCGTAGCGGATGTCCTGGATGATGCTGGGATCGATGTCGCGGAGGTAGACAAAGCTGCCGGGAAGCGATTGGGCGTGGGCACCGGAGATGGTGGTGATTGATATAAACGCTGCAAGAATTGTTTTCACGATGCCTCCCGTCCTCCGGCGTCATTCCGGGGCGATGCGCAGCATCGAACCCGGAATCTCGAGATTCCGGGTCTGGCGCTTGCGCGCCATCCCGGAATGACCGAGTGGGCGACAGATCAGGGGATAACTCGCCTCCCACCGTTTGCCCCTTGCTCCCCCCGCCATCCCCCCCTATAGCTCTGCTTTTAATGACATCGAAATCGACCTTCGTCCTCGGCCACCGGCATTTGCTGGGCATCGAGGGCCTTTCCGCGGCCGACATCAGCGGCCTCCTCGACCTGTCCGAAGAATATGTCGAGCTCAACCGCCAGGTTGACAAGAAGCGCACCGTCCTGCGGGGACGGACGCAGGTGAACCTTTTCTTCGAGGCCTCCACCCGGACCCAGTCCTCGTTCGAGCTCGCCGGCAAGCGGCTCGGTGCCGACGTCATGAACATGTCGGTGTCCTCGTCCTCGATCCGCAAGGGCGAGACCCTGATCGACACCGCCGTGACACTGAACGCGATGCACCCGGACATCCTGGTGGTACGCCATCACGCCTCCGGCGCGGTGGAGTTGCTGGCGCGGAAAGTCGACGGTTCCGTGATCAATGCCGGCGACGGCGCGCATGAGCACCCGACACAGGCGCTGCTGGACGCGCTCACCATCCGCCGCAACAAGGGCCGGATCGAAGGCCTCGTGGTCGCGATCTGCGGCGACGTGCTGCATTCGCGGGTCGCCCGCTCCAACATCATCCTGCTCAACACCATGGGCGCCCGCGTCCGCGTCGTCGGGCCCTCCACGCTGCTGCCGCCCGGAATCGAGCGGATGGGCGTCGAGGTCGCGCGCGACATGCGCGAGGGCCTGGAAGGCGCCGACATCGTCATGATGCTGCGGCTCCAGCGCGAGCGCATGAACGGCTCCTTCGTGCCCTCGTCATCGGAATATTTCCATTATTTCGGGCTCGACCAGAAGAAGCTCGCCTACGCCAAGCCGGATGCCCTCGTGATGCATCCAGGTCCCATGAACCGCGGCGTGGAGATCGACTCGATCGTGGCCGACGGCGCGCAGTCCCTGATCCGCGAACAGGTGGAGATGGGCGTCGCCGTCCGCATGGCCGTGCTGGAAGCTCTCGCCCGCAATCTGCCGAACGCGTGATGCCGATGTTGATCGATCGCCGCCCCATCCTGCTCGCCAACGCCCGCGTCGTCGATCCCTCCAGGGATTTCGACGGCGTCGGCGACGTCCTGATCGCCGACGGCACCATCCGCGAGACCCGCCGCGGCATTGGCGCGGCCGGCGTCCCCGAGGGCACCGACATCGTCAACTGCTCCGGCAAGATCGTGGCACCGGGCCTGATCGACATGCGCGCCTTCGTCGGCGAGCCCGGCCTCAGCCACCGCGAGACCTTTGCCTCGGCGAGCCAGGCCGCCGCGACCGGCGGCATCACCACCATCATCTGCCAGCCCGATACGTCTCCGGTGATCGATAACTCGGCGACCGTCGACTTCGTGATGCGCCGCGCCCGCGACACTGCGATCGTCAACATCCAGCCGATGGCGGCGCTGACCAAGGGCATGCACGGCGAGGAGATGACCGAGTTCGGCCTCCTGAAGGCGGCCGGAGCGGTTGCCTTCAGCGACGGCGACAAGAGCGTGACCAACGCCCAGGTGATGCGCCGCGCGCTGACCTACGCCCGCGATTTCGACGCGCTGATCGTGCATCACACCGAGGACCCCGATCTCGTCGGCGAAGGCGTCATGAACGAAGGCGAGTTCGCGACCCGGCTCGGCCTGATGGGCATTCCGAACGCCGCCGAAGCCGTGATGCTGGAGCGCGATCTGCGCCTCGTCGCGCTCACCGGCGGCCGCTACCACGCGGCCTCGCTGACCTGCATCGACTCCCTCGATATCCTCCAGCGCGGCCGCGACGCCGGGCTTGCGGTCAGCGCCTCGGTCTCGATCAATCATCTGGCGCTGAACGAGAACGATATCGGCCCCTATCGATCCTTCCTGAAGCTGTCGCCCCCGCTGCGGACCGAGGACGACCGCCGCGCGCTGGTGGCGGCGATCACCTCCGGCCTGCTCGACGTCATCATGTCCGATCACAATCCGCAGGACGTCGAGGTCAAGCGCCTGCCGTTCGCGGAGGCAGCACCGGGCGCCGTCGGTCTCGAGACCATGCTGCCGGCCGGCTTGCGGCTGGTTCATAACGGCGAGTTGGAGCTGAAGACGCTGATCCGGGCGATGTCGACCCGCCCGGCCGAGCTGCTCGGCCTGCCGGGCGGAACCCTGCGTGCAGGCAGCCCGGCCGACGTCATCGTGATCGACCCCGATGTGCCCTGGGTGGTCGATCCCGCCGACCTCAAATCGCCCTGCAAGAACACCCCGTTCGACGAGGCTCGCTTTACAGGCCGCGTGGTGCGCACCATTGTCGGCGGACGAACGGTGTATGAGCATGTCTGACGTACGCGATCGTTCGACATGGGAATCGCGCCTTTGGAGCTGCCGCCATGGGGCTTGAAGCATTTCTGCCGGTGGCTTTCGTCATCGGCTATCTCCTCGGCTCGATTCCGTTCGGGCTGATCCTGACCAAGCTCGCGGGCACGCAGGATATCCGCTCGATCGGCTCCGGCAGCATCGGCGCCACCAATGTGCTGCGCACGGGACGCAAGAGCCTTGCCGCGGGCACCCTGCTGTTCGACGCGCTCAAGGGCACCGTGGCCGTGGTGATCGCGGGTTACGTCGCAGGCCCCAATGCCGCGATGGTGGCCGGGCTCGGCGCTTTCCTCGGCCATCTCTTCCCGGTCTGGCTTAAGTTCAGGGGCGGCAAGGGCGTCGCCGTCTATATCGGTATCCTGCTCGGCCTGTTCTGGCCGGGCGCCGTCGTGTTCTGCCTGCTTTGGCTGGCGACCGCCTTCACGACCCGCTACTCCTCGCTCTCCGCGCTGGTGGCGGCGTTCATCACGCCGATCTTCCTGTGGTGGTTCGGCCATCTCGCCTTGTCGGCGCTCACAGCGGTGCTGACGCTGCTCCTGTTCTACGCGCATCGCGAGAACATCAAGCGCTTGCAGGCGGGCAAGGAAAGCCGGATCGGTGAGAAGGCCTAGAGCGTTTTCGAGCGAAGTGGATGCCGGTTCGCGTCAGGAAAACGCGTCAAACACGAATCTGAAGCCGAAAAAAGTACGGATATCGCCGCACCTCAACCGCATTATCTGCCAAATCCTGTTCGCAACCTTCGCGCCACTCGGGGCGGACAGTAGCAAACGGGTTGCGCGCCTGTCATCTTGACAAAGGAAGCGGCGGTTACGCGGTTGCTCAGAATGAGCGAGAAGATGATCGGTACGCATGACGGGGCTGGTTCGCTGGGTGCTTCCGGCAGCGCGGCAAGCCGGCTGCTCTCGACGACCAACATCTGGTCCGACGCGCCCTCGCCGCCGCCCGCCTCCGCGCCTGCCCCTATTTCACGGCCTGCGCCGCAGGCTCGGTCCGTCGCGCCAGCCGTCGCTCGGCTCGATAGCGCGATCACCGAGCCTGTACCGGCCGGCCAGGCGCGTTCCGGCCACTGGCCGCCGCGAAAGCTTTCGCTGGCGCTGCAGGGTGGCGGCACCTTTGCCGCCTTCACCTGGGGCGTGCTGGAGCGGCTGCTGGAAGAGCCTGACATCGCGATCGACACCATCAGCGGCGCCAGCGCCGGCGCCGTCAATGCGCTGCTGCTTGCTTGCGGCCTTGCCGAAGGCGGACGCGAAGGCGCGCGGTCGCGGCTGAACCGGTTCTGGGTCCGGCTGATGCACGAGGCCTCGTTCCGCTCGCTGATGCTGGTCGGTGGCTTTTCGCCGGCGGGAAGCTCGGTCGCGTTCGGCCCGACGCTGCGCTCCGGGCAGTTCGATCCGTTCGATCTCGACCCGCTGCGGCAGGCGCTGTCGCGCGACATCAACTTTTCCATCTTGCGCGACGCGCGATGCCCGAAGCTGCTGATCGCGGCGACGCGGATCCGCGACGGGCAGCAGCAGATCTTCGCCAACGACGCCATCACCGCCGACGTCGCGCTGGCCTCGACCTGTCCGCCGCTGGTTCACTGCGCCGTCGAGATCGACGGCGAAGCCTATTGGGACGGCGGCTTCGGCGGCAATCCGCCGCTGCTGCGGCTGGTCCAGGAAACGGCGGCGACGGATCTGCTGCTCGTTCAGGTCACGCCGACGCGCGACAGCTATGTGCCGATCACGCTCGCCGCGATCGACCGCAGGCTCGACCAGATCATGGCCAACGCCGCGCTCAATGCCGAGATCGCGGCGATCGAATGGGCGCAGTCGCGCGCCACGGCTTCGTTGCGCCTTACCAGGATCGCGGCGGAAGACTCCGTTGACGGCCTGGCGCAGCGCTCGTCGACCGATCTCGGCCGCGGCTTCATTCGCCTGCTGCACCGGAGCGGTCGCGAGGCCGCCGCGCGCTGGCTCGGGCAAGATGCAAGGGCCGGCGCAGCGCCCTCTGCGTCCGCTCAGGCCTCTGCTTCTTCCGAACCTGCGCTAGCCTGATTTCGCCAGCGCATCCTCCAGGAACCAGGCCGCTGCAAGCGCGAGCGGATCGTTGCCGAAGCGCGCGATCACTTGCACGCCGATCGGCAGGCCGCCGACCTTGAGGACGGGCACGTTGACGCAAGGATTGCCCATCAGCGTCCAGAGCCGGTTGTAGCGGGGATCGCCGGTGGTCGCGAGCTCCTTGGCCGGCGCCGTGCCTGGCGCCGAATAGGTCAAAAGCACGTCGACACCTTCGAACAGCTCGCCGAGCTCGCGCCGGCCGCGACGGCTGATCCGGCGCGCCTCGTCATATTCCTTCGGAGTCAGCCCGACCGTCGCATCGAGACTGGCGCGCAGCATCGGCGCGATCTCGTCATGCCGCTCGGAGAACTCCCAGGCGAGCGCGCGATGCGCCTCGAAATCCTGGACGATGGGGTGAATGCGCCAGGCTTCCTGCACCGCCTCGGGCAGATCGATCACCTGCACGCTGGCGCCGGCGCGCTCGGCCGCCTTGATCGCGGCCAGCAGCCCCTCTTCGGCCGCCGGCTCGACCGCGCCGGCAAACTCCTGCCTGACGACGCCGATGCGGGGCGACTTCGCCGGGGTGATGCCCAAAAATTCGGTGCGGCCGGTCATCGCGAGCAGTCCGCGCGCGAGATCCTCAGCGCGCGCGCCAAACAGGCCGACCGTGTCGAGCGCCCACGAGTAGCACTTCACACCGACCGTCGGCAGCATCCGGAACGACGGCTTGATCGCGGCGGTCCCGCAATAGGCCGCGGGCCGGATCACCGAGCCGCCGGTCTGGGTGCCCAGCGCCAGCGGGATCATGCCGGCGCCGACCGCCGCAGCCGAGCCCGAGGACGAGCCGCCCGGCGAGTGGCCAAGATTGTGCGGATTGCGCGTCGGCGTCGGATCTCGCGAGGCGAACGCGGTCGTGGTGGTCTTGCCGATGATGGTGGCGCCTGCCCGCTTCAGCAGCATCACGACCGGCGCGTCGGCGCGCGGCTGCCAACCGCGATAGATCTCCGAGCCCATCTCCGTCGGCATGTTGGCGGTGTCGATGATGTCCTTGATGCCGACCGCAATGCCGCGCAGCGGCCCGGAGCCTTGCGCCCTCGCCGATTTGTCGTGGCGGACGAAGGCGTGGACGTCCTTCTCTTTGGCCTCGATCGCCGCGTGCGATTGCGCGATGGCGGCGTCGGGCGAAAGCTCGCCCGTTTCGATGCGGCGCTGGAGGTCGGCAAGCGAGATCATGGCAAAATCCTTCTTATTGTGATCGCTTTTAGCATCGCAGCAAGGTCGCGCAAGCGCACGTCACTGTTGCGCAACGCCCTCAGGTTGTTCCATGCTATCGCTGCAAGGAGACGCCGTGGACGCCATCAACCCAAGCGTGGAGCTGACCGAGGCTGAGCGGATCGACCGCCTGCGGCTGATCCGTTCCGACAATGTCGGGCCGCGCACCTTCCGCTCGCTGGTCGATCATTTCGGCAGCCCGCGCGCCGCGCTGGAGCGGCTGCCGGATCTCGCCCGCCGCGGCGGTGCGCAGCGAACGGGTCGCATCTGTGGTGCCGATGAAGCGAAGGCCGAGCTTGCCGCAAGCCGCAAGTTCGGCATCGCCTGGCTGGCGCCCGGCGAGGACGGCTATCCGCCGCGGCTGGCGATGATCGACGACGCACCGCCGCTGCTCGCCGTGCGCGGCGACGCGAAGACCTTGATGCGGCCGATGATCGCCATCGTCGGCTCGCGCAACGCCTCGGGCGCCGGCTTGAAATTCGCCGGCCAGCTCGCGCGCGAACTTGGCGAAGCCGGCTTTGTCGTCATCTCGGGCCTCGCCCGCGGTGTCGATCAGGCCGCGCATCGCGCCAGCATTGAGAGCGGCACGATCGCCGTGCTCGCCGGCGGCCATGACTGCATCTATCCGCCCGAGCATGGCGACCTGCTCACATCGATCCTCGATCACGCCGGCGCGGCGATCTCGGAAATGCCGCTCGGCCACGAGCCGCGCGCCCGCGACTTTCCCCGCCGCAATCGATTGATCTCCGGCGCCTCGCTCGGCGTCGTCGTGGTGGAGGCCGCGCAACGCTCAGGCTCGCTGATCACCGCGCGCATGGCGGCCGAACAGGGCCGCGAGGTGTTCGCGGTGCCGGGCTCGCCGCTCGACCCGCGCGCCGCCGGCACCAACGATCTGATCAAGCAGGGTGCAACGCTCGTCACCGAGGCCGCCGACATCATCAATGCGGTTCAGCCGATCATGGAGCGGCCGCTGATGCACCCCGCAGGCGAGCCCGACAGCGAGCCGTTCGAGAGCGATCCGCAAGGGCATGACCGCGATCAGATCACCAACCTGCTCGGCCCGGCCCCAATCTCGATCGACGATCTCGTGCGGATGTCCGGCGCCTCGCCCGCGATCGTACGTACCGTGCTGCTGGAGCTCGAGCTGGCAGGTCGGCTCGAACGCCACGGCGGCGGATTGGTGTCGCTGCTTTAAAGAGCTTACCCTCCCCTGGAGGGGGAGGGTCGATCGCGCGCAGCGCGAGCGGGGTGGGGTGATCTCTCCACTCGGGCAGCGTTCGATGAGGAGAGACTGTCACCCCACCCCGTCTCACATTTCGCTGCGCTCATGTGAGCCGACCCTCCCCCTCCAGGGGAGGGTAAAGCGCGTGCCCCTCAGTGGGAGGTGACAGTCGGCTCGCATCGGTGAACCGAGATTGATCACGTCCTAACCCTCGTTGCGCGCATCGAACCGCGTGCGTGCTGCCGCGATCTGCACCTGATGTTCGATCGCCCACTCGCCGAGGGCCTTCACCGGCTGCTGAAGACCGCGGCCGAGGTCAGTCAGCTCATAGTCGACCCGCGGCGGAATGGTCGGGAAGATCGTGCGCGTGACGAGACCGTCGCGCTCGAGGCCACGCAGCGTCAGGGTCAGCATCCGCTGCGAGATGCCGTTGATCATTCGCTTCAGCTCGTTGAAGCGCTTTGGTCCGTCGCTGAGCATCATGATGACGAACACGCTCCATTTGTCGCCGACGCGGGACAGTATGGAGGCGACCCCGCGGCAGTCCGCGTGGTTGGGATCCGGCATTGGATCTGGGCTCTGATTTGGCCTTGGATTTGGACTTGGATTTGGACTTGGGTTCAGCCTCGGCGGAGCAGGCAGATCGATGTTCTCAGGTTTCAATGATGTGCCCATGGCTCAAAAAAGTGCGTTCTTGCGGGAATTTCGATAGTCACTCATGTAGCGCTGGTTACAAACCTATACCAGGGTGACCCCAAATGAAACTCCTCCATATCGACTCCAGCGTGCTCGGCCCCCACTCCGTCAGCCGGCAGGTTTCCGCCGCCATCGTCGACCGTCTCAGGCAGGCGACCCCATCGCTTCAGGTTGTCTATCGCGACCTGACCCAGACGCCGCTGGCCCATCTCTCCGGCTCGCATCTCGCGGCCGCGCAGGGCGCCCCCGTGCCGGCGGAGCTGGCGCCTGACCTTGCCGCAAGCGCGGCCGTGCTGGACGAGTTCCTGGACGCCGAAATCGTCGTCATCGGTGCACCCATGTACAACTTCACGATTCCGAGCCAGCTCAAGGCCTGGATCGACCGCGTCCTCGTGGCGGGGAAGACATTCAAGTATGGCGCGGCCGGGCCGGAGGGGCTCGCCGGCGGCAAGCGCGTGATCGTCGCGATCTCGCGCGGCGGCTATTACGGCGCGGGCTCGCCCGCCGCAGCGCTGGAGCACCTCGAAAGCTATCTGCGCGGTGTGTTCGGGTTCATGGGCATCCACAATGCCGAGTTCATCATCGCCGACGGCATCCAGGTCGGACCGGATCACCGCGAGAAAGCACTTGCGGGGGCGCTTCAGGCGGCTACCAGCCTGCACGCGGCCTGACGCCGCGCCGAAATCAGCCGCCGCCGGACTGCGCGGCGGCTGACGGCTGCACGATCTGCAAAGCTAAGGCCAAGCGCCCTGTATGCCCAGGATCACGACAACGAGCGAGACGAACAGACCGATCCCGGAGAACAACACGATGGCGACGAACTCGGACGTGTCGGAACGCCCGGTCGGAATGGCGGATCTTTCGGTGAAAACGCGCGGTGACGAAATCGACGAGAAAATGCGGGCTGCTTTCAACATAACCGACTCCCTCAAATCGTGAGTCTGTCTGTCCCTGCCCATAATAATAAAGGGTCTTTGCGGCAGGCGCAAAGGTCCAACGCCTCACGCATGGCTTCAGTCAATGCGTCCTGCAAGACGCCGGACCGGCCGGCGCAATCACACGGCGCCGGCCGATTCAATTTGCACTTGATTTGATCAGCCGCGATAGATCGGCGCGCCGCTCGGGGAGGCCACCGCGCCGCCGTCGACGAAGATTTCCTGGCCCTGCACATGCGCGGAATCATCGGAGGCGAGGAACAGCACCGTCTTTGCGACGTGATCGGTTTCACCGATGCGGCCGAGCGGCGTCGATAGCGCGATCCGTTTCTCGAACGCCTTCTCGGCTTCCGGCGTTGCCGTCGCTGGCCCCCAGATCGGCGTGCGGATCGCACCGGGCGCCACGACGTTGACGCGAATACCGCGCGGCGACAGCTCCGAGGCCATGATCCGCGCCATCGCCCGCACGCCGGCCTTCGCGGCGCCGTAAGCCGAGTAACCGGGAATGCCGAGCACTGATATCACCGAGCCGTTGAGGATGATCGAGGCATTGTCGTTGAGATACGGCAGAGCCGATTGCACGGTGAAGAACACGCCGGTCAGGTTGGTGCTGATGACCTTCTCGAAGACGTCCTGCGTGGCCGAGCCCAGCGGCGTGCCGCCGGCGATGCCGGCATTGGCGAACACGATGTCGAACTTGCCGAACTTTTCCGCGCCCTGCCTGATCGCGGCTTCCGTCGCCGTAATGTCGGTGGCATCGGCGGCGAGCGCGAGCGCGTTCGGCCCAAGCTCCTTCGCGGCAGCCTCCAGCGTCTGCTTGTTGCGCCCGGTGATCACCACCCTGGCGCCTTCGGCCACGAACAGTTTTGCCGTCGCAAGCCCGATGCCGCTGTTGCCGCCGGTGATCAGGGCCGTCTTGTTCTTCAGTCTCACGCTCGCCTCCAGTAGTTGCATGATGAAACTACATTGCCATCTAGGCCATTTGGTTTTATGATGCAACCACACAAGCGCGTGATCGGCGCTGACGCCGTGCGAACGCGACAGGACGGACGACGATGGTGAAACGAACGAGCTTCGAGGGCGATGCCTGCCCGATCGCGCGGTCGCTGGAGGCGATCGGCGACTGGTGGTCGCTGCTGATCATCCGCGAGGCGCTGTTCGGCGTGCGCCGCTTCGGCGAGTTTCAGAACAAGCTCGGCATGGCCAAGAACATCCTGTCGGCGCGCCTGCGATCGCTGGTCGACCACGGCATTCTGGAAACCGCCCCCGCCTCCGACGGCAGCGCCTATTCTGAATATCTGCTGACGCCGAAGGGCCGCGGCACCTTCCCGATCCTGGTCGCGCTGCGGCAATGGAGCGAGGAGTTCGACGAACACCCGGAGGAG
Organism: Bradyrhizobium genomosp. I (2014); assembly: GCF_000261685.1. GTDB lineage: Bacteria > Pseudomonadota > Alphaproteobacteria > Rhizobiales > Xanthobacteraceae > Bradyrhizobium. Next base: position 8,036 of record NZ_AJQE01000242.1, on the reverse strand, counting down.
ATCGCGACCATCCTGGTCGACCGCGAAAAAGGCCGCCCGGTGAAGAAACTTGAGATGCGCGCCGAGGATGGGCGCCTGCTCAGCCCTGCGGACACCACGCTGAAGCCACGACCAGCATCGCGACGGCGGTCGGCGTAATGGCGCGCAGCTGCCACCGCCTCGTCATTGCGTCGCAATGACAGGGGTGATGCGGCGCGGCCCAATCTCGCACCGTCACGCTGAGCGCTTCCCGTAGCCCGAATGGAGTACAGCGCAATCCGGGGGCGCCTTGTCGGCAGCACGAGCCCGGATTACGCTTTCACTCCATCCGGGCTTCTGCCCGCAAGCACCCCCTCACGACAGCTTGCGCTTGGTCCGCAGCCGCAGATGCTCATCGGCCTCCAGCTTGGTCATCCCCAGGAGATAATGCAGAACGTCGAGCTTGTGGCGCTCGGCGAGCTTGCGCAATGCTCCGGTCTGCTCGGCGATGAAGGCCACCGCCTCGTCCGCGCCGCCCTCCCCTGGTTCCTCGTGACGCGAGCTTCCCCGCGCGCCTGATGCGGCGCGCGTCCGTTTCTTTGGCTTAGTTACCAAGACCCCACCCGAATCCATGGCCCCAACGGCAACATTACGCCCACATCGATCGCAACTCCAAGGTGGTATTTTGCAACTTTTTCGATATGAAACTTTTCTCATCGAGGCGACTTTCAACACCCCTCGATTTGACAGCGGAGGCCTCACCACCCATGTTCGGGTCGAAACGGCCGACCCGAGTCCTTTCGTTTTCGGCCCGAGATTTTCCCGTAAGTTACTGGAACTACATGAATATCGTCATTGTGGAGTCGCCGGCGAAAGCCAAGACGATCAACAAATATTTGGGCTCGTCCTATGAGGTTCTGGCCTCGTTCGGCCATGTCCGCGACCTGCCCGCGAAGAACGGCTCCGTCGATCCCGATGCCAATTTCAAGATGATCTGGGAGGTCGACCCCAAGGCGGCCGGCCGGCTCAACGAGATTGCCAAGTCGCTGAAGGGCGCCGACCGCCTGATTCTCGCCACCGACCCTGATCGCGAGGGCGAGGCCATCTCCTGGCACGTGCTGGAGGTGCTGAAGGAAAAACGCGCGCTCAAGGACCAGAAGATCGAGCGGGTGGTGTTCAACGCCATCACCAAGCAGGCGGTCTCGGACGCGATGAAGCATCCGCGCCAGATCGACGGCGCGCTGGTCGACGCCTACATGGCGCGCCGCGCGCTCGACTACCTCGTCGGCTTCACCCTCTCCCCCGTATTGTGGCGCAAATTGCCGGGCGCCCGCTCGGCCGGCCGCGTGCAGTCGGTGGCGCTGCGCCTCGTCTGCGACCGCGAGCTCGAGATCGAGAAGTTCGTGCCGCGCGAATACTGGTCGCTGATCGCGACCCTGCTGACGCCGCGCGGGGAAGCGTTCGAGGCCCGCCTGGTCGGTGCCGACGGCAAGAAGATCCAGCGTCTCGACATCGGCACCGGCGCGGAAGCCGAGGACTTCAAGAAGGCGCTCGAGCTGGCGACCTACGCCGTGACGGCGGTCGATGCCAAGCCGGCCCGGCGCAATCCTCAGGCGCCCTTCACCACCTCGACGCTGCAGCAGGAAGCCAGCCGCAAATATGGCTTTGCGCCGGCGCACACGATGCGCATCGCCCAGCGACTTTATGAAGGCATCGACATCGGCGGCGAGACCACCGGACTCATTACTTATATGCGGACCGACGGCGTGCAGATCGCCCCCGAGGCAATCACCCAGGCGCGCAACGTGATCGGCGAGGACTACGGCAAGGCCTATGTGCCGGATGCCCCGCGCCAATACCAGGCCAAGGCGAAGAACGCCCAGGAGGCGCACGAAGCCATCCGTCCGACCGACATGTCACGCCGCCCGGACAGCCTGAGCCGCAGGCTCGATGCCGATCAGGCGAAGCTCTATGAACTGATCTGGAAGCGCACCATCGCAAGCCAGATGGAATCTGCCGAGCTCGAGCGCACCACCGTCGACATCATGGCGAAGGCAGGCGGCCGTACGCTGGAGCTGCGCGCCACCGGCCAGGTCGTCAAGTTCGACGGCTTCCTCGCCCTCTACCAGGAAGGCCGCGACGACGAGGAGGACGAGGATTCACGCCGCCTGCCCGCGATGAGCCAGGGCGAGGCCGTGAAGCGGCAGAGCCTCTCAGTCACCCAGCATTTCACCGAGCCGCCGCCGCGCTTCTCCGAGGCTTCGCTGGTCAAGCGCATGGAAGAGCTCGGCATCGGCCGGCCCTCGACCTATGCCTCGATCCTCCAGGTCCTGAAGGACCGCGGCTACGTCAAGCTCGAGAAGAAGCGCCTGCACGGCGAGGACAAGGGCCGCGTCGTGATCGCGTTCCTCGAAAGCTTCTTCAGCCGCTACGTCGAATACGACTTCACCGCGGGCCTCGAAGAGCAGCTCGACCGCATCTCCAACAACGAGATCTCCTGGCAGCAGGTGCTGAAGGATTTCTGGCGCGACTTCATCGGCGCCGTCGACGACATCAAGGATCTGCGCGTGGCGCAGGTGCTCGACGTGCTCGACGAGATGCTGGGGCCGCACATCTATCCGCCCCGCGCCGACGGCGGCGACGTCAGGCAGTGCCCGAACTGCGGCACCGGCCGGCTGAATCTCAAGGCCGGCAAGTTCGGCGCCTTCGTCGGCTGCTCGAACTATCCGGAGTGTCGGTACACCCGTCAGCTCGCCGCCGATGGCGAGGCGACTGCCGACCGTTCGCTGGGACAGGACCCTGATACGGGTCGCGATGTCTGGGTCAAGGCCGGCCGCTTCGGCCCCTACATCCAGCTCGGCGAGCAGAAGGACTATGAGGAAGGCGAGAAGCCCAAGCGCGCCGGCATCCCGAAGGGCACCTCGCCCGCCGATGTCGATCTCGAGCTCGCGTTGAAGCTGTTGTCGCTGCCGCGCGAGATCGGCAAGCATCCGGAGACCGGTCAGCCGATCACGGCGGGCCTCGGCCGCTTCGGGCCGTTCGTGAAGCACGAGAAGACCTATGCGAGCCTCGAGGCCGGCGACGAGGTGTTCGACATCGGCCTCAACCGCGCGGTGACGCTGATCGCGGAAAAGGTGGCCAAGGGCCCGAGCCGCCGCTTCGGTGCGGATCCCGGCAAGGCGCTCGGCGATCACCCGACGCTCGGCACCGTCACCGTCAAGAGTGGCCGCTACGGCGCCTATGTCACGGCCGGCGGCGTCAACGCGACGATTCCTGCCGAGTTCGAGAAGGATACGATCACCCTGCCGCAGGCGATCGCGCTGATCGACGAGCGCGCCGCCAAGGGCGGGGGCAAGGCGAAAGCGAAGAAGGCGGCCAAGCCGGCCAAGGCCAAGAAGGCCGCCGACGGCGAGGACACCCCGCCAAAGCCGAAGAAACCGGCCGCGAAGAAGGCGGCCAAATCGAAAACTGAATCCACCAGCAAGGCGCGCGCCGCCGTGTCGTCGACCGCAAAAACGTCGCCGACCAAGGCCGCCGCCACCAAGGCTCCGGCCAAGAAGAGTGCCGGCAAGACTTGAGTGAAAGAATTAGAGGTTAAGTGAAACGCACGAAAGACCGTGGCTTTCCCGAAAGGCAAGCCATCGTCGCCTTCATCAAGGCAAATCCAGGAAAGGTCGGAACTCGCGAAATTGCGCGCGAGTTCGGCCTGAAGAACGCCGATCGCGTCGAGCTCAAGCGCATGCTGCGCGAGCTCGCCGACGACGGGATCATCAAGAAGAAGCGACACAAGGTGTCCGAGCCGGACGCGCTCCCGCCGACGCTGCTCGCCGACATCACCGGCCGCGACCCGGACGGCGAATTGATCGCCTGCCCCGCCGAATGGGACGAGGTCGAGAGCGGCGAGCCGCCGAAGATCCTCATCGAGATGCCACGCCGGCCCAAGCCCGGCACCGCCGCCGGCGTCGGCGACCGCGCCCTGCTGCGCGTCGAGCCGTCCGACGAGACCGAAGGCCCGGCGTATCGCGGCCGCATCATCAAGGTCATCGACAAGGCCAAGAGCCGTATCCTCGGCGTATTTCGCAGCCTTCCCGAAGGCGGCGGCCGGCTTGTCCCCGTCGACAAGAAGTTCGCCGATCGCGAGCTGAACATCGCGAAGACCGATACGCAAGGCGCGCAGGATGGCGACCTCGTCAGCGTCGACATCGTCCGCTCGCGCGGCTTCGGCCTCGCCTCGGGGCGCGTGAAAGAGAAGCTCGGCTCGGTCAAGTCGGAAAAGGCGATCAGCCTGATCGCGATCTATGCCCACGAGATTCCGCTGCAGTTCTCCTCCGCCGCCGAGCGCGAGGCGGAAGCCGCCGAACCGGCCAATCTGAAAGGCCGGGAGGACTGGCGCGACGTCCCGCTCATCACCATCGATCCGCCCGACGCCAAGGATCACGACGACGCGGTCCACGCGCAGGCCGACGACGATCCCAACAACAAAGGCGGCTTCATCGTCAACGTCGCCATTGCCGATGTCAGCTTCTACGTCCGGCCGGGCACCGCGCTCGACCGTGACGCGCTCGATCGCGGCAATTCGGTCTACTTCCCCGACCGCGTCGTGCCGATGCTGCCCGAGCGCATCTCCAACAATCTCTGCTCGCTGGTGCCGGGCGAGCCGCGCGGCGCGCTCGCGGTCCGCATGGTGCTCGGCCCCGACGGCCGCAAGCGCTCGCACAGTTTTCATCGCATCCTGATGCGTTCGGCCGCGAAGCTCGCTTACGCGCAGGCACAGGCCGCGATCGACGGAAAGCCTGACGATATCACCGGCCCCCTGCTCGATCCGATCCTGAGGCCGCTCTACGCGGCTTACGCCTGCGCCAAGCGCGCCCGCGACGAGCGCGACCCGCTCAATCTCGATCTGCCCGAGCGCAAGATCCTGCTCAAGAGCGACGGCACGGTCGATCGCGTCGTGGTGCCTGAGCGTCTGGACGCGCACAAGCTGATCGAGGAATTCATGATCCTCGCCAACGTCGCCGCGGCGGAGACGCTGGAGAAGAAGTCGCTGCCGCTGATCTACCGCGTGCATGACGAGCCGACGCTGGAGAAGGTCCACGCACTCTCCGAGTTCCTGGAGACGCTCGACATTCCCTTCACGAAATCAGGCGCGCTGCGTCCGACGTTGTTCAATCGCGTGCTGGCCCAGCTCGAAGGCCACGACTACTATCCGCTGGTCAGCGAAGTCGTGCTGCGCGCCCAGGCGCAGGCGGAATATTCCGCGGAGAACTACGGACATTTCGGCCTGAACCTGCGCCGCTATGCGCATTTCACCTCGCCGATCCGCCGCTATGCCGACCTCGTCGTGCACCGTGCGCTAGTCCGCGCGCTCGGGCTTGGCGAAGGCGCCCTGCCCGACAGCGAGACGCCGGAGAGCTTGAGCGAAGTCGCAGCGCATATTTCGCTGACCGAGCGGCGCGCGATGAAGGCGGAGCGCGAGACCGTCGATCGCCTGATCGCCCATCACCTCGCCGATCGCATCGGCGCCAGCTTCCAGGGCCGCGTCTCCGGCGTCACGCGCGCCGGCCTGTTCGTCAAGCTGAGCGAGACCGGCGCCGACGGATTGATCCCGATCCGATCCCTCGGCACGGAATATTTCAACTATGACGAGAGCCGCCATGCCCTGGTCGGCACCCGCAGCGGGACCATGTATCAGCTGGGCGACGTCGTCGACGTCCGCCTGATCGAAGCGGCTCCCATCGCAGGCGCGCTGCGCTTCGAGCTGCTGTCGTCGGAAAGCGAGAGATCGCCACGGGAGCGCCGGCAGTTCCGTCCGCAGCGCAAATCGTCCAAGCCGCATCCCGGTCGCAGCCCAGAGAGAAAACGCAAGCCCGAGAAGCAAAGATCCGGCAAGGGAAAGAAGGGCCGAGACAAGAGCAAAGGGAAGAGCAAGGGAAAAGGCAACAAGGGTAGAGCATGGTGACGATGAGCACGGCCCCAAAAATCTGGACGCGCGAGACCGGCCTCGTCGAGAAGCGCGACCTCTTTGCCGCGATGAAGCGCGGCTTTCGCGGTCGATGCCCGCGCTGCGGCGAAGGGAAGCTGTTCCGCGCTTTCCTGAAGACGGCGGATCATTGCGCCAAATGCGACCTCGATTTCACGCCGCATCGCGCCGATGATCTGCCCGCCTATCTCGTCATCGTCATCGTCGGTCACGTCGTGGTGCCGGCCGTTTTGTGGATCGAGACCAACTACACCACGCCGGTCTGGATCAGCTTCGCGGCCTATCTGCCCTTCACCTTCATTGCCTCGCTCGCGCTGCTGCAGCCCGTCAAGGGAGCTGTGGTCGGCTTGCAATGGGCTCTGCGCATGCACGGGTTTGACGAGAACCCGCCGGATGGTATTCCGCCGGTGTAAGCAACAAGCAAGAAGCGGTTTGGGTGAGGACATGACGGATATTGCGCAGGCAGCGGAGAAAACCAAGGTCCACGAGGAGAAGGAAGCCGATCATCATCCCTATTTCCGCCCACGGGATGCGGCGACGTTGATCCTCGTCGATCGCAGCGGCGCCGTTCCGAAAGTGCTGGTCGGCAAGCGCCACGACAAGGTGGTATTCATGCCCGGGAAATTCGTCTTCCCCGGCGGGCGCGTCGACAAGGCCGACTATCGCGTGCCCTGCGCGGCGCCGATCACGGCCGAGCTGGAAGCCAATCTCGCCAAGGGCAGCCCGAAGACGCCAGCCTCGCGCGCCAAGTCGCTCGCCATCGCCGCGATCCGCGAGGCCTGTGAGGAGACCGGCCTTTGTCTCGGCCGCAAGATCGAGGGCAAGCTGACGAAGCTCGATGGTCCCTGGCAGCCGTTCGCCGATGCCGGCCTGCTGCCCGATCCCTCCAGCCTGTTCCTGATCGCCCGCGCGATCACCCCGCCCGGCCGCGTCAAGCGCTTCGACACGCGCTTCTTCACGGCGGATGCCTCCGCGATCACACATCGCGTCGAGGGCGTGATCCATGCCGACGCCGAGCTGGTCGAACTGGTCTGGGTCGAGCTCGGCTCAAAACCACTCGCCGATCTGCATCCGATGACGCGCAACGTGCTCAACGAGCTCGACAGCCGCCTTGCCACCGGTCCGCTCCGCCACGATGCGCCGGTACCGTTCTTCCATTTCTACGGCGGCAAGATGCAGAAGGATATTTTGGGCTGATTGCCTCACCTCCCGGGTTCGGTCTTCGGCGCGTGCGATAGCCCTTCCCGTCATTCCGGGACGATGCGAAGCATCGAGCCCGGAATGACGAACATGCCGAGGAACGCCCAAAAATCAAAAAATTGTTCCGCGCGATCCCCGTGGCACTGGCGCAGTCCGTACCTATGTCCTTCCGAACGACAATGAAGCAGGACACCGGGCGATGGCACAACGGCAACTCAAGCTTGGCGCGTTCATGCGCCCGATCAGCATCCACACCGGCGCCTGGCGCTATCCCGGGGCCTGGCCCGACGCCAATTTCAACTTCTCGCATATCAAGCAGCTGATTCAAAAGCTCGAGGCCGGCAAGTTCGACGCCTTCTTCATGGCCGATCATCTCGCCGTCTTGAACATGCCCATCAACGCGCTCAAGCGCAGTCACACCGTGACGTCGTTCGAGCCGTTCACGCTGCTGTCGGCGCTCTCGGCGGTCACCGAGCGCATCGGCCTGATCGCGACAGGCTCGACCACCTTCGACGAGCCCTATCACGTCGCACGCCGCTTCGCCTCGCTCGACCATCTCAGCGGCGGCCGCGCGGGGTGGAACATCGTCACCACCTCGAACCCGGACGCGGCGCTGAATTTCGGCCTCGAAGATCACATGGAGCACGCCGAGCGCTACAAGCGCGCCCGCGAATTCTACGACGTCGTCACCGGCCTGTGGGATTCCTTCGCCGACGATGCCTTCGTGCGCGATGTCGAGAGCGGGCTGTTCTTCGATCCCGCGAAGATGCACACGCTCGACCACAACGGCAAATATCTGAAGGTGCGCGGGCCCCTGAACATCGCCCGTCCCGTGCAGGGCTGGCCGGTGATCGTGCAGGCCGGCGCCTCCGAGGACGGCAAGCAGCTCGCGGCCGAA
>NZ_AJQE01000241.1 GCF_000261685.1 Bradyrhizobium genomosp. I (2014) | reverse complement strand
GGCGGCGGCAGCCTCGCCGACGGCCAGAAGCTCTATGCCGACATCAAGGGCCGCATCGAGAAGATCGGTCGCGACCCCGAGCATCTGAAGATCCTCCCCGGCGCCTTCGTCGTGGTCGGCGACAGCGTCGATGAGGCCAGGGAGAAGCGCGCGCTGCTCGACAGCCGCGTGCACTACGACAGCGCCATCGCCTCGCTGTCCGTCATCCTCGGCACCGATGCCTCCGGATTCGATCCGGACGGGCCCCTTCCCGACATCCCCGAGAGCAACGCCAGCAAGAGCGGCCGCCAGCGCATGGTCGATCTCGCCGCGCGCGAAAAGCTCACCGTGCGCCAGCTTGCCCAGCGCGTCGGCGGCTATGGCGGCCTGTCTTTCGTCGGCACGGCCAGGACCATCGCCGACCAGATGGAGGAATGGCTGGTCGGACGCGGCTCCGACGGCTTCAACATCATGTTCCCGTTCGTCCCTGCCGGCCTCGACGACTTCGTCGACAAGGTCGTGCCGGAGCTGCAGCGGCGCGGGATTTTCCGCAAGGAGTATGAAGGGGCCACTTTGAGGGAGAATCTGGGCCTGCCGCGGCCGAAAAACCGGTTCTTCGAGGCCTGATTGGGCCGATTTGGGCGGTTTTCGGGGTCTAGAGCCCCGTTCGGGGCTCTAGGTTGTTGTTTTTGACGCGTTTTCTTGACGCGAACCGGTGCCCACTTCGCTCGAAAACGCTCCGAAACCTTGACATCAGGCGGTTTCTGGCTAGGTTGCCGGCCAACGCGGGCCGTTTGGCCGGCTCCAGATTCCCCAATTTTCTGAGGTTCAGAACATGGCCAAAGCGGTCACCATCAAGGTCAAGCTCGTGTCCTCGGCCGACACCGGCTTCTACTACGTCGCCAAGAAGAACTCGCGCACCATGACCGACAAGCTGGTCAAGAAGAAGTACGATCCGGTCGCGCGCAAGCACGTCGAATTCCGCGAAGCCAAGATCAAGTAAGATCCGCTCAAGCGTCGAAGCGTTTTGCGGGGCCTCCATGGCCCCGTTTTATTTTGGCCGTCTCGCCTCCCGGCGCTGCGGCGTGCCCTCAACCATCGCTGCCTTGTCGACGGTTTTGCTGTGCGCCCCGGCAGCATCGCAAATCCCAACGGGCCCCGCCGCCACGCTTCCCCCTGTCACGGTCGATGCGCCGCAACAGGTGGCAAGACCGCACGTGTCTGAACGGGGAGCAAGCACAACGGCATCCCGCCGGACCGCGCCAACGTTCAAACGTCAACCGCGCGTGCGCCTTCGTATGCGCCGGGTTCTGTGATGGGGAGGATTGCCAGCCTGGAGAAAGTCGCCAGCAGTTGCAACGGCGGCTGTGCATCAAGCTTCCGGCACGGCAACGAGCCCTGGATTGGATGCAGCGAGTCGGGTGGCGGCCTGAACTATGGACCCCTGTCGCCAACGTGCCGAGACACCATCACCCATTCATCCTACGAGAATTGTGTCGAGACGAAGGTGTTCCTCGGCGAGTTTCGAAACAAAGCCCACTGGTTCTGCAGCAGCCAGCAGGCCGGCAACAGGTTCAAGGTCGCCGATCTCAAGCGCTCGGGACGCTCGCGTTAATTCTTCCTCGCCGCAGGTCTTCTGCTGCGGTTGAGCACCAGCCCTCTGCTCTCGCGTCTTGACACGCAATCTCCGAGCCACGACAAGCCGTCGTCGCTCGGATACGAGACATGCGATGCACGGCATCGCGTCGGAAGGCTCGAGAGATGAACGGCCGAGATGCGCGCCGTCGGCCGCCTCTCTATCTGACCGCGAACGGCGCTTGATAAGGCCGGCCGAAGGGCACCCCGTTGATCACGGTCTGGATCGGCTTGAGATAGGCCTTCCCTTCCCTCCTGTTGTTGCGGGTGTCGACGAAGCTGACCGGTCCCTCCACCAGCTCCATGATGGCGACATCGCCGGGCGCACCGACTTGCAGGGTACCGATCTTCGGCGCGCGATTGATGATTTTCGCCGGCGCCGTGGTGGCCATCGCGACCACCTGCTCCAACGTAAAGCCGAGCGTCATGAACTTACTCATCACATTGGGCAGGAACGGAATGCCCGGCGAATTGCCGGAGAAGACGTGGATGTCGGAGGAGATCGTGTCCGGCGTGCATCCGCCGGGGATCGCCACTTCCGCCACGGTGAAGTCGAAGCTGCCGCCGCCATGGCCGACGTCGAACATGACGCCACGCTGCTTGGCCGCCAGCGCCGCAGGCAGCAGCTTGCCGTCCTGGACGATATTGGTGAAGACGTTGGACATGTTAGGAGCGCCGGAATAGGCATGCGTCAGCACGTCACCCGGGCGCAGCAGATCGAGAATCTGCGACATCAGCTCCTTGGTTTCGACGCCGCCGATATGCACCATCATCTTGGCCGGCCAGCCGCACATCTCGCACGCCTGGATGCCGCGCTTCAGCGGCTCGAGCCCGTGCTTGTAGATCACGTTCTCCGACATACGCACCTTGACCCCAAGCAGGAAATCAGCGTTCTCGGCGAGCGCCATTGCGCAGGCTTCGGTCTGTGCGACGTCGATATTGTACAGCTCGGCAGCCGGGAACGCCGACAGGCCGTTATTGGCGATATGGACGAAGGCGTACATCCGCGCCCGGGTCTGGGCCACGATGAACCGGCGCAGCGCCGCCAGATTGTTGACCCCGGCATCGCCTGCCGAAACGACGGTCGTCGTGGCCTGGAACTGCACGAGCTCGTCAGCGGGAATGCCGATCGCCGAGCCGTAAGGATAGACGTGACAATGCAGATCGACCAGGCCGGGCATCACGAGCTTGCCTGAGGCGTCGATGCTCTTCAGCGCACGCTCGGCGGGAATGGTTTCCTGCACCGTCTCGATTACCCCCCAGCGGATGCCGATATCGCGTCTGGCGCGCAGTGACTGGCTGGCGTCGAGCACCTCGCCGCCGCGGATCACCAGATCGTACTTGTCGTTCGGGCCCATCGCCGCCCGCACCGGCGCGGTGAGGCCGACCGTAGCAACGGATGTCGACAGTGCCAGGAAATCGCGGCGTGGTAACGCGGACATGATCGTCCCCCCTGTGCCTTTTGTTTGCGGCAATGACCGGATTCGACCAGCAGCTCGGCCCTTGACGCCAACGCAGCCGTTCAGCGATGGGGCCAAAGCCATTGTGCCCGGAGAACCGATCCTATGACTGGATACAAGCCCTGAGGAGCGGCGAAATTTTCGAGAGCCGCATGAACCTTCTCGAAGCGGCATCGACTAAGCGACCGCATCCCCTGGGTCGCTTGGTGACCGACAACTCTGAGCAGACACGAGAGCTAGCGTCGCGGCGTTCGGCCGCGGATGCGGTCGAAGCCCTGCTTGATCGCCGCGAAGCGCTCGTCGATGTAGGGTTCGTGCTCGGTATCGGTGAAAATGTAAGGCCAGTCGTTTTCGATGGCCTCGCAGACCAACTCGCCCACGTAGAGCGGATCAATGCCGCAGCTGATCCGTTCCTCGAATGCCTTGATGAACTCGGCGCGAGGTCCTTCCGTCGGCGGAGGATTGCCGACGGCCCCGGCAAATCGCTGCGGCACGTTGCGCCGGGAGTTCATGATCTGCGTGCGAACTATGCCCGGACACAGAACAGAGACTCCGATCTTTCTCGGCGCGAGGACCTTACGCATTCCTTCGGACAGCGCCACCACTCCGTATTTGCTCACGTCGTACGCCGGACTTGGTCCCGGAATCAGCCCGGCCACGGACGCTGTGGAAACAACCTGCCCTCCTTCGCCATGCGCTTCGATCAGCGGACCGAAAATCTCGAAGCCCCAGATCACCGACCTCAGGTTGACGCCGAGGACCCAGTCCCAACCGGCATCGGTCCACTCACCATACGGGCCGCCGCCGCCCACGCCCGCATTGTTGACCAAGATGTGGATCTTGCCATACCGCGCGATGGTCGTGTCCGCTGCCGCCTGAAGTTCGCCTTTGAGCGAGACGTCGGCTTTCACGTCATCGACATCGACGTTGGTCCGTGTCTTCAGGTCCGCGACCGCTTTTTTCAGCGCCTGTTCCTCGATGTCGCAGAGCATGACCTTCACCCCGGCCTGTGACAACGCGGTCGCGATCCCGAGGCCAATCCCCGAGGCAGCCCCCGTCACGAAGGCGGTCCGTCCAGCCAGATCCTTCATGGGCCTTCTCCCCTGTTTCACCCAACAGTTCCCCCGCCAGACTGCGTCGCAGTCTCGTGTCCCGCGCCCGTGCGCCAAGCCTGGAAGTAGCCGATCGCCAGCTTCAAACTAGCACATTGGAGACCGGCTGGATAACGAGGACGGGGTGGGGTTTCGGAAGCGTTGGCTCCACGCCGCCCATGATCATTCAAGTCGGCTTGGCCGGGTGCCGCCGACTTCCGCTCTATCACTGCACTAAACGATGGTCGACGAATCACGTCATGCTGCCCGGAATGAAACAGCGGACACGAGGATGTCCATCGATGTAGTGCTTCCAGACCATGGTCCGTCCTGCAAGATTGGGTTGCTTGATGACAGCGCCGTCTGGCACGAGCACCCATTCGTCGTCGATGCGAACGCGGTATTGTCCGTGATCCGACTTCCAATTCGGTTCGGAGACCACGTAGGCGTCGGAGTCTTCACAGCACTTCCCGAATTCGCTTTGCAGACTCTCGAACCAGGGCTTCAGCGGGGAATTCGCATAGCGTCCGTCATCTCGCGCAAATGTTGCGGTCGACACTAGCAGTAGCAGCAGGCAGATTTGAGCTGCCAAGCGCTTCGTCGCTCTGATCGCCAGCATTTAGTCACCTCGGCCATCTCGGAAAATCAGTTTCGATTCAGCACAGCTGGCGTAATCGGCAAGGAACGCAGGAACACGAAGCGGGAGGTCACTGGTATTTCCGCGTCGGCGCGTCCATCCTGGCCGATGAGAATGAGACCCGCTCCCCCGTTTGCGACGGTCAGGATGACCTCTTCACCAGCCCATGTCCGGATCGGGTTCATCCCGATAACGAGAAACTCACCTACGGGCTGGTCCAGATATTGAAGTCTGAGCTGCGGAGCGATTTCGGGCGGTGCAAGCCTGAAGCCCAGTTGCTGCGCGAGTTCGTAGATTTGCAGCAATGGCACCGTCTCACCCCGGAAGCCCAGATCGGCCGCGGTCACTGTCAGAAGTGTTACCGCCGTTCTGGTGCCGCTGAGCGTAAACGCAGGTCGGGCAAGAGCCTCCGCAGCCGAGTTACCGACGCCGCAACCCGTCGCACTCAGTGCGGTGAGGAGAGCAAACGTATCCGGGAACGTCCCGATGCTGATCGTTTTCCATTCGGCAACATCCGAAACGGACGTTACCGGACCCGTGCGTGTCGGGACAACGGGCGCCGCCTTGAGTACTAACTGCCTCTGCAACACATCGCGCGCCGAGCATTGAGCGTGAGCGCGGTTCGCAGAGGCGAGAACGCATACGACCCAGATCAAGAGCCTCGCTGCAGTGGCAGCCCACGTCAGTACAGCCATCCGCCACATGACATCCTCCCTCGTGACGCGAGATCCGCAAGCAGTTCATGCAGTTCAGCTGCGTACGAGGATGCGCCGAGGTCACGAGAAGCGCTTTACGGGCGCCTTCCATTCTCCTTACCGTCTGCTTACATATCAGCTCCACGGGTGGGATCGTACCGCAGGAGGATGCATTTGCTTTACTCCTTTTCGGATTTCACGCTGGATACGGAACGGCGGGAGTTGCGGCAAGGAGCCGAGACAATCTCTATCGCGCCGCAGGTATTTGACCTTCTGAACTATTTGATCCGGAACAGGGAACGTGTCGTCAGTAAGGACGACCTCATCGCTGGCGTCTGGAATGGTCGCATCGTCTCGGACGCCGCTCTGACGACGCGCATCAATGCCGCCCGGAGCGCCATCGGCGACACCGGCGAGAAACAGCAGTTGATCAAAACATTGCCGCGCAAAGGTTTTCGCTTCGTTGGTGCAGCGCAGGAAGCCCGGAGGCCCGCAAATGAGACGGTTCGCGCAGTCGAGCGGACTGGCGACACGCCGCCGCGCCTATCCATCGTCGTGCTACCCTTCACGAATCTGAGCGGTGATCGTGAGCAGGACTATTTCGCGGATGGTGTAACCGACAGTTTGACCACGGACTTGTCGCGCATCGCTGGTTCATTTGTAATCGCGCGGAACAGCGCCGTCTCATACAAGGCTAGGGCAGTCGATGTACGGCAAGTCGGCCGCGAATTAAACGTTCGCTACGTGCTCGAAGGTTCAGTGCAACGCAGCGGTAAGCGGCTTCGCATAAACGTGCAGTTGATTGATGCTATCAGCGGCCAGCATCTTTGGGGCGAGCGATTCGAGAAGCCTGTCGTCGACCTGTTCGACATGCAGGACGAAATCGTATCGAGGCTCGCCAACACATTAGGTGCCCAACTCATCGAGGCTGAGGCGCGACGAGCAGAGCGTACGCCGCACCCTGATGCGATGGATTTGTACTTCCAAGGCCGGGCTTGGTTGATGAACGGGTTTAGCCTTGAATGCGTGACGCAAGCGCGGAGCTTCTTCGAACGCTCTCTAGAGTTCGACCCCGGCAACGTCGAAGCAATGATTGGCCTGGCAAATGTTGATAGGGCCGTTGGAGCCAGCTTTACGACGGATGACGGGCCTGCGCGGTTTGCAGCGGCCGAGGCGATGGTGAATAAGGCATTGTCGATCAGGCCGAACCATACTTCAGCCCACTTGACTCGGGGTTGGATCCAGATCTTTACGAACCGGGCCGCCCAAGGCATCCGTGAATTCGAGCATGTCTTGGCGCTGGATTCGAACAGGCCCAGCGCTCATGCGGCCCTTGGTTTTGCCAAATTCTATATGGGGCGCGCTGCCGAGACCGAAGGCCATATACTGGAGGCTTTACGTCTCTCCCCTCGGGACGTTGAGACCTACCTATGGGCGTGTTTTGTAGGCGTGGCCAAGCTACAGCTGGGTTCGGACGTCGAAGCGGTCAGTTGGCTACGACGAAGCACCGAGGCGAATCGAAACTTTCCTCTCGCTCATTTGGCGCTCGCCGCTGCGTTAGGCCTGACCGGCGCGCTCGATGAGGCGCGAACCGCTGCAAGAACGGGACTTGCGCTCAACTCAGGTTTCACCATCCGTCGCTTCGTCACTGCACAACAAAGCGACAATCGAGCTTTCCTTGCTGGGGTCGAGCGCGCGTGTGAAGGCTTCCGCCTCGCTAGCGTGCCGGAAGGGTGATGGACGTTTCCGGTCAAAAAACGGCCCGCAGCGCGTTCCTGCGCTACGTCGGCTTGAGTCACAATCTGTCGATTGCGACGAAGCAACGCGGCATCAGTTCCAAACTCCCAAGCAGACGTTCTTTGAGTCCCCTCCTCGCGCTTACGCCGCCTTCAGCACCGGTGCCGGCGGCTGCGACGGGCGGATCAGTGCAAACGCGACCTGCACGATGCCGCCGGCGAGCCCGAGCGCCACGCCGATGCGCCAGGCCATGGTGTAGGAGCCGAGCGTGTCGTAGAGCACCCCGCCGCCATAGGCGCCGAGGAAGCTGCCGATCTGGTGGCTCATGAAGGCGAGGCCCTGGATCATCGCCTGCCAGCGCAGGCCGAACATCTCCGCGACCGCGCCCGCGACCAGCGGGCCGACGCCCATCCACAAAAAGCCCATGATGGCGCCGAACAGCAGCGTCGAGAACGGCGTCGCCGGCAGCGTGAAGTACCAGGCGAGCGCCAGCGAGCGCAGGATGTAGATGCCGCCGAGCAGTGCCAGCTTGTTCCAGCGCTGGCCGGCCCAGCCGAAGAACAGCGAGCCCAGCACGTTGAAGCCGCCGATCATGCCGAGCGTCTGCGCGCTGAGCATCGGATCGAGCCCGCAGATCGCCAGATACGACGGCAGATGCGTGGTGAGGAACACGAGCTGCATGCCGCAGACGAGATAGGCACAGGTCATCACCACGAAGGACGCATTGCCGAATGCCGCCTTCGTCACCGACGCTGCGGTCGCATCGCCGATCTCGTCGGCGGCCGGCTTGGGCAGCGGCACCTTATCGACGCGGCCGGCATACCAGGCGGCGGGGATCATCAGCACCGACATGATGACGAAGCCGGCGAGCCCGATGCGCCAGCCAAACCCCTCGTTGAGCACCTGCCCGATCGGCGCCGACAAGAGCGCGCCGAGCGAGCCCGCGCCGGAGACGATGCCGAGCACGGTGGAGCGCACCGTTTCCGGCACCGCACGCGCCGCCACCGACATCGCGATCGCGGCGGCGGTGCAGGCCAGCGACGTGCCGATCAGCACGCCCGCTCCGATCATGATGCTGACGAGCCCGTTCGCGGTTGCCATCAGCGCGAGCCCCGCAATGTACATCAGCGCGCCCGCGATCATGATCGGTCGGAAGCCATAGCGCACGGTGAGCGCACCGACGGGCGGCTGGAGAAAGCCCCATGCGAGGTTCTGCACGGCCAGCGCCAGCGTGAAATCCGAGATCGAAATGTGAATGTCATGCGTCAGCGGCTGCATGAAGATGCCGAGGCTCTGCCGCAGCCCCATGCTGAGCGTCAGCATGATCGAGGCGCCGATCAGGATCGGCAATGTCGGACGCAGGACCTGCAACAGGGGCATATTTCTCTCCCTCGGCGGCGCGGCACGCGTGCCGTCGTCTGCGACATCGGTTGATTTTGGTTACACAGACCTGTGTACTTAGGCTATAGTCGGCCGGTGCTGTCAAGCGAACAGGACGCATTCCGCTGCATGGCTCCCCCGCCCGCCCCACAGACGATGAGAGAGCGGATCCTTCAGACCGCCGACAAGCTGTTCTATCTGCAAGGCATTCGCGCGATCGGCGTCGACACCATCGCGGCCGAGATCGGCATCAGCAAGCGCACGCTGTACAACCATTTCCCGTCCAAGGACGCGCTGATCGCGGCCTATCTCGAGCGCCGCTTCGTAAGCGCGCGCCCCTCCGACAAGCCGCCGGCCGAGCAGATTCTCGCCACCTTCGATTCGCTGGAGCGGCGCTTTGCGGCCAAGGACTTTCGCGGCTGCCCATTCGTGAACGCGGTCGCCGAGCTGGGCCCCCAGGATCGCGCGGTGAAGAAGATCGCGGTGGCCTTCAAGGAAAGCCGCCGCCTCTGGTTTCGCGACCGCCTGAACGAGCTCGGTGTGGCCGATGCGGATGCGCTCGCAACGCAGCTGGTGCTCCTGGTCGACGGCTCCATCGCGCAGGACTTGGTGCGTGACGATCCGGCGATGGCGCGCGCCGCGAAGGAAGCGGCGAAGGTGCTGCTGCGCAATGCGGGGGTGGATGTGGGGGATGGGAAGCTGGCGAAGGGACGCAAGTAGGCGCCACAAAATCACTGTCGTCCCGGACAAGCGCAGCGAAGCGGAGCGCAGATTCGGGACCCATAACCACAGGCCATTGTTTGGCGAAGACTCGTGGTGACCAGCTCGCGCGATAACCCCTCCCTGGGGTTATGGGTCCCCGCCCCCGTGCGCAATTGCGCACCAGGCGGGGACGACAGCTGGGGTGTAGCAGCAGCAGCAGCCCCACTATCCGACCCTACCAACATGCGCCTGTTTTGCCCGACAAGTCAAACTACGCTGCCACCAGCGCATGCCTCTTTGCAGCCCGGATAACCCATTGATCCGGCTAACGCCGGCTACTGTGCATGGGGTTGTTTTCGCAGTTCTTGTACGCAGGCAGCCTCATGCCGCCTGCGACACCACCCGGTTGCGGCCGTCGTGCTTGGCCCGGTACAGCGCGGTGTCGGCGCGCTTTAGGACGTCGGCGACCGCCTCGCCCTTCCGCTCCAGCGTGGTGAGACCGATCGAGATCGTGACCTCGATGCGCTTCGCTCCTTTGTGGATCGCGAAGGGCTCGCCCGCGATCGAGCGGCGCAGGCGCTCGGCGACCATGCCGGCGACGTGCAGATCGGTCTCCGGCATCACGATCACGAACTCCTCGCCGCCGTAGCGGCAGGCGAGATCGATGCCCCGGATCGACTTGCGCACGCGCACCGCGAACTCGCGCAGGACGTCGTCGCCGGCGTCGTGGCCGTAATTGTCGTTGATCGACTTGAAGTAGTCGATGTCGAGGATCATCAGCGCCAGCGGCTTGCCACGGGTGGAGGCCTGCTCGGCGAGCGTTGCCAGATGGCTCTCCATGTAGCGGCGATTGTGCAGGCCGGTGAGCGCGTCGGTGATCGCCATCTCGATCGAGTTCTGCACGTTGTCGCGCAGATGATCGGTGTAGCGGCGCCGGCGGATCTGGGTGCGGGCGCGGGCCAGGAGCTCGGTCTTGTCGATCGGACGCAGCAGATAGTCGTTGACGCCGATCTCGAGGCCGCGCAGCAGCCGCGTCGAATTCTCGGGATCGGCGATCGCGAGGATCGGCACGTGCCGCGTGCGCTCCAGCGAGCGCGCCTGGCTGCACAGCCTGAGGCCGTCGAAATTGTTGAGGTCGAGCGAGACGATCAGGAGGTCGTAATTGCCCTCGGCGGCGTGGAACAGCGCCTCCGTCGGATTCGGCTCGACGTCGATGGTGTGCTCGGCGGCGAGGATGGTCGCCAGCCGCTCATAGGAGGACTCGCGATCGTCGACCAGGAGGATGCGGCCGCCCTTGCCGGTGTCGGCCACGGCGCTGCGCTCGGGCGCCTGCATGCCGATCTCGAGCGAGGTGATGGCGCGCATGCGCAGCTCATCGGTCATCATCTTCAGCCGCGTCAGCGAGCGCACGCGCGCGATCAGCACGACGTCGGAGACGGGTTTGGTGAGGAAATCGTCGGCGCCGGCTTCCAGCCCGCGATTGCGGTCGGCGGGGCTGTCGAGCGCCGTCACCATGACGACGGGAATGTGATGCGTTGCCGGATCGGTCTTGAGGCGGCGGCAGACTTCGAAACCGTCCATGTCGGGCATCATCACGTCGAGCAGGATGATGTCGCATTCGGCGCGGCGGCTGATCGCCAGCGCCTCGGTGCCGTTCGAGGCGGTCATGACGTCGAAATATTCGGCGGACAGGCGGGCCTCGAGGAGTTTGACGTTGGCGGGAACGTCATCGACAACCAGGATACGCGCGGACACTTTGAACTCACTTCCTATCCGATAAAACGCCGGACCGTCTCAATGAATTTGCCGACCGAGATCGGCTTGGACAAATAGGCCTCGCAGCCGCCCTCGCGGATGCGTTCTTCGTCGCCCTTCATCGCGAATGCCGTGACCGCGACGATGGGAATGGTGCGCAGTTCAGGATCGTCCTTGATCCAGCGCGTCACCTCGAGCCCAGAGACTTGCGGCAGCTGGATGTCCATCAGCACGAGGTCGGGCCGCATCTTGCGAACGAGATCGAGCGCCTCGTAGCCGTTGCTGGTGCCGGAGGTCTGGTAGCCGTGGGCCTCCAACAGGTCGCGGAAGAGCTTCATGTTGAGCTCGTTGTCTTCCACGATCAGGACGGTCTTAGCCATCCCGCCCTCCTGATTGGCACGAAGCCGGATACATGTGACGCCTCAGACGCCGCTTCCCGGCGCTTCGAAAACTGGATTCAAACTAGCCTCAGATTCGCTTGAGTTTCGTTAAACCCGAGGGGCCACTTTCTGCGATGTGGTTTCCAGTTGCTTGCCTCGCCTCGCAAGACTCAGGCACGAGACTCGGGCATGATGCAAAGTAGACACCGAAAGTTAACGGAAAGGCAAATCGGGCCCGTGAAAAAGCCTGTTCACAACCCCCGCGAAGTCGCTGAAATCGTTGCGATTCAGGCCCTATCCTTTGTCGCGGGCGAGCCCGAGCGGCTGGGCCTGTTCCTGGCCGAGACCGGGGTGGGTCCGGAGACCCTCCGCAATGCCGCTGCGGATCCGAATTTCCTCCTCAGCGTGCTCGATTTCGTGCTGCGCGATGACGCCACCGTGAAGGCCTTTGCGCAGGCCGCGGAACTGCATCCGACCAACGTTGCTGCAGCGCGGCAGGTCCTCGGCGACGCGCTTGGCGACCCTTCCTGGGAGCGCGACGTGCCGTGAGCATCCCCGATCCGGCCGGGCCCCGCTGCTTCTGCCGGGACTGTCTGGCCGATCTGGATATGGGCGTGCGGCGCTGCTCGGCCTGCGGTTCCCCTCGCCTCGTCCGCCACAGGGCGCTCGCCTCGCTGACCATCGCCCATATCGACTGCGACGCCTTCTATGCGACGGTCGAGAAACGTGACGACCCTGACATCGCCGACAAGCCCGTCATCATCGGCGGGGGAAAACGCGGCGTGGTGTCGGCCGCCTGCTACATCGCGCGCACCTATGGCGTGCGCTCGGCGATGCCGATGTACATGGCGTTGGAGGCTTGCCCCCATGCGACCGTGATCCGGCCGGACATGGCGAAGTATGTCCGGGTCGGCCGCGAGGTACGGCAGGCCATGCAGGCGCTCACGCCGCTGGTCGAGCCGCTCTCGATCGACGAGGCCTTCCTCGATCTCTCCGGCACCGAACGGGTGCACGGCATGATCCCGGCAAAGGTACTGGCGCGCTTTGCCCGCGACGTCGAGCGCGACATCGGCATCACCGTCTCGGTCGGCCTGTCCTGCAACAAGTTCCTGGCCAAGATCGCCTCCGACCTCGACAAGCCCCGCGGCTTTGCCGCGCTCGACCAGGAGGAAGCCCGTCTGATGCTGGCTTCGAGGCCGGTCGGCTTCATCTTCGGCGTGGGGCCGGCGACGCAGGAGCGCCTCGTGCAGCGCGGCTTCCGCATCATCGCCGACCTGCAAAAGGCCGACGAGATCGAGATGATGCGGCAGTTTCCGAGCGACGGCCGCAGGCTGTGGCGGCTCGCCCGCGGCATCGACGAGCGCCGCGTCGAGCCCGACCGCGGCGCCAAGACGATTTCAAGCGAAACCACCTTCGAGACCGACATCCGCGATTTCCCGACGCTGGAGAAGATCCTGTGGCGGCTCTGCGAGAAGACCTCGTCTCGCCTCAAGAGCAGCGAGCTTGCGGGCTCGACCGTCACGCTGAAGCTGAAGACCGCCGATTTCCGCCAGCGCACCCGCTCGCAGTCGATCGCCGCCCCGACCCAGCTCGCCGCAAAGATATTCTCGATCTGCCGCGAGATGCTGGCCAGGGAGATCGACGGCACCGCCTTCCGCCTGATGGGTGCCGGCGTCAGCGCGCTGCGCGAGGGCTCGCCCGCCGACGACACCGACATGCTCGACCGCCGCGCCGCCCACGCCGAACGCGCGGTGGACACCCTGCGCAAGAAGTTCGGCAGCGCCGCGGTGATCCGTGGCATCGCGTATGACGGGCCGGAGAAGGCGCAGGAGTGATCTAGTCCTGCTCGACTCAGTCGCGTTCGAATATCCGTGCACCCGGATAGGCGCGCCGGGCATACTGAACGACCAGCTGCCGATCCTGAGTCTCCAGGAACGGCGTTCGGATCTGGCAAGACCCGACGATGAGGTGCCACAAGCCGTTGAGCTTTCGAATGACGACGTTCATTTGAGCTTCCTCGCAGTGACCCGAGCGGACTCAAATTGTAAGAATCTCCCGCCGTCGCTCAATTGTACCAGCGTAAGGATCAGCGCATGAGAAGGATTGGAGGAGATATACAAAGGTATGTTGACCAGGACTTCAACAGCCGCTGGCGCCGCTAGCTTCGCAGGGGCTCAAACGATCTTACCGGTTCGGGGACTGGCACTGTGACAGGCGAACGCGATCTCGACGCGCTGCTGAGTAACATGAGGCCGGAGATCCTGGACGGCATCTTCGTGTTTTGCACGCTTGCGCCGAGTGCGAGCATTCCAACCACCATCTGCCCGATGCTGACGTTCCGCGAAGGCGAAGGAACAACGCTGGTGATACTGCGCGAGGAGGCCGAACGTGCCGGGCTGCGCCATGAATTTCCCTCGCGCCTGATCACCTTGACGGTTCACTCCGCGCTCGATGCGGTGGGCTTTCTGGCGGCGATCACGGCCCGTCTCGCCAAAGCCGGCATCAGCGTGAACGCCGTGTCAGCCTTCCACCACGACCATCTCTTCGTGCCGGTTGACCGGACCGACGAGGCGATGGCCGTTCTGCGAGAGATGTCCAGCCCGAGGTCAACGTAGCCCGGATTACGCTGGCGCTTCATTCGGGCTTCTGGATCCAAACCTCAATCCGCAACGGCGATCGCCTCGATCTCGATCAGCCATTCCGGCGCGGCGAGCGCGGAGACGCCGACGAGCGTGCTTGCGGGCGGCTCCATGCCTTCGAAGAAGGCGGAACGGGCCTTGCCGATGACGGGACGCAGCTCCGGCTTGTAGTTCACGACGAAGGTCGTGATCTTGACGATGTTGGAATAGCTTGCGCCCGCCGCCTTCAAGGCGTGGCCGAGATTCTGCATCACCTGCGTCGTCTGCGCGGCGATATCGCCTTCGCCGACGATCCGTCCCTCCTCGTCCACCGAGACCTGACCGGAGATGTAGATGGTGCGCGCACCGGAAGCGGTGACGACGTGGGAATAAGCGGGATTGTGATGCAGGCCGCTGGGGCGGAGATGGTCGAGCTTGGGCATAGGATGGCTCCCGGAGTTTGTGGTTGGGAGAGAGCGTAGCTGGAGAGGGAACGGAGAGCCAGTCCCGATATTCCTAGGAGCTCTTGCGACGAAGCAATCCAGAATCCTTTCGCGGAGAGATTCTGGATTGCTTCACTGCGTTCGCAATGACGCCAGCGGAAGAAAATCGGCCGAATAACTTTCGCTGTCATTCCGGGGCGGTCCGCAGGACCGAACTACGGAGCGCAATTGCGCTCCTGAGAATCTCGAGATTCCGGGTTCTCGCTTCGCGAGCCCCGGAATGACGGCTGAGCTCAATTGCAGGGCTTGCTGTCCTTGACGTCGAACTTGCCCATCGCGCCCGAGATCACGAAGTCGTTGTAGTCGAGCACGAGCTGTCGCGAGACGCCGTTCTCATAGAGCTCGAAGGACATCGCATAGACCGGCGTCTGCTCGCCTTCCTTCTGCTGGGCGTCGCGGTCGAAATAGCTGACAGTGACCGGCCAGCGCTTGAGCGACTTCATGTGCTCGTCCGACGTGGATGGATCGGACGCGGTAGCGCGGTCGGCGGGGATCGGCTGGCCGATCACGGTCAGCGTGTTGTAGACCTTCTGGCCGTCATCGGATCCGTCATAGACGGAGAGCTCGAGCAGCGATTTTCCTTCTTTC
This sequence comes from Bradyrhizobium genomosp. I (2014), assembly GCF_000261685.1. Taxonomy (GTDB): domain Bacteria; phylum Pseudomonadota; class Alphaproteobacteria; order Rhizobiales; family Xanthobacteraceae; genus Bradyrhizobium. The sequence goes on along the minus strand of NZ_AJQE01000241.1, from coordinate 10,241 downwards.
GCGGCGGCGATGATGCGCTGGATCTGCTCGGTCGGGAACACGATCTTGCCGTCGAGTGTAAAGCTCTTCGGCGCCGGCAGCTTCAGCTTGACGTTGATATGGTCGCCGTCACGCTCGGCCGAACCGTCGACGCGGCCGGCAGCCGCCTCGTTCATGCGCGTCTCGATCTTGAAGCGGTAACTCTTGCCGGCGGCATCCTCCCAGGAATTGGAGCGAAGATCGCTGAGCGTGACCTTGCCCTCGCCGCTGTCGAGCTCGGAGACCTGGCGGAATTCCGAGGTATAGCCCTCGCAGGCGTTCCCCGTGAAATTGTAGAGGATGCGGCCGCGGGCGTTGTTGACCGAACTGGAGCGCGATTTGACGAGGCTGAGGTCGTAGAGCGCCTGGTGCGCGAGGAACGGACCGTTGGCGGCCAGCGCCCCGCCGCCGGGGCCGAAAGCGGCCGCCGCGAGCGCCATCACACCGAGCGAAGTCCGGAAAAGGTGCACCATATCTGTTCCCTGAGGAAAGCGCAGATTCGACATTTTAATGACCGTTCCATTGCGTCGCAACTGAGGCCGTTTCACGTAAAGTTGCCCTTTGCGTTGAACCTGCTGCTCTGCCTCGACAAAATGCACCCGCCCTCCGATTGCTTGCATGTGGCCGCACGATGGGCGAAACAGGGCGCGCCCGGCCCTCAAAAGGACGCGCCGGGGCAAATGATTTTGGACAACGAGGTCGGACATGGCGGGCACGGTCGAGCAGAAACTGGCGGAACAGGGCATCAAGCTGCATGAGGCCCCCACCCCCGTCGCCAACTACGTCCCGTTCGTGCGCACCGGCAATCTGCTGTTCGTCTCCGGCCAGGTCTGCTTCGACCCCGCCGGCAAGCTGATCGCCAAGGGCAAGCTGGGTGCCGGCGTCTCGATCGAGGACGGCGCGGCGGCGGCGCGCGGCTGCGCAGTCAACCTGCTGGCCCAGGTCAAGGCGGCGCTCGGCGATCTCGACAAGGTCGTCCGCGTGGTGCGCCTCGGCGGCTTCATCAACTCGGCGCCGGACTTCCTCGATGGGCCGAAGGTGCTCAACGGAGCCTCCGACCTGATGGTCGCCGCCTTCGGTGACAAGGGCCGCCATGCCCGGACCACCGTCGGGGTCGCCTCGCTGCCCGCCGATGCGGCGGTCGAGGTCGAGGGCGTGTTCGAGGTCGCCTGACGCGAATGCGTGCTCCGGATTGGCTGACAGCCCGGCCGGTCGCCCATCGCGGCCTGCATGACATCTCGCGCGGCATCGTCGAGAACATGCCGGGTGCGGTGCAGGCTGCGATTGCGGGCAATTTTTCCATCGAGGTCGATATCCAGCTCTCGGCCGACGGCGAAGCCATGGTGCATCACGACCACGCGCTGGGCCGTCTCACCGAGGCCACCGGGGACGTCATCTCGAAGACCGCGGCGGAGCTGAAGGCGGTCAAGTTCAGGGATACCGATGAGCGGATGATGTCGCTCGGCGATCTCTGCGCCATGGTCGCCGGCCGCGTGCCGCTGGTGATCGAGGTGAAGAGCCATTTTGGCGGCGACCGCAAGCTGGTGAAGCGGATGGCCGAGGTGCTGGCGTCCTATGACGGCCCCGCGGTCGGCATGTCGTTCGATCCCGACCAGGTGCTGGCGCTACGCCAATTGCTGCCCTCCCGTCCGCGCGGCATCGTCGCGCAGCGGACCTATGAGGACGAGTACTGGGCCAAGCTCACCAAGGCGCAGCGCGATAGCATGCTGTATCTGCGCCATGGCTTCCAGACCCAGCCGCATTTCGTCGCCTTCAAGGTCGATCACCTCCCGGCCCCCGCGCCCTGGATCGCCCGCAACGTCTTCGGTTGCGCCCTGCTTGGCTGGACCGTGCGTACCCCGGAGCAGCGGGCTCGGGTCGGGCAATATGCGGATCAGATGATCTTCGAGGGGTTCGTGCCGTAAGGGCATGTGTACCTCTCGTGGTGTCCCGGACGAGTTGCAACGCTTTAGCGTTGCGGCGCAGAGCCCGGACCCGCATCTCACGAATCCGCTGCAACATGGGCCCCGGCTCTGCAGCGCACCGCTGAAGAAGCGCTGCGCTGCGTCCGGGGCACGAGGACCCCTGTTCCCGCCCCTTGAAGTCGCTGCTGCAATGCACGATCTTGGACGCAATGGCATCATCCGAAATTACGCTCGAGGCCGTACCGTCCATTGGCGAAATCTCGCCCGAGGAGTGGGACGCCTGCGCCAATCCCGGCAAGACCCTTACAGACAAGGCTCTTAACGAGAAGGCTTGCAATGGGCATGGCCCGGGAACCTCATCCGCCCATCCAGGCGATTCTCCCGGCCTCTCAAAACCTGCCTATAACCCGTTCGTCTCTCACGCATTTCTTTCCGCCGTCGAGAATTCGGGTTCGGCGACCATACGCACCGGCTGGGGCCCCCGGCATCTCGTGGCCAAGGTCGACGGCCATGTCGTCGGCGTCGTGCCCTGCTATCTGAAATCGCACAGCCAGGGCGAATACGTTTTCGATCGCGGTTGGGCGGATGCTTATGAGCGTGCCGGCGGGCGGTACTATCCGAAGCTCCAGGTCTCGGTTCCCTTCACGCCGGCGACGGGACCGCGCCTGCTGGTCCGCGACGGCATCGCCCGCGAGCGCATCACGGAGGCGCTGGCGAGCGGGCTGGTGGCGCTGTGCGGCGTCAGCAAGGCATCCTCGGTCCACGTCACCTTCGCGCAGGAGACCGAATGGAAGCTGCTTGCCGAGCACGGCTTCCTCCAGCGCACCGACCAGCAGTTCCACTGGCGCAACGAGGGTTTTACGACCTTCGATGATTTCCTGGCGACGCTGAACTCCCGCCACCGCAAATCGATCAAGCGCGAGCGGCGCGATGCGCTGGCCGCCGGCATCACCATCCACTGGCTCACGGGCAAGGACATCACCGAGGATGCCTGGGACGCCTTCTTCGCATTCTACATGGAGACCGGCTCGCGCAAATGGGGCCGGCCTTACCTGACGCGCGAATTCTTCTCGCTGATCGGCGAGACCATGAGCAAGGACGTGCTGCTGGTCATGGCCCGCCGCGACGATCGCTGGATCGCGGGCGCGATCAATTTCATCGGCTCGGACACGCTGTTCGGCCGCAACTGGGGCGCGGTCGAGCATCATCCGTTCCTGCATTTCGAGGTCTGCTACTATCAGGCGATCGACTTCGCCATCAAACGCGGCCTCAGGCATGTCGAGGCCGGTGCGCAAGGCGAGCACAAGATCGCGCGCGGCTACCTGCCCCGCACCACCCATTCGGCGCACTTCATCGCCGACCCCGGCCTGCGCCGCGCCATCGACGATTACCTCAAGCGCGAGCGCGCCTATGTCGCGGAGGCCGGACGGGAGCTGGCCGAGCTCGGCCCGTTCCGCAAGGGCGCCGACGAGGCGCCTTGACGCCTCGCCGCTGCTGGTGACAGTAAGCGCAAAATCTCGAGGAGCCGCCGAGGAGCTGCCATGACCGCCTACGACACCAACAACATTTTTGCAAAGATCCTGCGCGGCGAGCTGCCCTGCTACAAGGTGTACGAGGACGAGCACGTCTTCGCCTTCCTCGACATCATGCCGCGCGTGCCAGGCCACACGCTGGTGATCCCGAAGGCCCCTGCCCGCAACATTCTCGACATCAAGCCCGACGACTACGCCCATGTCGCCCGCGGCGCGCACAAGATGGCAGCCGCCGCGATGAAAGCGTTCGACGCCGACGGCATCACCGTGCAGCAGTTCAACGAGCCCGCCGGCGGTCAGGTGGTGTTTCACCTGCACATGCACGTGATGCCGCGCCATGACGGCGTCGCCATGCTGCCGCCGGCGAGCCGCAAGGAAGACGCCAAGGTGCTGGAAGAGCACGCCGCGAAGCTGACCGCGGCGTTGAAGGGGGGCTAACGCCACACACCCCGTCATTGCGAGCGTAGCGAAGCAATCCAGAATCCCTCCGCGGAGACAGTCTGGATTGCTTCGTCGCAAGAGCTCCTCGCAATGACGGGCTTAGAGGGGTGCGCCCCTCACTCCGTCTCGAAATCACCCTTCTGCGGCGCGGCCAATGGGGTGAACTCGCAGCGGTCGGGCTTGATGTCGATCAGCGGCGTGTTGTCGAGACAATCGAGCCCGCGCACCAGGATCGCGTTGCCTTCGATACCGACCAGCTTCACGATCGACGTGCCGATCGGATTGGGCCGCACTGGCGAGCGCAGCGAGAACGTGCCGCGGGTCTTCTCGTTGTTCTTCGGGCTTTGCAGGATGATGTCGCGGCGCGACTTGTCGAGCCAGTAGAGCACTTCGAGATTGCTGTAGAAATCGACGCCCTTGATCGCCGGCGCGAATGGCTCGAAGATCTCGAGGCGGCATATCGGGCCATCCTGACGCCCCTGCCGCGGCGTTTCCAGCCGCGACGTCCAGGGGGTGCGGATACGGCCGATGAAGACGAGGCCGGCATCTTGCGTCGGCGGCAGATCGATGGCGACCTCGCCCTCGCGGAGCTCCTGTTCGCGAACCATATTTCCAGTTCCTTGCTGTTCGCCGGCGGTTTTAGCCCAACCACCACTTGCCGGCCAGCATGAAGACTTCGCCCGTGACCACGCCCGCAAAGATCGAGCGGCGGGTCAGCAGGAAGACGACGAGCCCGGCACCGACCGCGCCATAGCGCAGGACGTCAGGCACGGTGGCAAGCGCCCCCGGCGGCTCGACCACGATTTGGGCGATGACGCCGGCCAGGATCGCAGTCGCGACGGCCCGCACCCAGACCAGCAGCTCGGAGCCCTCGTCGATGCCGCCGCCGAACCACAGGCCCAGCATGCGCCAGATCTGGTTGGGCACGACGCCGGCGACGAACAGCACGACGAGCGCGTGCCAGTCGCCGATCAGCTGCGCGAAACTCATGCGCGCACCTCCCGCCACCAATGCACGCCATAGGCGATCGTGCCGGCCACGACGCCGCTAATCAGGATGTCGAGGCCGGAGTTCATCTTCGCGGCCAGCGGATAGAGCAAGATCCCGAGCGCCAGCGCGACGACGTCGCCGACCTCGCGGCTGTTGCGCGCGGTCGAGAACAGGAAGGACAGCGGCGTCAGCAGCAGGATCGCCGCGCCCAGCGTCTGCGTCAGGTTGGCGGCGAGGAAATAGCCGACGGTGTTGGCTACGAGGCACACCGAGACCAGACCGAAGCCAAGCCCGTTGACGAAGGCGATCCGCCGCTCGCGCGGCACCTGTGGCAGGAAGCGATGGCATTCGACCCACAGTGTCACGGCGGTGAGATGCGCCGCGAAGAACAGCTCGCGCCGCTTGGTCGTCGGCGTACGCATCAGCGGCAGCACCGAGACCACCATGGGAAACAGCCGGATCGCACTGACGGTGACCGCGATCGCGGACTGGATGATGGTCGCGCCGGAGCCGAGCGTGGTGATCAGAATGATCTGCGCCGGGCCCGCCCAGACGAACAGCGTCGAGGCGAGCGCCCAGGCCAGGCTGAAATGGGTGTCGTGGGCAAGCGCGCCGATACCGAGATAGGTCACGAACAGCACGATGGTGAGGATCGTCTGCGTGATCGAGCGCAGTCCCCACGCAAAGGCGCGCCAGGGACTTTGCCATTGAGGTGAATCGAGCGGAGGAAGCGCCACGGAGTTTTTGGCCGGGATTACGGAATCGTGCCCGCATAACGGGCAATGCGGCGGTTGACGTCAAGGAAGCCCGCGGCGGGGCTGGCATGCGCACGTGGCGCGCGGCACCCACCGGCATCATTCCGGGGCGCGACGAAGTCGCGAGCTATGCTGCGCAATTGCGCACCTGAGAATCCATTCCACCGATTTCTGCGGCCCGATGGACTCCGGGCCCGCGCCCAAGGAGGCGCGCCCCGGAATGACGAGCGGAGCTACCCGCTCACGCCGCGGTTCTTCAGCACGAAGCAGGCGCCGCCCGCCTTGCGGATGCGGTTGCACAGATCGTCGGCCTCGGCTCGGGTATCCGCACCGATGCGTACCTGGTAGAAGGCGCGCGTGCCGCGGCTGCGCATCACCGAGCTTAGCAGGCTCGGATCACGCTCGCCGATCACGGTGCTCAGTTTCGTGACCGCCCTGGAATACATCGCCAGCGCCTTGTTGCGGTCGAAGCCGGCCGCGAGCTGCACGCCCCAGACCTTTGCGGCGGCAAGCTCCACATGCTGCTCGAGCTCGGCGACGAACGGGTTCGGCGCACGCTTGAGCAGCGCCATCAGATCACGGCAGCTGGTCGGCGGTGAACTCGGCGGTCCCTTGCCGGTGCCGCCTGCCTTGGCCCAGGCGTCGACGCTCGTGCCGGTGATCGCGAAGACGTAGTTGCGGGTCTGCTCCGGCATCGGCCCGGTGCCGGCGAGCCATTCCTGCACGCGCCGCGGACCGGCATTGTAGGCGGCCGCGGCAAGGCCGAGATTGCCGAACTGGTTGCGCAGCTCGTTCAAGAACTCCGCCGATTTCGGCAGTGCCTGCACCGGGTTGAACGGATTGAGCAGCCCGCGCTCGCTTGCGGTGCCCGGCATGAACTGCGCGATTCCCTGTGCGTGCTCGCCGCTGCGCGTCATGGGGCCGAGCGCATCGGCCTGGAAGCGGCTTTCCTGCCAGATCACCCGGGCGAAGAATTCGAGCGGGAGATTGGCCTCGCGCGCGGCCGCCTCCACGACCAGGCAGATCGACTCCCGAGTGTCGCTCTCGCGGGCGTCTTTGGGTTTCTCCGCCGGCTTCGCGGGCTCCTCGGCATTCGGAGGCGGCGCGGGGGGCGGCGTCTCCTCCGCGAGCGCCGGCGACAGCACGAGGGCCTGGCACAGGACAGCGATAACCCGAACTATTCGCATGGCATTTGACGCTATCGGACAAATCGGACCTTGACTTGGAACCCCAGCCAACTAGCAACAGACGGCAGTATCAACGCAGGTCCCGCCTGATGGTGACAATCTTTTTTGATCTCGACGGCACGCTGACCAATCCAAAGCCCGGGATCACCCGCTCGATCCAGTATGCGCTGGAACGGCTCGGCGTTCCGGTGCCGAGCGAGGACGAACTGACCTGGTGCATAGGCCCTCCGCTGCTTGCGAGCCTCAGAAAGCTCACCGGAACCGATGAGCTCGCCGACCGTGCGCTCCTGCTCTATCGCGAGCGCTTCAGCGATATTGGCCTGTTCGAGAACGAGGCTTACAGCGGAATTACGGATACATTGTCGTCGCTCGCAGCGACACGTCGGCGCATGTTCGTCGCGACCAGCAAGCCCGCGGTCTACGCCGCCCGCATCGTCGATCGTTTTGGCCTGAAGCCGTATTTCGAGCGCGTGTTCGGCTCCGAGCTCGATGGCACGCGCGTCGACAAGCGCGACCTGCTTCGCTATGCGCTCGACGAGACCAAGGTCGATGCGAACAGCGCGGTCATGATCGGCGACCGCAGCCACGATATGGTCGGCGCCAGGACCAACGGGATGACCGCAATCGGCGTGCTCTATGGCTATGGCAGCGAGGCCGAGCTACGCGATGCTGGCGCGCATCACATCTGCTCCGCGCATCCCGAACTGCTCGGTCACTGTGTCGCTTAGGCGCCGGTAGTCTCGACCGCCGCCAGCATGCCGGTCTTCTGATGACAGTTCAAATATTCGAAGAACTGCTCGTCCGCAGCCGCGACCGTGACCTCGTGATACAGGCGCAGCCTGGCTGAGGGGCCGAGCGTGGAGAGATATTTCATCGCCGCACCGAAAATCCTGACGTGGGTCGGATGCGACTCCGCCCAGCGCTCCAGCGCCGCCAGGCTCTTCCACCAGCTCTGACCGTAAGACTTTTCGCTCACGCTGCCGTCGACCGCGAGCACGCGCATGTAGCGGTTGGCGTAGCAGCCGATCGCGAGGCCGTCGTCGCGCAGGAAATCCATGCCCTCGCGCAGCACCGGCTCGACATCGTCGAGATAAAGCTGTCGCTCCGACGCCTCGGTATCGCTCCAGTCCTGCCCGGAGCGGATCAGGCAGAGATTGTCATGCGCCTTCACGCGCAGCCTCGCGCCGTCGCGGATCAGCTCGGGCGCGCTGCCGGGCGCCATCGCATCGGTTTGCGACAGTGGGATACGGTCGCGCATCCCGCCCCAATAGGCGTGCTCCTGCACCTCGCCGCTCATCCCATCGGCAATTGCGGCAACCCCTTTGGGGGCGGTCGAGCGAGGAGAACAGCGTCTCGTGCCGCGCCACGCTGGGACGCAGTACCTCGATGAAGGTGCCGAGGTCCTCGCACTGCTGTCCGGTCCAGGCCTCGCGCGCCGGTTCGAACCAAGTGTCGAAACGCGCGATATCGTTCCAATAGGCAACCGAGATGGTGGTCTCGTATCCGGCCTGGTCGAGGTAACGGGCGCGGTCCCAATGCGAAGGCCCGCTTGCCGCACCGAACCGGCGCGCGATTTCGGTAAGCGCCTCCGTCGCGGCGTTCGGCGCCGCGCCGCGATACTGCACGCCGAAATAGGCCATCACGACGCGGCTCACGGCCGGCTTGTAGCGCGCCACGAAGGACGGATATGGCGGCTGGTAGTCGTCCGGCACGCGTTTATGGCGCGTGCGCTCTGTCTTCAGATGCAGAGGAATTGCGGATTCCATGACCGTACCCTCCCTCGATTGCAATGATCAGCTCGCCGCCGCGGCAATGTCGGTGGGCTCGACGGTGTCCACCGGCAAGGCGAACTGCTCGACGCGCTGGTACCGCTTCTTGTTGAGCAGCAGCCGCGTCACGTCCGGCCGTGAATAGTGGCCGGCGGGATCGGCGGCGTTCTTGGCAACGCCGATGGCGCCGAGGTCGATCTCGGCGATCAGCAGGCCCTCCTGGTCCGGTGCCAGCTTGTCGCCGATCTGGCTGCCGTCGGGGCCGTAGATCGCGGCAAAGCCGCCGCCGGCATGCAGCAGCGCGTGCTTGTCCGGCCGGTCGCAGAGTTCGTCGATCATGGCCTGCGACACCGTCGCGCAAGGCGCGAGCACGAAGCAGGAGCCCTCCACCGCATAGACGCGCGACGCGGCGTTGTTGACCTCGGCCCCTAACGCCGGCGCGAACGGATCGTAGAGCGAGAAGCTCGGCCAGGCCGCGACATGGACCTGCTCGTTCTGGGCGTACATCGCGTATTTCGACAGCGGCTGGAGATGCTCCCAGCAGCACAGTGCCCCCAAGCGGCCAATGTCGGGCCTCGCATGCACGGCGAGATCGCTGCCGTCGCCTTCGCCATAGACGGTGCGCTCGGCATGGGTCGGCCGCAGCTTGCGGCGCTTTGCGATGGTCTCGCCATCGGGCCCGATCAGCCATTGTGCGAGATAGAGGCTGCCACCATCGCGTTCGGACAGGCCGATCACGGCCGTGAGCTTTGCCTTGCGCACGGCATCGCGCAAACGCTCGGCCTGCGGGCTGTCATACGATAGCGAGTTGTCGAAATAGCGCTGCACGAAGCCGCGGCCGATCGCCCAGGCCGGCGAGTCCATCCAGATGTGCCAGGGGTAGCCGGGAATGAAGGCCTCGGGGAAGGCGATCAGCCTGGCGCCCTTTTCCGCGGCCTCCCTGATCAGCGCGATCGACTTGTCGATCGAGGCGTCGAGATCGAGCCAGGCCGGCGCCGCCTGCACCACCGCAACCTTGTATTTCGGATGTTCGATGCCCATTCCCGCCTCCATTGCCGGTTGATCGGACGCCGCGTCCGATGCAGTCTATTTCGCCAAGCCGGGCGGCCGGGCGCTCGACTACGGCGGAACAAAAATTCGACTGGGAAGGGACCGCCGGCCGGTACGGGATTTGCCTCCGGCAAGCTGGATTCCCCGCGTTTTGCGGGATGTCAAAGGGAGGCTGTCCAGATGACAATCCAGTTCACGACAGACGGCAGCCCCGGCTATCGGCGGCTCGCCCTCTGGCAGGACATCGTCTGCGACGTCTTCGTCGGGCTCGACTGCAAGTCCGACCTCGGCAACGCCTTTCGCGGCTCGGTCACGCAGGCCTCGCTCGGCAGGGCCGTATGCTCAGAGGTCTGCTCGGACCGCCAGCACGTCTTCCGCACGCCCTCCCGCATCGCGCGCTCGGACCAGGATTTTGTTCTGATCGCGCTCGGCAACCGCGGCAGCGGTGGCGTTGTGCAGGACGGCCGGGAGACCGTGATCCATCCCGGCGAGTTCGCGCTCTATGACACCACGCGTCCGTATGAGCTGAAGTTCAACGACGCCTTCACGCAGACCATCTTCAAGGTGCCGCGCG
>NZ_AJQE01000240.1 GCF_000261685.1 Bradyrhizobium genomosp. I (2014) | reverse complement strand
GGCTCGGCGGCACCGAGACGCTGACCGCGATGTCGTTCGGCACTGAGGCACCGCTCGAGCGGCTCGCCTATGATTTCATCTTCCGGCTTTGCCAAAACGCGGACGGGTTGGCTCCGGACACCGCCGCCGCGCTGTCAGAGCAGGCGGTCGATCTCCTTGCGATGGCGTTGAGCGAGCGGCTCGGCAGGACAGCGCTGCCGTCCTCGACGCACCGCTCGGCCCTGCTCTACCGATTGAAGGCGCACATCCGCGCGCATCTCTCCGATCCCGACCTCTCGCTCGCGGAGACCGCGGCCGCGCTCGGCATCTCGCCGCGCTACGTCAACGACCTCCTCGCCGACGAGGAAACCTCGTTCCAGCGCCACGTCCTTGCCGAACGGCTCGCCCGGTGCCGGCGCGACCTCGCCTCGCCCGTGCTCGCGCACCGCCACATCAGCGAGATCGCGTTCGCCTGGGGCTTCAACGACCTCTCGCATTTCGGCCGCGTCTTCCGCGAGCATTTCGGCATGTCGCCGCGCGACTTCCGGCACAGCCAGTCGCGGCATTGAGCTCTCTCCAGTCAGCTATCACAAGCACGGCCAGGCCATCCCGAAGCAAGGCCGGTATGTGAGCGCGTGATAGGACGCGACGCCTGCTTGCACTATCCTTTGCCATCGTGCCGCAGTGATCAATCAGCGGCCAGCCAGGGAGCACATCGATGGAATACCGACGCTTGGGCCGGTCAGGCCTCATGGTGCCCGCCTTGAGCCTTGGCACAGGGACCTTCGGCGGTGTCGGCCGCCTTGCGGCGTGGGGCACGACGGACGCGACCGAAGCGCGGCGTCTTCTGGACATCTGCCTCGAAGCCGGCGTGTCGATGTTCGACACCGCGGACGTCTATTCGCTCGGCGAGTCCGAGCGCGTTCTCGGGCAAGCCGTCAAGGGCCGCCGCGACAAGGTTCTGATCTCGACCAAGGCGACGTTCCGCTTCGGTGACGGTCCCAACGATATCGGCTCGTCGCGGCAGCATCTGCTCGCGGCCATCGACGGTTCGCTGAGCCGGCTCGGCACCGACTATATCGACCTCTTCCAGCTCCACGGCTTCGATGCATTCACTCCGCCTGAAGAGGTGCTTTCGACGCTCGACGTGCTCGTGCGCGCCGGCAAGATCCGCTACGTCGGCGTTTCGAATTTCTCGGGCTGGCACTTGATGAAGTCGCTTGCGGTTGCCGACAAGCACGGTTTTCCGCGCTACGTCGCCAACCAGACCTACTACTCGCTGATCGGGCGCGACTACGAATGGGAGCTGATGCCGCTCGGGCTCGACCAGGGATTGGGTGCCGTGGTCTGGTCGCCGCTCGGATGGGGGCGCCTCACCGGAAAAATCCGCCGCGGCCAGCCGAAGCCGGAAGTCAGCCGACTGCCCAAGACGGCCGAGTTCGGACCGCCCGTGCCGGACGAGCATGTCTTCCGTGTCGTCGATGCCATCGACGACATCGCGACGGAGACGGGCAAGAGCGTGTCGCAGATCGCGCTGAACTGGCTGCTCCAGCGTCCAACGGTCTCGACGCTGATCATCGGCGCGCGCAACGAGACGCAGCTGCGCGAAAATCTGGGCGCGGTCGGCTGGTCGTTGACAGGGGACCAGATCGCAAAGCTCGACGCGGCGAGCAAGGTGACGCTGCCCTACCCCTATTGGCACCAGCGCGTGACTTTCACCGATCGCAATCCGCCGGCGGTGTAAAACGGGCCGGCGCATATCGACGCGCATTGAGCTGTATCAGGGCGGCGAGCGGTCGAGGGTCGACTGGGATCGCGCCGTCCTCATCCTGTCGGCGGCAGCGACGTTCGGCCTCGTCGCGCTTTATTCATTCGGAAGATCGAAAATGCGCTGGTGAGGCCGTGGAAGCCAGCCGGACCCATGCTTGCCGCGTCGGGAGATCTGCTTCCGCTACAGGAACTGCCGGTGTCCTGACGGGTTGCTGTCGATCAACCAATTCCCTACCGGAGACGAAACCACGGCTCGAGTCAGACCCGCCATCATGTCGTCCGCCCCCATCGAGCATGCCGACGGTCTGCCGCAACCACAGCGCAACCAGGCGGTGCTGACCATTGCGCTCGGCATCATCATGGCGGTGGTCGACAGCGCCATCGCCAATGTCGCGCTGCCGACGATCGCAGCCGACCTCGACGCAAGCCCGGCCTTCTCGATCTGGATCGTCAACGGCTACCAGCTCGCGATAACGATCTCGCTGCTGCCGCTGGCCTCGCTCGGCGAGATCGTCGGCTATCGCCGCGTCTATCTGGTCGGTCTGGTGCTGTTCACGCTGGCATCGGCCTTCTGCGCGCTGGCACATACGCTGCCGCTGCTGACGATCGCGCGCATCATCCAGGGCTTTGGCGCGGCCGGCATCATGAGCGTCAACGCGGCGCTGGTACGCTTCACCTATCCGCGCCACCTGCTCGGCCGCGGCATCGGGCTCAACGCGCTCGTCGTCGCCTTCTCGGCCGCAGTCGGCCCGACGCTCGCCGCCGGCATCCTCGCGGTCGGAAGCTGGCCCTGGTTGTTCGCCATCAACGTGCCGCTCGGCGCGGTGACGCTGGTGCTGGGCCTGCGCAGCCTGCCGCACACCAGAGCCGCCGGCCGCTCCTTTGACTGGCAAAGTGCGGGGCTGTCAGCTATCACGTTCGGCGTCGGCATCGCCGCAGTCGACAGCGTCGGTCATGGCGAGGCCGCGATCACCTGTCTCGTGCAGTTCGCCATCGCTGTCGTCGCCGGAGCGCTGCTGATCTACCGCGAGACTCACATGGCCTCGCCGCTCTTGCCAGTCGATCTGCTGCGTATCCCCGTGTTCGCACTGTCGATCGCGACCTCGATCGCATCGTTCTGCGGCCAGATGCTGGCGTTCGTCGCGATCCCCTTCTACCTCCAGAGCCGCTTCGGCTATTCGGCCGTGCATATGGGCCTCTTGATCACGCCATGGCCGATCGCGGTGGCATTCGCGGCGCCTCTTGCCGGTCGTCTGGTCGAGCACTATCCCGCCGGCCTGCTCGGCGGCATCGGACTCACGCTGTTCGCCTGCGGCCTTGCCGCGCTCGCCTTCCTGCCTGCGAGCCCGACGCCGTTCGACGTGATCTGGCGGATGGCGCTCGCCGGCGCCGGCTTCGGTCTGTTTCAGACCCCCAACAACCGCACCATGATCGCGGCCGCCCCGCGCGAGCGCGCCGGCGGTGCCAGCGGCATGCTGGGCACGGCGCGCCTGCTCGGACAGACCACCGGCGCGGCACTGGTCGCATTGTTGCTCGGCCGCTATCCGATCGACGGAACCAGGCTCGCGCTCCTCGCAGGCGTCGGATTTGCGCTCTGCGGCGCGGTCCTGAGCATGCTGCGGCTGTCTCCGGCCGGCGCGCGCGGCGCCGAGCACGTCCGCGTGCAGGACGATCAGCGCCTGAGAGGCGATTAGCCCTCTTCTCCATGTTGAAGCGGAGGAGAGCACTAAAGTCGCTGCACAGGAGTCGATATGGCAAACAGAAGCTACCGCACCAAGCGGTTCGGTACTATCGAGAACTGCGCTTGCGCCCACCGTCGCCCCTTGCGCCGGTAGGTAGGCCTAAGAAGCCGGCGGCTTTCCCTGGAATTGAATATTGCATTTCTTCATGATTGAGGCCTGCTCAATCGCGTTTAGCTGACCCTTCATTTGTCCCAATTCCGCAGCGGTCTGCTTGTCGCCGCCGACCAGGAACGCAGCAGGCCAGAAGATGATGACTGCGGCTGTCGTTGCGACTGTGTCCTTGGTCCGCTGGCTGTCTTGGGCGCCAGCCAATGTAGCGGCCCGTGCGGAGACTGCCTGCGCCTCCATCGCGAGTTGCTGGCAATTGTAGCTCTGATAAATCATCGGCGAGACGTAGGTGGCGCTAACATCCTGCGAGCTGGAAGCGCATCCAGCCAATAATGCGGCGCAGCAAAAAACACTCAAAATTCTCATTGAAAAAGCCCCTTGGAAATTCCCCGAATCGAGAATTCCGCAACTTAGAGCTGAAGGCAAGGAAAAGTCGCGACCGCTAAATGACCGTGCATATCAGGATCGGTACCGAGTGGCTTCAGCCGGGCAATTGACGCGCGCGTCTGACACCACAAGATGCACCAACAACAAAAAGGCCGGCTCTTCAGCCGGCCTTTTCAATTCATCACCCGAGGATCAAGCCTTGACCAGCGGCCCCTTGGAGGTCGGCCCCTTCGAGCCGCCGGGGCCACCCGGCTTGGACTTGCCCGGCGGGCGCTTGCGGGTGCCCGGGAGCTTCTCCTGCTTCGGCGTGACCGGCCCCTCGACGAATTCGAAGCCGATCTTGTCCTTGGTCTCGTCGGCCTCGTCCTTGACCAGGACGACGCGGACGTGACCGCCGCCCTTCAGCCTGCCGAACAGCACCTCGTCGGCCAGCGGCTTCTTGATGTGCTCCTGGATCACGCGGGCCATCGGGCGCGCGCCCATCTGCTCGTCATAGCCGTGCTGAACCAGCCAGGCCTTGGCCGGCTCGGACAGCTCGATGGTGACATCGCGGTCGCCGAGCTGCGCCTCGAGCTGAAGCACGAACTTCTCGACCACGGTGCCGATCACCTCGACGCTGAGATGACCGAACGAGACGATGGCATCGAGACGGTTTCGGAATTCCGGCGCGAACTGCCGATTGATCGCTTCGTGGTCATCGCCTTCCCGCTTCGAGCGCGTGAAGCCGAAGGCCTGCTTGGCGAGATCGGAAGCACCCGCGTTCGTGGTCATGATCAGGATCACGTTACGGAAATTGACCTGCTTGCCGTTGTGGTCGGTGAGCCGGCCGTGATCCATGATCTGGAGCAGCACGTTGTAGAGGTCGGGATGCGCCTTCTCGATCTCGTCGAGCAGCACCACGCAATGCGGATGCTGATCGACGCCGTCGGTGAGCAGACCGCCCTGGTCGAAGCCGACATAACCGGGAGGCGCGCCGATCAGGCGCGACACCGTGTGCCGCTCCATGTATTCGGACATATCGAAGCGCAACAACTCGACGCCGAGGCTGGCCGCGAGCTGCTTTGCCACTTCCGTCTTGCCGACGCCGGTGGGACCTGA
>NZ_AJQE01000239.1 GCF_000261685.1 Bradyrhizobium genomosp. I (2014) | reverse complement strand
AAACCCAGCCGATCGGCTTCTCCGGCTCGCGCAGGCCGGCACGCGCCAGCTTGATCGAAGCGGCGAGCGACTCGATCGCCTTGTCCTGGCCGAACACGGTGCGCTTCAAGGTCTGCTCGAGATGCTTGAGCACCTCGGCATCGTCCTTCGACACGCTCTTCGGCGGGATCCGCGCCATCGAGGCGATCGTGGTCTCGATCTCCTTGATGCCGATGGTCTTCTTGCGCTTGTTCTCGGCAACCAGCATCTGGGCCGCACCGGACTCGTCGATCACGTCGATCGCCTTGTCCGGCAGCTTGCGGTCGTGGATGTAGCGCGAGGAGAGCTGAACGGCGGCCTCGATCGCCTCATTGGTGTACTTCAGCCGGTGGTAGTCCTCGAAATACGGCTTGAGACCCTTGAGGATCGCGATGGCGTCCTCGACCGTCGGCTCGTTGACGTCGATCTTCTGGAAGCGCCGCACCAGCGCGCGGTCCTTCTCGAAGTGCTGGCGATATTCCTTGTAGGTGGTCGAGCCCATGCAGCGGATCGTGCCCGAGGCGAGCGCCGGCTTGAGCAGGTTCGAGGCATCCATCGCCCCGCCCGACGTCGCGCCCGCACCGATCACGGTGTGGATCTCGTCGATGAACAGGATCGCGTTGGGATGCGCCTCAAGCTCCTTGAGCACCTGCTTCAGGCGCTCCTCGAAGTCGCCGCGGTAGCGCGTGCCGGCAAGCAGCGTGCCCATGTCCAGTGAGAACACGGTCGCAGCCGCCAGAACCTCCGGCACCTCGCTGTCGACGATGCGCTTGGCGAGGCCCTCGGCGATCGCGGTCTTGCCGACGCCGGCCTCGCCGACGAACAACGGGTTGTTCTTCTGCCGGCGGCACAGCACCTGGATCGCACGGTTGATCTCGGAATTGCGTCCGATCACCGGATCGATCTTGCCGTCGCGCGCCTTCTTGTTGAGGTTGACGCAATAGGTCTCGAGCGCCTCGCCCTTCTTCTTGGCGTCCTCGTTGCCCTTGGTCTCGGTCTCCTCGTCGACGCCGCGCACGGGCCGCGCCTCGGACACGCCCGGCCGCTTGGCGATGCCGTGGCTGATGTAGTTGACCGCGTCGTAGCGCGTCATGTCCTGCTCCTGCAGGAAGTACGCGGCATGACTCTCGCGCTCGGCGAAGATCGCGATCAGCACGTTGGCGCCGGTCACCTCTTCGCGGCCGGAGGATTGTACGTGAATCACCGCGCGCTGGATCACGCGCTGGAAACCGGCGGTCGGCTTGGCGTCGTCGGCGCCATCCGTCACCAGATTCTCGAATTCGGTTTCAAGATAGTTGACGAGGCTCGTGCGGAGCTTGTCGAGATCGACGCTACAGGCGCGCATGACGGCGGCTGCATCGGAGTCGTCGATCAGGGAGAGCAAGAGATGCTCGAGCGTCGCGTATTGGTGATGACGCTCGTTTGCGATCGCCAGCGCACGATGCAGGGATTGTTCAAGGCTTTGGGAAAAAGTCGGCATTCGCGTCCTCTATGGCCCCCACCATCATGATCGTCATCGCCCGGTCAGGCAACAACAACCTTTGTCACATATAGTTATACAAGATCGCGGCGAAAGACCGGTTCCGCGACTCGGCGGCGACACACACATGCGGTACTTTCGATGCAAAACCCGTTCCGATTTGGGCAGAACCACCCATCTGGGCAGGATTGACGCCGGCGCCAATGTCCGCCGGATCAGGCAGCAGGATGTGCTGCCGTCACACACTACACCAACAGAACCACTCTAAAAAAACCCGAACGCGCGATTACTTCTTTTCCATCACGCATTGGAGCGGATGCTGGTGCTTGCGGGCGAAGTCCATCACCTGCGTCACCTTGGTCTCGGCGATCTCGTAGGTAAACACGCCGCACTCCCCGATACCGTGATGGTGAACATGCAGCATGATCTTGGTCGCCGCCTCGACGTCCTTCTGGAAGAACTTCTCCAGCACGTGGACGACGAATTCCATCGGCGTGTAGTCGTCGTTCAGGATCAGCACGCGGTACAGGTTCGGTCGCTTGGTCTTCGGCTTGACCTTGGTGATGACAGAGGTGTTCGGCCCCGTCGGACCGCCGGAACGGTTCTCGTCATTGCTCATTCGGGGAGCGAGGGCGGCGGTGGCCGCGGACAGGTCGAGTCTGGACAACAGTTGCGGCATGGCTCAGGCGTTCAAATTCCCCACGGAAGCGTATGACGGTCCGCCGCAGAGCCCCAGCCTCCGGAGCTTCACACAGGCGCGCCGCCTCGGTGGATCGCCGCTTCCAACCGGTCCGGTCCAAGCCGTATCGGTCGTCAACAATATGGGCCCGCCCCCGGCTCGCCGCAAGCGTGCAAAGGTCCGGCCGATGCGGCCGCGGCGGTCCCGATTCCAGATCCGGACGATCCTAGCCAAGGTTAATCAATCCGGACCGATTTGACAAAAATTTCCGCGCTACCTGGTTAGAACATGTTGATGAGGAACCACCCGGCCAGTTGCTGCGACGGTTTCGCGCGGATCATCTACGGACTTATGGTGCAGTCGAGCTGCCGCTCGAAACGCGTGGCGCGAAATCGGGCAAGGAGGAAGCTGCGCGAGACTCCGGGGCCCGCGTAGATCAGCCGATGCACTGCAATCTTGCGCGGGCAGCACCAACAAGTTCGTCCTCAACACGCCGGCGCACCAGAGCGTTGACGCATTCTGGACGATCGAACGAACTGACCGTCCAGACTGCGCGTGGCGTGCGGAGGCTAACCCGTCGCGACAAACGAAAAGCCCGGCTGTTCAGCCGGGCTTTTGCTTTCAGGATATCCGGGAAAGCTTAGTTCGCGGCCGGGGTGAACTTCGACACGATGGTCTCGACCGGCTTGAACGCCTGCTTGGCGAGGTCGCCGTAGAGGCCAGCGATCTTCTGCGATTCCGCAACGAAGGTCTCGTAGGCGGAACGGGCGAAATCGGTCTGCGCTTCCATGGCCTTGTCCAGCGACTTCACGCCGGAAAGCTTCTCGACGAAGGACTTGGTGTCTTCGAACGACTTCTTCGTATAGTCGCCATAAGCGCTGGCGATCGCCTGGAGACCGTGCTGCACCGAGGTCGCGGAGGCAACGCACTGCTCGAACTGCTCTTTCCCGTAGTTCTGAAAGTCTTCAACCTTGAACATGTCGGAATCCTTATCCCTGGCTCTCGTCGGGAAGCCCGGCTCCCTGACTTCGCTCAAAATTAGTGCAACGCACAAAAAAGTCAAGAATCTTGTGCGACGCACAAAACTCAATGCAAATCGCGGAAATTCCCGGAGTTTCCCGCAAGGGTTCCTTAAGCTTTTGGAAACTGCGGTCCCCTACCCTGATTCCCTGGACGTGTTCACTTCCGCAAACGGCCAAAAACCGCTTGAGAACATCACCTTAGCCAGAATAGCGGCTCGGGTCCAACGTCCCCCGCGGCGAACACCAGCGGAGGGACAGCCTGAGCAGGTAGTGATCCCGGGCCCCATGGGCACAATTTTGCCTCACGGGCCGGTGATCTAGTCAGAAACGGGGACGGGGTTCCATGCTTCGTAAAAACTTGTCTTCCTCGCGCTTGGCGCGGGTTGGCGTTTTCGGGCTTCTTACGGTCACCACCGCAGTCATTTTCACTACCGATGCAGCGGAGGCACGGCGCCATCGCCGTCACTATGCGCACCACCGCGTCCAGCGCGATGTGTCCGAGAGCTCGAGCCCGAAATTCGCGTCGATCATCGTCGACGGCAATTCCGGCGCGGTGCTCCAGGCAACAAGCCCTGACGGGATCCGCCATCCGGCCTCGCTGACGAAGATCATGACGCTCTACCTGCTGTTCGAGCGCCTCGAATCCGGCAGGATGAAGCTCGACACCGAGATGCCGGTGTCCCAGCACGCCGCCGATCAGGACCCGACCAAGCTGAATCTGCGTGCCGGCCAGACGATTCGCGTCGAGGACGCGATCAAGGGCCTCGTCACCCGCTCGGCCAACGACGCAGCCGTGGTGATCGCGGAAGCGATCGCCGGTAACGAGGACGACTTCGCCCAGATGATGACGCGCAAGGCGCGCTCGCTCGGCATGTCCAGGACGGTCTACCGCAACGCCAATGGCCTTCCCAACGACGAGCAGGTCACGACCGCGCGCGACCAGGCCACGCTCGGTCGCGCCATCCAGGAACGCTTTCCGCGCTACTACCGTTATTTCGCGACCTCCACGTTCAACTGGCGGGGACAGTCGATCCGCAATCACAATCACCTGCTCGGCAGCGTCGAGGGCGTGGACGGCATCAAGACCGGCTACACCCGCGCTTCCGGCTTCAATCTCGTCACCTCGATCCGCCGCGGCAACCGCCACCTGATCGGCGTGGTGCTTGGCGGCCGCAGCGGCGGCTCGCGCGACGCCATCATGCGCAACCTGCTGGCGGAGAACCTCGAGAAGGGGGCGACCACGCACACGGTCGCCGCGGTCACGGAGCGCAACGGCGCCCAGGCCAATACCGAAATTGCTGATGCGTCGGATACTCCGCCGGCCCGTCCCGCTCCGCAGGCCCAGGCCGCAACCCCTGCTCCCGAGTCTGCCCAGTCTCGTCTCGCGGCCCGCCTGTCGACGCTTGCCGCGGCCACTGCCGCGGTGCCGCCGGCCCCACCCAAGCCGGAAGCCAAGATCGAGCCTGCGCCGCTCACCAA
>NZ_AJQE01000238.1 GCF_000261685.1 Bradyrhizobium genomosp. I (2014) | reverse complement strand
TCCATCATCCCCGGCTCGTCCGAGCCGATGAAGCCAGTCCGGGTCAAGACGGTTCAGGTCAAGGCTGGCGCCGTGAAGGTCGCCTCCGCGGCCCCGGTCCAGGTCGCACCGCCGGTCACCAACACCATTCCGCCCCGTTCCGACGTCGCCGAGACCTCCGGCGCCGTCGTCGCCCGGGCGGATCTCATCAACAAGCCCGAGACGGTGAGCCAGCCGGAAGCACCGAAGGCCGAGATCGCCCGCTCCGAGCTGCCGCGGCAGCCGGCGGGCTTCGGTACCGGCAACGGCATCCTCGGGGTGCTGCCGGCCGCAACCGCCGCTGCGCCCGCTCCCGCCGCTCCGAAGCTCGCGTCGGCCGACCCGGCGCCGCAGCCGATCCAGATGAGCGCCACCACCAGGCCGGCCGTCAGTCACAGCGGCTGGATCGTCCAGGTCGGCGCGCTCGAGAGCGAGAACGAAGCCCAGCAGCGCATCGACGCTGCCCGCAGCTCGGCCCGCGGCCTGCTCAGCAAGGCCGATCCCTTCACCGAGCCGGTCGTCGCCAAGGACAATCGCAAGCTCTACCGCGCCCGCTTCGCCGGGCTCGAGCGCGACCAGGCCGAAGCTGTCTGCCGCACCTTGAAGCGCGCCGAGATCTCCTGCATCACCGTTCGCAACTGATCTCCTTCTCCGTTCTGGAACCAAATGCCCGCGCCTTGCGCGGGCATTTTTTCGTTTGGGATCCGTGATGCCGCGGCTGTTCATGACAAGGCTGGTCCACGACAACCTCTCGTCAAGGATTTACGGTTAAAACTTTGCTCAAGAGATCGACCACGCCGGCAATGGCGGGCATCGGGGCGACGGCAGACGGAGCAAACGGAGCTCACGCGGTACGGGCGTTTGTAGCGTGGTGCCGGAGTTAACCGTTATGCGTGCGAAGCAGAGTATCCTTGGCCTCGTTTACTCGGGCAGCGAGATACGTCGAGCCCCCCTGGTCGGGATGGAGTTTCTTCATCAGGGCTTTGTGGGCCCGGCTGATGTCGTCGCGCCCCGCCCCCGGCTGCAAGCCAAGGATCTGATAGGCTTCCTCCGCCGTCATTTTGCCGCTCGCCGCCGTGCGGCGCTGCCGCCCTGCCGCATCGCCCTGCGCGTTCTGACGCCAGGCGGGAAACCGGCGGTCCAGATAGCTTTCAAGTAGCGCCACGCTCTCGGCGTCGAAGGTCGGGGCCATCGCCAGCAGGCCAGCGAGATCGAACTCGTCGAGATTGCGCCCGGCGTGGGGCCCGGCGAGGATCTGGCCCGTAAGCTGGCCGGTGTCGTGGTCGAGCCGCATGTCGAGGAATTGCGAGCGCACCCGCGAGGCCTGCCCGGAGGGGCGCGTCGCGCCGCCGCCGAACAGCCCGCCGACATTGCCGAAGCCGGCATTCGCCAATGGCGTCCACCCGAGTAGCCCGGCGCCGAAAATTCCGAGCGGGATCGCAACCGCCAGCTCGCCCCGCAAGCCCGTGAAGGCCGCGACCGCCAGCGCCAGCACGCCGCCTCCAAACTTGATGGTGCGCGCCAGCACCGCCGGGTTGGCGGAGCGGAACGTCTGGAGCAGCAGGTAAAGCGTGATAACAGCGACAGCGCCGGCAATCAGGGTCATGGCCGGAATATAGTCGCCCGCTCGACAAAATGCATGGCGTCCGCC
This sequence comes from Bradyrhizobium genomosp. I (2014), assembly GCF_000261685.1. Classification (GTDB taxonomy): domain Bacteria; phylum Pseudomonadota; class Alphaproteobacteria; order Rhizobiales; family Xanthobacteraceae; genus Bradyrhizobium. The sequence continues at coordinate 5,258 of NZ_AJQE01000238.1, read as the reverse complement.
TGCGGAAGCGGGCCACGCCGGCCTGATCCGCTACTTCATCTGGCCAATCAGCTTGGCCGCGCCGGTCACGCTTCCGGCCAGCTTCAGCAGCGCCTCGCGGCCACCGGCGGCATAGGCCGCAGCTGCCCGCAGCAGCTCGCGCAACTGCGCCGCCGCGCCAGGATCGAACCGGCACCAGGCACCGCCGGTCAGGCGCGCGATCTCGCGGAAGGCCTGCTCGGCGACGGCGTCATGGCCTTCCTGAAACACGAATACGGGCACCTTGAGCATACCGAGCTCGCCGGCCTTGACGCAGAGCTCGTCGACCTTCTCCTCCATGGCATCACCGACGAAGACCACGGCCCGCACACCGGATGCGACCGCCTCGCGCCGTGCCTCCGACAGCACCTTGCCGATCTGGGTATCGCCGCCACGACAATCGATCTTGCTCATCAGCGTTGCAAGCCTGGCGCTGTCGGAGATCCATCCCGTGGCGCGGCACTCATTGAGGCCGCGATAGTAGACCAGCCGGATGTCGAGACTGCCGAGCGCCGCGGTTTCGCGAAACATGTCGGCCTGGAGCGCGCAGGCCATGTCCCAGGTCGGCTGCCGGCTCATCGTCGCATCCAGGGCGAAGATCAGCCGTCCCTTCGCGCCCGGTGCATGCGGTGACAATGCCCGCGCCTTGGCGACGAAGGCGGCGATGTCCTCCGAGGTTGAGGCCGCCGCTTGCGGTAGCGCGCCGTCTGCTTGCGCCGAGACGGCATCGCCGCCGCGCGGTTTGATGGGTTCGCCCGACATCGCGGCTTGCACCTTGCGTGAGCGGCTAATGTGGTCAGCGCATGCGGCCCGGTCAATGCGCAAAGCCTCCGCGGGCAGCGCCGGCGGAGGCTTTGACGGGTGCAGTCGAGTGGTGACGCCAACTTTTGTAGGTCACCCTTCTAAGTCAGCCCTTGCAGATCAGCCCTTGGCGGGTGCCATCAGAGCGACCGGACCGGGCTCGAGGATCTTGGGCGGGGAGGATTGCGTATCGACGGGCGCCACCTCGTTGTCCGTCGTGCTCAGGAACTTGTCGAGCATGCCCTGGATCGAACTCTTGGCCACATCCGGACCGGTGTCGCGCATGTCGTTGTGCTGGAATTCGGTCTTCACGACCTGGATGCCCGCCTTCTCGCATTCCTCGTCGGTCGGGAGCACACCCGCGTCGGTCTTGAATTGCGGATCCTGGGAGCGGAACGACAGGATCTTGAACTTGCCGGCGGTAACGAAGGGCACGCGCAGATTGTCGAGCGTGACGACCTTCTTGACCTCATCCGGATATTGCTTGGCGAAGTACATCGTGATGTCGCCGCCCATGGAGTGGCCGACCATCGTCACCTTGTCGTAGTCGGCGTTGGGCTGAACCTTCTTCATCTCCTGCATGGCGAGATGGATATTGGCGACGCCGCGCAGGATCTGCGGCAGCCGGCCGACGTAGAGCTCGCCGGGCTTGGTCACCATCGGAGGATCGGTCGGCAAGTCGTGCTGCGGGCTCAGGACCATGTAGCCGCGCGCAGCGAAGATGTTGGCGAGGAAGCCGTATTCGGTGTTCTTGACCGTGTTGCCGTGATTGATCACTGCGACCGGCAGCGTGATCATGCCGGCATTGGCCTGCATTTCCTTGTCGCGGCGCACCGCGATGTAGACGGGCACCGGACGGTTGTCGCGCGAGGCGTCGTAGAAGGTGATGGTCTCGTGCTTGATGGCCCACTTGCTCGCCGTGAAATAGGCGATGCCGCAGAGGGCACTGACCGAAACCAGAACGGCAATTCCACGCTTCATTTTCGTCCTCAGCCTCAGGCTTAGCTGCCTGAATCCCTGTTGAAAATCGTGTTCTTCCGGAGCTCTTTGGCCCCTTGTCGCCTATTCGCTAATATATGTCACAGCAGCGTGACAGGAAGGCTAAATAATGTGAAATCGCAGCCCTTCCATTGTGCGTCGCACACGTTTTCTGTGCACCCCATTCTCATACCACTACGTCAGGTGCAGCTCACCATCCGACGCAACCGACCTCGATTGGGTTCAATTTCGCAATCAACACGGGGTGAAAACGCGTCGAGCGCAGCCACGGTTCCTGCAGGAACCGGCTGCCTGGATCGGTGGAAAGTAGCAGCTTACCGCCCTCAGGCACCCAGGATGTCGTGGACCTCGAGCGGCTTGTCGACCTGGCTGAACCACTCGGCCCGGTTGGCGGCGCGGCGGCGACCGCGCTCGTCGAGCGGCAGCTTGAGCTGGCGGAGCAGGGTCGTCACCTCCTCCCGCGCGGTAAGATGGCCGAGATTGGGCCGCATGCCGAGCGTGGCTTCGTCGATCTCGTCGAGGGCCGTCAGGCCACGCGGGAAGAACTCGCGGTAGACGACACGTTCGGCGAAGCCGTCAACGTAGCGGAAGCCGAGCCGCAACGACAGATCCTTCAATCCCTCGGCGACCAGCTGCTTGTTGCGCGAACCGAGCATGGACAGGCGGTTGCGCACGACGATCCAGTCGGTGGTTGCGCCGTCGAGCTGGCGGCGCTTGCGCCTGACGTCGCGCACCATCTCGGCATAGTGGCTCTCGCCCGTCACCGCGTAGGTGGCGGGATCGACGGTGCCCAGCACGTCGAAATCGAGGAAGCTGTCGTTGATCGGCGTCACCAGCGTGTCGGCCATCGAATGGGCGAGCCGCATCAGATAGCTGTCGGTGCCGGGCGTATCGACGACGATGAAGTCGAAGCTGCTCTCGACCGCCGAGACGGCTTCCATGAACTGCTGGAACTCGGAATTCTCGTTGTCGGCGATCTGCATGGTCTCGCCGAGCCTGATGCAGCGATGCACGGGCAATTCGAGCTCGAGCTTGGTGAGGCGAGCCCAGGCGGCGCGGTTGTCGATGTAGCGGGTGAAGCTCTGCTGGCGGCAGTCGAGATCGATGGTGGCAACGCGCTGGCCGGCCTTCAGGAGCGCAACGGCGATGTGCAAGGCGGTGGTCGATTTGCCGGAGCCGCCCTTCTCGTTGCCGAGCACGACCACATGCGCCGTGCCGGATTGGCCTTGGCTAGCCTGCACAAGCATAGTGATCCTCGACACCTCGCATGAATATCTTCGAGTTGACCGCGTCTGCGGTCAAGTGAAATGCGTGACAGGTCATGCAAATCGCAACGCGCCTGCGTCGTCATGAATCGCGGCGCCATCGTTCGTGATGCAGTCCACGCTGTCGCGACGTCCTGCGTCACCTTGCGCGGGATGCTGTGCCGCATCCGGATGCATGGCGTCCACGATCGCCGCTTGTTAAGGTTAGCCGCCCGCCACCTGCCCGTTCCCAATCCATCGAGTCCTGATGTCATCAAGCCCCTTGATCGCCCGCACGGTCCCGGCCCTGCGACGCGCCGTCGACAATCTCCGCAAGCGAAAGGCCACGATCGCGCTGGTTCCGACCATGGGGGCCCTCCATGACGGACACGTGTCGCTGGTTCGCCTCGCCAAGCGGCGCGCCAGCCGCGTCGTGGTGTCGATCTTCGTCAACCCGACCCAGTTTGCCCCGACCGAGGATTTCGGCGCCTATCCGCGAACCTGGAAGGCGGACATCGCCAAGCTCGCGGCCGAGAATGTCGATATCGTCTGGCACCCCGGAGTCGAAGCCATGTATCCGGAGGGCTTTGCCACCCGCATCGTGCCGGAAGGCCCGGCGCTGGCCGGCCTCGAGGACCGCTTCCGCCCGCACTTCTTCGGCGGCGTCGCCACGGTCGTCGGCAAGCTGTTCACGCAAGTCCGGCCGGACGTCGCGATCTTCGGCGAAAAGGACTTTCAGCAGTTGCGGGTGGTGACGCAGATGGCGCGCGATCTCGACCTCGGCGTCAAGGTGATCGGCTCCCGCACCGTGCGCGAGCGCGACGGGTTGGCGATGTCCTCGCGCAACGTCTATCTGTCGCCCGAGGAGCGCCAGACCGCCACCGTGCTCTACCGCGCCATGAAGGAGAGCGCGCGGCGGATCAAGGCCGGCGATGCCATCGCGCCGGCGATGGCGGGCGGCGCCGAGATGATCAGGACAGCCGGCTTGATGCTCGACTATTACGAGGTCCGCCATGCCGAGACGCTGGCGCCGGTCGCCTCGCGCAAGGACGGCCCCCTGCGGATCCTGGTCGCGGCCAAGCTCGGCACGACCCGGCTGATCGACAATATCGCGGTTTAGAGCAGCCCGAGGTCGCGCAGCTCGCGCCGCATCGGCTCGGGCATCGCGGCGATCGAGCCGGCCGCGGACTTGCCGAGATCGGCCGGCACGGAATCGTCCGTGAGATAGCGCCAGCCCTGGAACGGGCGCATCGGCCGCGGCGAGACCGGGATCACCTTCGGCTGCATCACGATCCGGCAGCGCCCGATACCGTCCTTGTCGCGGAACGGCTCGATGCCGATGATCTTCTCCCGCGCGGCGATCTCGCCCTTGATCACCCAATAGAGCGAACCGCCGGCGAGGATTTCGGCGTCTCGCTTGGGCACCATGCGGGTGATGTGGATGTGACGTTGCGGCAGACCCTTCTTCCTGGCGGTCTGCATCCGTTCGGCCACCCACTCCTTCAATTCCTTGACGGAGTCGCAGCCGACGGCGAGCTTGATCAGATGTAGCGGCATGCCCAAGCATTAGCCGGGCAGCCACGCATTGGGAATGCCGATCTACTCGTTATCCGCAGCCGCGGGAGCCGGCGCCGAGGTCGGTGGCACAAGCGGAACCGGTGCCGCTGCCGGCGCGCGCGCGGCCTTCGGCGCCGGCGGTTTCCTCGCGGCGGGTGTCGCTGCCTGTGCCGAGGCCGCGGCCGGCGCTCGCGGCGCCGCGTTGGCTGCAGGCGCCGCCTGGCGCGTCGCCGCCGTGGGCGGCTCCGGGTTCATGATGCTCACCGGCGGGATCGACGCAGCGCTCGGGAACTCCGCGTTGGTCGGCTTGCCCGTCGGCATCGAGGGCGGCAGCCCGGCAAGTGCAGCGGTGGCCGGCATCGCCGGCGCCGTTGCGGGCGCGTTCCAGGTCGGCACATAGCGCGCGACCAGCGTGTCGTAGAGATGGGAGCCCATGTTGGCGGCGACCTGCTGCTGGTCGGTCAGCGAGCGGAACGCGGCGCAATCGAACTGCGTGCAGCCGTCGCGCGCGATCAGCACATGCGCGACAAGACCGTAGCGATCGCGCTCGAGCGACTTGCGCAGCACCTTCATGTCGAGTGTCAGGCTCTTCTCGGCCGTGGCGACGTCACCATGCGCGGTCAGCCGGTCGATCCTGGC
>NZ_AJQE01000237.1 GCF_000261685.1 Bradyrhizobium genomosp. I (2014) | reverse complement strand
AGCCGCTGCGTCAGGCGCGCCGAACAGCGCCTTCTCGCAGCCGGCGGCGACGGCATCGCCGGCGAGATCGTCGAGACAGGACAGCGCCGGCAGGCTCGCGATGACCGGGGCCTGCGCGCGCGCTTCGGCCGGGGCGGCCTGCCCCTCAGGTCCATAGACGCGCACGGTGGCAGCCCCGGCGATCGCGATGGATAGCAGCGTAATGACGGTCAGCGCGCCGTTGGCGACCGATCTGTCGGCGCGCAGCAGCGCGATCAGGAGGATCAATCCGAAGAATCCGGCAGCCGCCAGCGTCATCCACATCGGCAAGGCCGGCGAACGCCAGATTTGGTCGAGCGAGGTGGCCCATGCCCAGTTCATGCGCGACATCCTCTCACGCGAGCAAAGCGCGAATGGTCAAGCGAGCACCGCGAGTCGGCAACTGCCCCCGGGCCCACGTTGCGAAGGCGAAGCGGGCCTTTTGACGGCGGCAGGATACGAATCCCTGATGGCACCAATGCGCGGGTGCGGTCGGTCTTCAGGACAGCGCGAGCTGGCTTTCCTTGGCGACGCGCTCGAAGGCTTCGGTCGAACTCTTGATCCGGTACTGGCAGTCGTCGCCTTCGGTCGGCAGCAGACGGATGACTTCATACGAGCCGCTGGCAGCGGGACGCGCGACGTTGCTGGCCGTGAACAAGACGCGCGATCCCACGGGAAATTTGTGCTTCAACACCCTCTCCATCACTCAAACAGCGCCTGCCTCGCCCAGTGTCCCACTGCGATGGCCGGCCGGAAACCCGGGCCGTTATATAGCACGCACCCCGCCGTTTTGGCCAGCGCCATGCCAGCATGGCAAGCGCTCAAATTTTGCAGTCATTTCAGAATGATAACGGGACAACCGGCGGGCCGATGATACCAGCGGAGCCGCTCGTTCCGCCGGCATTTCGCAGGCTGGTGTCGCAGCCCCCGAGCCCGCGGCCCCTGGCCCGGCGCCGGCCCGAGGGCTGGCCGGCCGGCACGCGGTCGGCCGCCCCCGTCGGACCGGCGATCAGGCGTCCTCGAACTTCGCGATGACAAGCGTTTCGGCAAGCCCGTCGCGCGTCCATTCCTGGAACGCCGGCAGCGCCATCATCGTCTCCATATAGGCCTTGGTGTCCGGCGCCACCTCGATCGCATAAGTGCGAAAGCGGTGCACGACCGGGGCATACATGGCGTCCGCCGCGCCGAAGCGGCCGAACAGGAACGGTCCCTTCGCGGCATGGCGAGTGCGGCACTCGCGCCAGATCTCCTCGATGCGCGCGATGTTGGCCTTGGCGTCGGCCGACAGCGCCACGGGGCGGATCGGCCGATGCAGGTTCATGCCGCATTCGCTGCGCAGCGCCACGAAGCCGGAATGCATCTCGGCGCACACCGACCGGGCATGCGCGCGCGCATCGGCATCGTCGGGCCACAGCTTCACTTCCGGATAGCGCTCGGCGATGTATTCGATGATGGCGAGCGAGTCCCACACCGTGATGTCGCCGTCGACCAGCACCGGCACCTTGCCGGCGCGGCTGAAGGACAGGATCTGCTCCTTGTCCTGGGGATCGTCGGTGTAGAGCGGGATCAGCGTCTCCACGAACGGGATGTCGTTGGCGCGGAGCGCGAGCCAGGGCCGCATCGACCATGACGAGTAGTTCTTGTTGCCGATCGCGAGTTTCAGCGCAGCCATGTCAGCAGTCCTTCTCGATACGTCTTGAAGCGAGCCGCTTTTAGCGCCATCGCCTGCCGCCAATCAATCGTTGCTGCGCCCCGTCATGCATGGCAATCGTTGCGGTTCCTCAGGAGACAGACATGAGCAGGCATTGGGTCGACATCGCCGCCGTCGGCTTCTTCATCGTCGAATGGCTGGTCTATGCCCTGACGCTGGAGCATTCGGCCTATGGCCGCGACAGCCTGTCGGCGCGCATGAACCGCTATCGCGAGGTCTGGGTGCGCCGGATGCTCGACCGCGAGACGCGCATGGTCGACATGCAGATCATGGCCTCGCTGCAGAGCGGCACCGCCTTCTTCGCCTCCACCAGCCTGTTCGCGCTCGGCGGCGCGCTGGCGCTGCTGCACGCCACCAACGACGCGATCACGATCCTGAGCAAGCTGCCGATCGACCTCAGCACCTCGCCGGCGATGTGGGAGCTGAAATGCGTCGGGCTGGTGCTGATCTGCGTCTACGCCTTCTTCAAGTTCGCCTGGGCCTATCGCCTGTTCAACTATGTCGCGATCCTGTTCGGCGGCACGCCGCCGGCCGACCGGCGCGACACGCCGGAGGCCGAAGCCCATGTCATCCGCACCTCCCGCCTGTTCGAATCCGCCGGTCGCCACTTCAACCGCGGCCAGCGCGCCTTCTTCTTCGCGCTCGGCTATCTCGGCTGGTTCGTCAGCCCCTGGGTGCTGTTCGTGACCACCGCGGCCGTGGTGGTCGTGACCTGGCGGCGGCAGTTCGCATCGAGCGCCTGGGCGGCGATGGCGCCGGAGGTGGTGGCGGATGGCGAAGAGGCGCAGAAGCGCGGTCATTGAGGCCCGCGTCCCGGACAAGCTGCAAGCATTGCAGCGCAGAGACGGGACCCAGAGGGTTGCACGGTACAATGCCGCAACATGGGCCCCGGCTCTGCAGCGCACCGTCAAAGTGACGCTGCGCTGCGTCCGGGGCACGAGAGCCTGGATAGGATCCTCCCTCTCTCCACGTCGTCATTGCGAGCGCAGCGA
>NZ_AJQE01000236.1 GCF_000261685.1 Bradyrhizobium genomosp. I (2014) | reverse complement strand
GAGGCGACGGAAGCAAAGCTCGGGCGAGATGAGCCGCGAGGATGCGAAGGCGTGCCCTGCGAAGGCAAGTGATGCGCTGCAGAGCCGGGGCCCAGAACCTTCGTGCACTGAATTTGCGGCTGCATGGGTCCCGGCTCAGCGCAGCAACGCCAAAAGCGCGTTTACGCGCGTCTTCGACGCGCTATGGGCGTTGCTGCGCGTCCGGGACACGAGAGCGTAGCTCCACTTGCGCGGACCCGCCACCCTCTCGTGCCCCGGACGCTGCGCGGCAGAGCCAGGGCCCATGCAACAGCAAACGCCGTGGCTTTCTGGGGCCCGGCTCTGCGGAACGTCACTGCGTGCCGCACCGCGTCCGGGACACGAGGTCACCTCGCCCCTGCCCTTCTTTGCGTGGCTTCCGCTCTTGTAACAAGACTGTCATACAGCAAAACTAAACGATTGCCGGGGGCCGCGGGTCGCGGCCACGCCGCCTCACCGCAGGGAGAGATTTGATGCGCCGTTCACTGGTGTTGCTGTCCGCCGGACTGACCGTGCTGTCCACCGGACTTGCCTCCGCCCAGAACAACACGCCCCGCAACCTGATCCTGTTCATTCCCGACGGTCTTCGCGCGCTGAAGGTCACACCGGAGACGGCACCCGCAATGGCCGAGATCCGCGACAGGGGCGTCAACTTCAAAAACCCGCATTCGCTCTTCCCGACCTTCACCATGGCCAACGGCTCGGCGATGTCGACCGGCCACTATCTCGGCGACACCGGCGTGTTCTCCAACACGATCTGGACCAACTACACCTCCGCACCCGCAGGTGACACCGTCGTCCCCTTCATCGAGAACGACGCCGTGCTCGGCGACATCGACGAGCACTTCAAGGGCGACTACCTCAATGAAGAGACCATTCTGAAGATGGCCCGCGACAAGGGCCTCAGCACCGCCGCGATCGGCAAGGTCGGCCCGACCTACCAGTTCGACCACACCGACAAGGCTGAAAAGCCCGGCCCGCATTCGGTCGTGTTCGACGACTCCACCGGCGGCAAGAACGGTGTCGCACTGTCGGACGAGGTGAAGGACGCCTTGACCAAGGCCGGCCTTCCGCTTGCCACGCCGCCACGCGGCGACAATTCCAAGGCGGGCGATGCCAAGACGCCGGGCACGACGGTCGCCAACGTCGCGCAGCAGGCCTATTTCGCGGACGTCGCCACCAAGGTGGTGCTGCCGATGTTCAAGGCGCGCAACAAGCCGTTCGTGCTGGTGTTCTGGTCGCGCGACCCTGATGGCAGCCAGCACAATACCGGCGACAGCCTCAACCAGATCAAGCCGGGCATCAATGGCCCGACCTCGATGGCGGGCATCAAGAACGCCGACACCAACCTCGCCCAGCTCCGCAAGGCGCTCGACGAGCTCGGGCTCGCCGCCTCGACCAACATCATCGTCTCGGCCGATCATGGCTTCTCGACCATCTCCAAGCAGAGCAAGACCAGCTCCTCCGTCAAGGTCAGCTATGACGACACGCCGAAGGATTTCCTGCCGATGGGCTTCCTGGCGCTCGACCTAGCGAAAGCGCTCGACCTGCCGCTGTTCGACCCCAACGACAAGAATGCGAAGGTCGAAGGCAACAGGCATCCCAGGGCCGGCAACGGCGTGCTCGGCAAGGATCCGACCAGGCCCGATCTCGTCGTCGCCACCAATGGCGGCTCCGACCTGATCTATCTGCCGAGCAAGGACAGGAAGCTGGCGGCGAAGACGATCAAGGCGCTGCTCGAGCAGGACTACGTCTCCGGCCTGTTCGTCGAGGACTCGCTCGGCCGCTTCCCCGGCACCCTGCCGCTGTCGAGCATCAATCTGCGCGGCAAGTCGGCGACACCGACGCCGTCGATCGTCGTCAACTTCCGCTCCTATGCCAGCGATTGCGGCGAGGCGCCGACCAACTGCTCGGTGCAGGTCGCAGACACCGTGCTGCGCCAGGGCCAGGGCATGCATGGCAGCTTCAGCCGCGGCGACACCATGAACTTCATGGCCGCCATCGGACCGGACTTCAAAGCCGGCTATGTCGACGAGATTCCGGTCAGCAATGCCGACGTCGGCATGACGGCAGCCCAGCTGATGGGCCTGCGCGGTGCGCACAACGGCGGCCTCGTCGGCCGGGTGATGTCGGAGGCCATGCCCAACGGCATCGTGCCGAAGGCCTTTGTCGGCACGCTGAAGTCCAGGCCCGCGGAGGGTGGCCTCAGGACCGTGCTGAACTTCCAGCGCGTCGGCAGCCAGCGCTATTTCGATGCCGCCGGCTTCCCAGGCCGCACGCTGGGGCTCGAGCCTGATGCCGGCAAACAAAAAACGGCGGGGAAGTAGCCCGCCGTTCCCTCGCGTCCTCAAGTGACGCGCAAGATCTTACATGCCCGGTCTCTTTACATCCCAATGTCGAACACGTTCGGCAATTGGCCCGCCAGAGGCAGTGCGGTGGCGCCCAGGAAGGTCGCCACCATCGCCATCAGGCGACGGTTGTTCTGACGCTTGCCGCGCATCTGGCCGGCGATCCACTCCAGCATCTCACTGTTGACCTTGGAGGCATAGGACGGCGCCCAGCTCTCGATCTCGGTGTCGGCCGACAGCGCCACGCTGCGCGGCGGCACCTTCAGGCCCGAGGCGCTCGCGGCATAGTGGGCGACCGCCTTGGCGAGCAGGTCGTCGAACCGGACACCGTCGGTGCGCTCGGTGGCGGCCTCATTGATCTCGAACAGGACTTCGGCCTCGGTGCGGCTGACCGGCTGATCGTTGACGGCGGTCGCGGTGAGGATACGCATGCACCAGGCGGTATCGTCGGCATCGAGCGAGCGGGAAAAGTGGACGCGACCCTTGGTGGTCGGGCCTTCGCCCGTGATGACGCCGTCGCGTACTATGGAGAGTGCATGAGCCGCGGTATCGCGGCAGGACGGTTCGAGGGACGACGACTCGGTAGGCTTAGGCGCAGCGGCGGACATAGTTCACTTCCAGATTTCTTCCGACGGCCAGCATTTTCATGCCGGCGTGAAGGGGTGGTTAACGATTCGATACGGGGATCGCGACTTTTCCAGATGGTTGCCAATTGGTCGCTGTCAGGACCATTTTGGTTCTGGGACGCGCCGGGCGAGCGTGATGAAAGTCATAAAAGGCTTTATCGGGGCAATCGAGCCCGTGCTGCTCCGGTGGCGATGTTTCACAGCAGGCGCCGCTATAACAGAAAGGTGCTGGGAAATCGGCCCTTCAAAGAAGGAATTCACATTTTACTTGAAGTGGTTCACATGGCGTTCACTTGGGTTCGCCAAGCCCCTATAATGACCGTGACGACCCAAGATCAATTCCCAAGCAAATTCAATGCGATGAGGTAGAACCATGACACTTCCGATCGGCGCCACCGCCCCCGACTTCGAAGCCGAGACCACCGAAGGGAAGATCAAGTTCCATGATTGGATCGGCAACAGCTGGGCGCTCCTGTTCTCGCACCCGAAGGACTTCACGCCGGTTTGTACGACCGAGCTCGGCGCTCTCGCCAAGTTGAAACCGGAGTTCGACAAACGCGGCGTCAAGCTGATGGGGCTCTCGGTCGATCCGGTCGACAACCATGCCAAATGGTCGGAGGACATCAAGGAGACCCAGGGCGCCGCGCCGAACTACCCGATGATCGGCGACACCGATTACAACGTCTCGAAGCTCTACGGCATGCTGCCGGCCGCGATCTCGGGCGATCCCCTCAAGCGCACCGCCGCCGACAACCAGACCGTCCGCAACGTCTTCATCATCGGGCCGGACAAGAAGATCAAGCTGGTGCTGGTCTATCCGATGACGACGGGCCGGAACTTCCAGGAGATCCTGCGCGTCATCGACTCGCTCCAGCTCACCGCCAAGCATCGCGTCGCGACGCCGGCCGACTGGTCGCAGGGCGACGACGTCATCATCGCGGGCTCTGTCTCCAACGATGAGGCCAAGACGATCTACCCGCAGGGCTGGAAGGAGCCGAAGCCCTACCTCCGCATCGTGCCGCAGCCGAAATGATTTTTGGCGGTTGCGGATAGCAACCGCAAAAGTCATCCCGGGATGGTCCGAAGGACCAGATCCGGGATCTCGAGATTCCGGGTTCGGTCCTGCGGACCGCCCCGGAATGACGGCGTTGAATTACGCCGTCCGCACGCGGTCGAGGAAACCGTCGACCTCGGCCTTCAGATGCAGGCTCTCGCCCGACAGCGCCCGGGCCGAGGCAAACATCCGGCTGGACGTCTCGCCCGTCTCGCTCGCGCCCTTGGCGGCGTGACGAATATTGACGGCGACATCGGCCGTGCCTGATACCGCCGCGCGAACGCTGGCAACGATGTTGTGGGTCGCACTCTTCTGCTGCTCGACCGCAGCCGAGATCGAACCTGCGATGCCGCTGATGCGCTCGATGGTCTGGCTGATAGCCTTGATGGCGGCGACCGATTCCTCGGTCGCGAGTTGCATGCTCTCGATCTGGCTCGAGATCTCGTCGGTCGCTTTCGCGGTCTGACCGGCCAGCGTCTTGACCTCCTGGGCCACCACCGCAAAGCCGCGGCCGGCATCGCCAGCGCGAGCGGCCTCGATGGTGGCGTTCAGCGCCAGCAGGTTGGTCTGCTCGGCGATCGAGGTGATCAGCTTGACGACGTCGCCGATGCGCGTGCCGGCCTCCGAGAGCTGCGCGATGCGCTGGTCGGTCGCCTCTGCCTGCCGCACCGCCTCGGCGGAAATCTGGTTCGATTCCTGCACCCGGCGGGTGATCTCGGAGATCGATTGAGACAGCTCGTCGGATGCCGACGCAGCTGAACGCACGTGCTCGGAGGCGCTTTCAGAAGCTCCCGCCGACTGCGCCGACAGATCGGCCGTGGAGCGCGCGGCGTCGGTGAGTTGCCGCGCGGCACGCTCGAACTCGCCCGACGATGCGAGCACCTTGTCGAGAATGCCGCCGACACTGCCGCGAAACCCCTCGACGAAGCTGCGCAGCTCCGCCTTGCGCTGCTCGGCCGCGGCAGTCGTTGCCGCCGCCTGTTCGCTGCGCAGGCGCGCCCGCTCCTGCGAATTGCTCTTGAACACCGCAACCGTGCGGGCGATCTCGCCGATCTCGTCGGCACGATCCTCGCATTCGATCGCAACGTCGCTCTCGCCGTTGGCAAGCGCAGTGAGCGAGCGCGTGACCGAGGTGAGCGGCCGGGTGATGCGGCGGACGACCAGCAAGGTCAGGGCCAGCACCAGAAGGGCGGCCAGCCCTGCGGCCGCCGCCATGCTCGAAATCGCCTGAGCCAGCATGTTCTCGTACTGGACCATCGGGATGCCGACATAGAGAATGCCGGCGACCTTGCCGGTCGAGTCCAAAATCGGAAAATAGGCGGTCATGAACGTCTTGCCGAACAGCGTGGCCGGCCCCTTATAGGCTTCGCCACGGCGCAGCGCGGCCTGCCCCGGATGATCGGCGGCAAGCTGGGTGCCGACGGCGCGGTCGCCGTTTTCCTTCTTCACATTCGTGGAGCGGCGAACAAACTGGCCGTTCGTCGCGTCGAACACGAACAGGGTCGCATTACCGCCGACATAGGACACCGCGCGATCGACGATGGCATGGTCCTTGAAGTCGGGCATCTTGGGGATCTCCGCGCGCACGACTGCGCCGTCCTGGACCGTGATTTTGGCCTCGGGAACGGTCTCCGCGAACGCCAGCGCCAGCGTGCGCAGGCTGACGTCGATGTCGCGGAGCGCGCGATCATTGAAAGCGGAGGTCAGCGACCAATAACCGGCGCCGACCACGAGCCCCGTATTCATGGCGATCAACAGCACGGCGCACAGGACAGCCTTGGTGCCCAGCTTGAACTGCGGCAGGAACTTCGAAGCTTTGAACATGGATGGAATGACCCCGGTAATTCCTGCATAATCGTGCAACAGGCTTACGGCGGCATTAACGACCATCATACCGCTGCAGGCGGCACGCCTTTCCAAATCGTAAACGAGGACACCCCCTGACCGCGCCAAACGTGCCGCCCATCATCGTCTGGTTTCGTGACGATCTCCGCCTGTCCGACCACCCCGCCCTGCACGCCGCCGCGGAGACTGGAGCGCCGGTGGTCTGCCTCTACGTGCTCGATGAGACGACCGGGCGGGCACCGGGTGGCGCGGCGCGCTGGTGGCTGGCGCAGTCGCTGCGGGCGCTCGAGGCCGAGATCGCCGAGCGCGGCGGATCGCTGGCCCTGCGCAGGGGACCGGCCGCCAGGGTTATCCCCGAGGTGGTGCGCGAGAGCGGCGCCCGCGCCGTCTACTGGAACGGGATTGCCCAGGCGCCGCATCGGTCGGTTGAACGAGCGCTTGAATCGGCGCTGGCAAAGCTCGGAGCAGACTCGCAAAATTGCCCCGGCGATTTGCTCGTCCCACCCTCGGCGATCCGCAACAAGGACGGCCGGAGCCTGCGCGTGTTCACACCATTCTGGCGGCGCGTGCTGTCGCTCGGCGATCCGCCAAAGCCGCTGCCCGCACCGAAGGTGCTGCGCCCTGCAGCAAGGATCGCCGGCGATCGCCTGGAGAGCTGGAAACTCGAGCCAGCCAAACCCGATTGGGCGGGTGGCCTGCGCGAGGCATGGGGTCCCGGCGAAGCCGCAGCACGAGGCCGCCTCCGCGACTTCCTCAAGCGCACCGCACGCGTCTATGCCGGCGACCGCGACCGCCCGGACCGGGAGGGCACCTCGCGGCTCTCGCCGCATTTGAGGTTCGGCGAGCTCAGCCCTCGCCAGGTTTGGCACGCCGCGCGATTCGCCGCGGCCGAAGATCCGACGCTCGGGCCGGGCATCGAAAAATTCCTGAGTGAGCTCGGCTGGCGCGAATTCTGCCGTCATCTCCTCCACGACCATCCCGACCTCGCCACCGCGAACTTGCAAACCAACTTCGATGGCTTCCCCTGGACGCACGATGACAAGGCGCTCGCTGCCTGGCAGCGCGGGCGCACCGGCTATCCGATCGTCGATGCCGGTCTGCGCGAGCTCTGGCACACCGGGGTGATGCACAACCGCGTCCGGATGGTGGTCGCCTCCTTCCTGGTCAAGCACCTGCTGATCGACTGGCGCGAGGGGGAAGCCTGGTTCTGGAACACGCTGGTCGATGCGGACCCCGCCAGCAATCCCGCCAACTGGCAGTGGGTCGCCGGCTGCGGTGCAGATGCAGCGCCCTATTTCCGCGTGTTCAATCCGGTGCTCCAGGGCGACAAGTTCGATCCGGACGGCGCCTACGTTCGGCGCTGGGTGCCGGAACTGAAGAACCTGCCGGCCAAGCTGATCCACCAGCCCTGGCAGGCAACGCCGATCGAGCTTGCAAGCGCGGGCATCACGCTCGGCAAGACCTATCCGCAGCCGATCATCGATCATGCCAGGGGACGCGAGCGTGCGCTCGCCGCCTACGCAAAGATCCGCAGAGGTTGAGCGCCGCTTTGACACAATTTCGAAACCCGCTATCGTCATCGCCTCAATCAAACCGCGGGGGACGATATGGACGACGAAAAGCCGATCACCGAACAGGCGATGGACACGATCACCAGCGCCGTCGATGCAACCAAGGACGCGGCGGTCGCCGCCGTCAAGCAAGTCAGGAAAGCCGCCAAGAAGGTCGCGAAGAAAGTAGGCCCGAAGAAGACGTCCAAGAAGAAGGCGAAGACGTCCTCAAAGAAGGCGGCCAAGAAGACCGCGAAGAAGGCCGGCAAGACATCTGCGAAAAAGGGCGTCAAGAAAGCCGGCAAGAAGAAGAAGGCCAAGAAGGCGAAGCGCTGATCACGACGCTCAGAACAGGTCTCCGGGAGTGGACATCCGCCTGGAGACCTGCCCCACGATACGCGACCCTTCCGCGCGGCGGCCCGGCCGGTCCAGCCGACCACGAACGTGCCGCGCTCAGCAGGGATGTATTCCAGCGCCGCGCTCTGTCCGCCTAAAGCGCGATACGATTAGAATGAATCGTCATCGCGCTTTGGGTTGTTGTTTAAGCATGATCTTTTCGAAAACCGCTGCGCACTTTTCCGGATCATGCTTTAAGAGCGCCGGTTGACGACGAACACCGCCGCCGCGCACATCGTCATCCCGGCAATCGCCAACGCATCGAGCCTCTCGCCGAACAGCAGATAGGCCATCAGCGCGGTGACGGCCGGCACCAGGTAGAACAGGCTCGCGACCGAGGTTGCTGCGGCGTGGCGGATCAGCCAGTACAACAGCCCGATCGAACCGATCGAGAGCGCCACGGCGAGCCAGGCGAGCGCGAGCACGAACTCCTGTGTCCAATGCACCACCCGGTCTTCGAACAGGAATGCTCCGATCGCGAAGAAAATTGTGACGGCAACGTATTGCACGAGATTGCCGGCTCGCCAGTCGATGTGGTTGCAGTAGCGGCGCTGATAGAGCGTACCGAGCGTGATGCTGATCAGCGAGACCACCGAGGCAAGCCAGCCGAGCCCTGCTTCGCCGGTCATGGGGCGGTTGTGCAGGATCAGCACGACGCCGCCGAGGCCGAGCACGAGCCCGGCCCATTGCACCGGCGTCACCCGCTCGCCGAGCCAGCGATTGGCAATGGTCGAGGTCAGGATCGGCTGAAGGCCCGGAATCAGCGCGGAAAGGCCGGCCGGAATCGAATGCGCGATCGCGATTGCGGTGCCGCCGAGGTAGAAGCCGTGGACGAGGATGCCGGCGACCGCGCTGTGTGCAATGCCGGCGCGATCGGGCCATTTCGGCCGCGCGATGCCTGCGATGATCGCCATCAGGCCGACCACGATCGCCATGCGGATGGCGAGATAGGTCAGGGGATCGGCATTGTCGACGACGTATTTGGTGCCGATGAATCCGGTGCTCCAGAGCAGCACGAACAGGATCGGCGCCGCGCGGGCGGTCAGGGTTTCTTGATTTTGGTTCATTGCCGCCTCATTGCCCCAGTGGAAGCCATACGGCAATGCGAATTCGTCCCGACGATGCTGCGCTGCGACGGGCAGCAGTGGTCTGGTTCAGCCGTTCACCATTCGTCCGGACAGGGGTCGATGATCTTCCAGAGCTCGACGCCGTTCTTGATCTTCTTCATGTCGGTGGTGAGCCCGCCATTGCGGCGAATCCAGTCCTTCACCTTGTCGGGGTAGTAGGACATGAGATCGGAGGTGCCTTCGGCACTGGTGACCTTGATGCCGAAGGTGAACGCCTTGTCGTAATAGGCTTGATGGAAGCCGAGGCTGGCGCGAGGCGTCACGCAGATCTTGTTCATCGGCACGATGCCGAGCACGAGCGTGCAGGCCGAATTGCAGATGCCGTCGATGATGACGCGTTCCCCCTTCTCGCGAACGCGCTTGTATTTGGCCTTGTACTCCTCGACATAGCCGCCATGGTCGCGGGTGATGTGCAGTTCGGCGCGCGCCGGAGTAGCGGCGACGGAGAGCAACAGCAGGCTCAGAAGCGTGATGCGCATGGCGAGGTGACGGCGATGGCCTTCAGGAATGGACCGACCTCGAAGGACCCGCAAAACGATCCCAGGGGCCGGCGACGGGATTCTTACCCAAATACTCTTTGGTCATACTTGTGTGGGGAATTCGTTAAGCATCCCGAAAAGGCCAAAAATGGGCAGCTTTCGACCCCATGTCCGGCAATTCTGTCACACCCACCCGAGAATCTGCGGGATAGGCCATGATTTCGGGCCTCCGGAGCGATGCCTGACCGCCCGAAATTGCTATAAAATGACTGACCTATTCGAGCAGGTTCCGGAGAATCGAGATGAGCAAGTTGACGCTTGTAGCCGCGGTTGCGGCCCTGACGGCTGCAATCCTGGCCCCTGGCCACGCGGAGGCGCGCGGACATCACCGGTACCACCGCTCCTACGTCAGCCCGCTGCCCTACCCGATCAGCTATCTGCACAATTACGGACCCGGCATCACCCCCGGCACCTTCGCCTATTACGACGGCCCGTCGACCAACCACTGCTACCGGAGTGCATCCGCTTATATCGGCCAGGACGGCCGGCGGCACCCCTGCTACTGAGGCGCCGCGCCCTCTTTCGTTCGGGCACCTATTTCGCAGCGCCCGACATCAGCAATTGCTTCTCGATCTCGTAGACCGGCAGCTTGACGAGATCCTTCGCGACCTCCCCCCGAAGCGCCTTGCGCACGACGTCCGAATAGTCGGTGCGGATCATGCCGAGCGCGCGCGGTGAGGCCACCATGGTCAGGGCCTTGGTCTCGCCGGAGCTGACGGCAGCATCGAGCCGGTCGGCCAGCTCCCGCAAGAAGGCACGCTCGGCCTCATCGTGCCAGTCGGTCTGCTCGACCGAGCTGCGCGACCCGCCGGCTGCCGGATGCAATCGGCCTGGTGCATCGCTGCCTTGCGCGGTGGTCGAAGGGTTGGGCTGCTCGCGCACCTCTCTGGTGTGGAGATTCGGAAACATCTCGTCGCCGAGGTTCTCCAGAATGAGCGCCTTGCGACCGTCACACACGACCAGCCAGTCACCCTTGTCCATTCTCATCTTGTCCATCACAACCTCTCATTGTCATTTGCAGGCGCAGCATCCGGCATCAGAGCTGTTCTTCGAATTCCTCGAATGACTTGCCGAATTGCGCCATCGCCTCCTCCAGATAGTCGGCGAGCATGGGCGTGCCGATCAGGTAGTCGGCGGTGCGCTGGTTGTGGGCTTGCGCGGCCTGACCGCGCAGTTCGCGCCAATCGGAGAGATCGCCGTCGCCACGGCCGAGCCAAGTCAGCGCCACGAGATCGATCTGCTCGTCGACGTTGAGATCGCGGATGAAGCCCGCAAGCTCCGCACGATCGGTGGTTTGGCCGCGTCCGCCGCGGCCATAGCTCGCGTCGTCGTCGCCGGAGTCCAGGATGACGCCACCCCCGGCCGCTTCGCTGTCGGAGCGACGCGATTTCGAGATGACGAAGAAGACCGTCTCCGGCGAGATCGACAGATTTGGAATGACTCGCATCCAGCTCACCTTGCCCGGCAGCAGGCACCGCGCCGCTGCCATTTCACCAATCCTAAGAGCCAAGGCAGACCTGTGAATTGCGCAGGATCAAGGTTTAAGGCGCGGCATGACCCTACAGCCCAAGCCAGCTGGCAGGCTGAGAGCGGGGCTGGCCAGCGTGCTGAAGGTTTGTTCATCAGGATTACATTTCGGTTCCGCCACAATTTGATCAGAACAACTTCGATATCCTGCATCGCGTAAGCGGAGGAAGACATCATGAATCTCAAGATTGGCATCGTCGCCGCGTCCCTGTTCGGCGGCCTCGTGGCATCGTCGGCGGCATTCGCCATGCCCATCGCGCCCGCACCTGCGACACCGCAGCTCTCCGGCGTCGAACAGGTCCGCATGGTCTGCAACGCCTGGGGGCGCTGCTGGTGGCGCCCGAACTACTACGGGTATTATGGGCCGCGGCCATACTACGGCCCGCGGTATTATGGGCCGCCGCGCTATTACGGTCCACGCTACTACGGTTATCGCGGCTATCGCCGCTGGTGACGTTTGAAGGGGCCTTCGGGCCACTTCGCTTTTGCGAGATCGTGCCTTGCGTGGCTGCACTGCCTGCGGCCGTTTCAAATCCGATCCAGATCAAGGATGAAATCTTTCGATGCCATTAGGCATGAACAAGTAGGCGCGGTCGAAGGACGCAGCAGCAGGAGGAACGAAGCTTTGCGCCCTTCGCCTGTCACGCGAGCATAAGGCAGCATTTCATCGACCTCGCCTCCGGCGCACCGCCGAGGACGCTGACGGACTTCGTGGCATGATGTCCGCAATACTACGGCCTGGAATCCGGTTTACTGAAACGCGATGTTTCGCCATTGATTGCGATGCATCGACGTTCATTTGATTGTTTCATTTCAGCGGCCGGCCAGAACCATGTTGTTCGACAACCTCGCTCCCTCCTCCGCGTTGCAACTGGTCGGCTTTTCCGACATCGATGCGTTTCGGCCGATCGAGACGATGGAAGATGCGAGAAGCATTCCGCTCGACATCCCGAACTTCGCGGCGGCCCGCGCCGTCGTCTCCCTGCCGGCTTGCCGCATCATCATGACGAGATCGTTCGCACGCATCCTCGACACCGCCTATCGCATGCCGGGCGGGATGGTGATCCTGTCCATGACCGACGACCTTCGGGTCAACTTCAAGGGAATGGATCTCGACGCCCGCTTCTTCGTCGCGCTCCGCGGCAACGATGGGTGCCATTTCGTCGAACCCCGGACCAATCATCATGCGATGATCATCTTCTCCCCCGAGTTGAGAGACCGGGGCTGGTTCGATCTCGCCGACGATTTGCGGGCCCATGTCGCGAACCGGCCCGCCCTGCTCCACACGCGACAACTCCTGCTCGACATCCTGCGAACCGCGTCAGTGCAGCCGCGCCTGTTCGAAACCACCGAAGTTGCGGCCCATCTCCAGGAAGGCCTGCTGCTCGCGCTCGACGATTTGTTTCGGATCGATTCGATGTCGGATCGGAGCGCCCTGGTCCAGAGCGAGCGGGCGATCAAGCTCGTGCAGCGCATCGACGATTACGTCGCGACCTATCCGACCGCGCCGATCTACACCGCCGATCTCGCCAGCGAGTTCGGCGTCTCGATCCGGACGCTCGGCGGCGCCGTCAGCAGAGTGCGCGGCATGAGCCTGCACCAGTACATTCGCCTGAAGAGGCTGTGGGCGACCCGTGCCCGCCTCCTCAAGGGCGGCGGCATCACCGTTGCCACCTGCGCACGCGCCCACGGCTTCCACCATCTCGGTGAGTTTGCCGCAGCCTATCGCGCCACCTTCCACGAGGCGCCCTCCGACACGCTGGCACGCGGCCGGCGAAGCGGTATCCCGGCAGGCTGATTGACGTCGCAGGCCGTCGCGACGGTGACCCGGCATCATCGCCGTTTCCGAACGTGTCTGGAACAACCGACAACCCGTTCCGCACGGGTTGTGACCCATATCTTGGGTACGATCCGTTAACCATGTCTTCGGGCTGGACACATCGCAGAGTGGCGCGCTCGGAAGGATTCGAACCTCCGACCCTCGGAATCGAAATCCGATGCTCTATCCAGCTGAGCTACGAGCGCCCTGGCCCGGTACCGGGCCACCCTAAATTCGCCCGACCGGTGCTGGTCAAGAACCAGCAGGGCGGACGGCGTTCGGGTCGGTTCGAATTAGCAGAGAGGCCGGCCAATAAAAAGCCCTACCCGCCCCCTTCGAGGCGGGTCGAAGGCGCTGTCACCAGGTCGTGTTGAAGAGGCCGAAATGCGGCTGCTGAGCGACCAGCATCGGCCGGCCGGGCTGCGGCGCATGATGCGCCCTGACGATCTTGCGCTTGGGCTGAGCCTGCACCGGAACAGCCTGAGCCTGAGGAGTTTGAGGCTGAGTGGCCCCGAACTTTCTGGCCGCGGCATTTTCGGCCTTCGGTGCCGGCGTGAACTGCGCGAAGGTCTCGCGCACCCGCGTCTTGGCCGACATCTCAGCCAGAGCCGGCGGCAGGCCCTCCTGGACCGGCGGCCGCGGAGCCGCAACGGAGGCGGTCTTCACCTCGGGCGCGGCAATCGTCGGCTGGCTGGTGTCGAGCACGACTCGCTCGGGCAGGTGCCGATCGGACCGAATGCGGATCAAGGGCTGGTCGTTGCTCGCGGTCGCGACGGCTTCTGCGACGGGTGCCGCCGGGAAAACGAAATTCGCCGCGAACAGCAGTGCGAGCAAGGCTCCACCGACAAAAACGAAATACCTAAGGATGGGCATAGCCGCGCTCCGCCCCCCGCATCCCCGCGTGGGCTCTCTGCCTCAACAGGCGATCTCTCAATTGGTTCCTGGCCCAGCCGTTCGGTTCAAATGGCGACGCTTGGTTTTTTGGCCAAGATCCGCGGAGGGTAACTTTTCCGCTACCGGAACACGTTGCCCCTAGACGCGGCGTGCCGCAACCAGCGAACATTTCGCCTGATCGGCATTCACGTTGACGAAGCCGACGGAAATACGTGCAAAGGTCTTGCGGCTCTTCATGCTGACCGGATCCGTCAGTACGCGGCTGCGGTCGGTAAGATGACTGCCGTCGCGCCGCGTAAAGGCGCAGACGATCTCGACATCCTTTACGGCATAATCATTGTCGTTTCGCAGCGTGAACGTCACCAGGGCTTTGGAGCCAAGGCCGCCGCGGCGCCAGGTCTGCGATGAAATCCGGAGATGGCCGAGATCTGCCGTTGCAGGTGCCTGAGCTTCGGACGCCGGCGACACCACCGCGGACGCATCCCCCGAAGGAGCTGCCTCAACAGTCGCGAGCTCCGGCCTGATCGGCTCAGCACTATTGCCTTTGGAAAGAGGCAGCAGCATCCAGATGCCGCACCCGACGACGATTGCCGCCAGCAGCCAAAGAAGGCTGCGGCCAAACGAGACGCTCGCGATCGTCACGGCCCGCGCCAGTCGCTCGCCGGCCCCGGCGAAGCGTCCCAATCCGATCCGGTCGAGCCTGGCGTTCATGATTGCACCACCGATCGCGGCCGAAGCGCCATCAACGGCGGATTCGGTCACTGCTTACCTTAAGCCGGCAGACGAATTAAGGTTCCCCTGTGGTTGCGAGTCGGCAGCGATGGTGGCGATGACCGGCGCGGGCCGCTAACATGCGCTGCAACATCGAAGACCGCGTCGGGAGAACCTGAAATGCCAGTCGTCACTTGGGATCACATCCATCTGCGCAGCCCCGATCCAGAGGCCACGGCGGCCTGGCTGCGGGACATCCTTGGTGGCGAGATCGTACGCGCGCCGGGACGGATCGACGTGAACCTCGGCGGGGCCAGGATCTTCATCGCACCGCTCGAGGGCGACAGCGCCGTCAACCCGCCGCCTCCGCACCCGCATCAGGGGCTCGACCATTTTGGTCTGACGGTGAAGGACATCGACGCTGTCGCCGCCGAGATCAAGGCCAAGGGCGTCACGTTCACGCGCGAGCCGACGACCATCCGGCCCGGCGTACGCATCTGCTTCATCCGCGGCCCCGAAGGCATCTCCATCGAGCTGCTTGAGCGCGACAAGAAATACACCTGACGTAGCGCGACGCGTGCCGCCTCAGGCATCAGCCGACCGGGGCGGTTAAGTCATGCTACCGGGCATAAAGCAGCGGATGGTGACGCCCATGTAGCCGTAGATCGGCCAGACCATGGTGCGCCCCACCCGGTTCGGCTCCGAGATCACGGCCTCCTCGGGTACGTCGACCCAGACGAACTCCTGCTGCTGACCGTCAAGCGCGTAGCCATAGCGCGGGACGCGGACACGATAGTGCCCGTCCTTGCTGTCCCAGTCGGAATCGGAGAGCGCCGAACCATCGGCATCGGAGCAGCAAGGCCCCTTGCCGCTGCGCAGACCGTCGAACCATGCCTTCAATTCGGCATTGGTGTTGACGAACTGGCCGCGGTCACGCGCGTGCCCGAAGGGAGCCGCGAGCGCAATCAGGCCCGAGGCGCACACCAGCCTTGTCACCCTTCGCCAGCGTGTGGTGCTGCCAATCCGCCGTTGTTCGCTTCTGCAATTCGTGGGACGCGCACTGCATAGACGCGGCTCATCGCCGCCGGAATCGATCCAGTTGGTCACGTTCGTCTTGCTCCAGCACCCCGCGGCCAGTGCAACAATGATTATGCATTTTGCGGGCCAACTCTGATTCGCAACGGCGGGCCTCGCTTCATCATCAGAGCGTCATGACGGCGCCACGCACAAGCCGGGACAACTACGGCTCGCCGCTGCACGCTACCGCGTCCCGGCCGGCAAACTGCCGCGTTGCGCGAGAGGGTGCGCTTTGGCATAAAAGCCGGACCGGTTACGCCATCGGGCGAAGGCGGCCGGCCTACGGGACGTTATGAAGAACGGCCTCTATTCAATTCACGTGACCCTGCTCGATGGGCGAGCCGGCAAGGGCAGCGGCGTGATTCTTTTCCGCGACGGCAAGATTCTGGGCGGCGACGCCTACCTCTATTACACCGGCAGCTACACGGTGAAGGACAACAAGACCTTCAAAGGCGAGGTGCTGGTGCAACGGCACACTTCGCCTCGGGGCGATGACAATCCGCTGTTCGGTGGCCCCGCCCCAGTCGGCATCGGCGTCAGCGGCACCTACACGGAGACGCGCGCGGAGATGACGGGCACGGCGCTGGTCGGCAAGGCCAGCCTGATCTTCGGCGCCACCCTGCATAGGCTCGCAGACGTCGATTAGGATCGGCTATTCCGCCGCCTGCTCGAGCGGCGCCACGCGCGGCAGGATGATCTGGATGCGTGTACCGCCGCCCGGCTCGGAATCGAGATCGAGCCGCCCGCCGAGCCGGTTCGTAACGATGCTGTAGACGATGTGCAGCCCGAGGCCGGTGCCGCCCTGGTCGCGTCGCGTCGTGAAGAACGGATCGAAGGCACGGCGACGGACGTCGAGCGACATGCCGCAGCCATTGTCGGAGAAGATGATCTCGACATTGTCCTTGCCGGACTCGCGCACCTGGATCTCGACGGTCCCAGGCCGGCCGTCCGGAAAGGCGTGCGCCACCGAATTGAGAAACAGATTGGTCAGCACCTGGCCGTACGGACCGGGATAGCTGTTCATGGTCAGATCCGGCTGGCATTCGACGTTGAGGGTCAGATTGTGCTTGCGCAGGCCCGGTCGCAGGCTCATCACCACCTGCTCCGTGAGATCACCGAGATCGAAAGTACGCTGATCCGAATAGTTGCGGTCGGCTGCGACCTGCTTGAACGACTGGATCAGCTCGGCGGCACGATTGAGATTGGAGACGAGCTGCGAGGATGCATCGCGGCTGGTGCCGAGGAAGTCGTTGAGCGTGGAGCGGCGCAGCTCGCCGCGCTCGACCTCGGCCGTGAACATCGCGGTCTTGCGCTCCAGCGCGGAGGCGACCGTGAGGCTGATGCCGACAGGGTTGTTGACCTCGTGGGCGACACCGGCGACCAGGCGCCCGAGCGCGGCGAGCTTCTCCGCCTCGATCAGTGAAGCCTGCGTCTCGCGCAGATTGCGCAGCGCCGTCTCGGCGGCTTCCTTGGCCTTGCGCATCTCCTGCTCGCCGCGCTTGCGCTCGCCGATGTCGAGCGCGACGGTCACGATCCGCTCGATCTCTCCCTCGGCATCGAGCAGCGGCAGCTTGTTGACCAGCCATTGCCGCATGTTGCCGGCCGCGTCCTTGTACTCCTCCTCGTAGAAGCCGAGCCCCTTGCGGAGCTTGAGCACCCGCTTGTCGTTCTCGTCGGTCTTGGCCGCGCCATAGCGCGACATCAGGTCGGCCGTGGTGCGGCCGAGCGCGTCACTGGGCTCGATGCCGAAGATGCCCGCCATGTAGCGGTTCATCAGCACGTAGCGCAGCTCGCGGTCCTTGACGTTGATCACCGCCGGCACGGTGTCGATAACCTGCTGAAGCAGGCGCCGGCCTTCGGCGATGGCATCTTCCGCGCGCTTCTGGTCCGTGATGTCGCGCAGCGTGCCCTCGTAGCGGACGATGTTGCCCTGCTCGTCCCGCACGCCCGTGGCGCTGTCGGAGAGCCAGAGGATGTCGCCGCTGCGCTGGCGCACCTGGTACTCGAACTCGCGCACCATGCCGTCGCGCGCCATCAGCCGCTGGTATTCGGCACGCGCCTCGGGATGGACGTAGATCGTGTGGGCGATGTCGTTGATGCTGTCGATCAGCTGCTGCGGGCTGTCATAGCCCATCATCCGCGCCAGCGCCGGGTTGGCGTTGAGGAGGTCACCGGCCGGAGTCGTCACATAGATGCCGTCGACCGAGCCCTCGAACAGCTTGCGGTAGCTTTCTTCGGCGAGGCGCTGCTCGGTGAGCGCGCGCACCGCCGCCTCGCGCGCCGTGTCGGCCTCTTCCAGCGCGCGGCGGAACACTTCCGCGGCTCGCGCGATGTCGCCGATCTCGTTGTCGAGGTCGGCGGACGGAATCGACGTGTCCTTCCGGCCGGCCGCAAGCGCGCGAATGGATCGCGCGATCTGGGCGAGCGGACGCACCGTCCTGCGCACGACAAACAGCGCAGCGCCGATGCCGATCAGCACGCCGATCGTACCGAGCACGATGCTCTGCCATCGCGCCTCAGTCAACGTACGGGCAAAATCGCGCGACAGCACGTGGCCGCGCCGATCGCTGACCTCGCGCAGCAATTCGGTGACGCGGCCGATCAATCGGCCTTCGGTTCCCAACACCTCGCGATCGATATCGGCGATCTGCCGCTCGCGGACGGCCACGGCCATGATGGCCTCGGCATAGTCGTTCACGGCCGACTTCAGCTTCGTATCGCCAATATCAAGCGCCCGCATCCCCTGCGCGGCCTGCTCGGCTGCGGACGGGTTGCGCGCGAGCAGCCCGAGCGCGATCCGGCTCTGCGCCTCGGTCAGACGGGACGCCAGCTCGCGGTCGGCGGTGCCTGCGACGGCTGCATTGAACCGCTCGCGCAGCGGCGGCAGGCCGGCGAGCAGTTGGGCGCGGCGGTCGATCAGGGTCGAGATCCGCTCCAGGCCGTTGCGATAGGTCGCAAGCCGCTCGGTGACTCCGTCGATCATGTCCTGCTGCTCGGGCGCGAGCTCGATGCGGGTCTTCTTGAGGATGTCGCTCAGGGTCGATGCCGCCTCGCCCACCTGCTGGAACTGGATGCCGGCGCCGGGGTCCGTGACGAAGTCGCGCGCGGCAAGGCGCAACTCGTTCATGCGACGATCGATATCCTCGGCGAGGTCTCCGACGCTCTGGAGCCGCTGCAGCTCGGCAAAGGTCGTGTCGATGTGCCGGATCGCGATCACGCTCGCGGTCGAAGTGACGATGATCACCGCCAGCACCAACAGAAAGCTGCCGAAGGTGAGCTGACCGATGGAGAGCGAGAATGTTCGCCTTTTCTCAGGGGGCGGCGTCAATTCGGCGGACATTGGTGGTTTGGGGACCGGGCTGCTGGAGACCCAATATACGACGTATTGCCGCCCGGGGGGAACATGCCTCGGGACACGGAATATCCTTAATATCGGGACCGACCGCCCTCGTCAGCCTCGGCCCTGGGACGGCTTGATGCCGGCTGGCCTGCGGGCCGGGATGGTCATGGCGGCAACGCCGAAGACGACGCAGGCAAGTCCGATCCGGGCGGTCCTGCTCATGGCCCGTCCCGTCCTTCCACGATGGACGGAATCTAGCGCGAGCGCGGTCTCAATACTTCGGCCGGCGTCGAAGTGTTCTAGCCGACCGCCCCCACCTCGAACACTTCGCCGTCGTAGCCGGCTTCGCGGGGGATGCGGAGCTGGCGGCCGGTTTCGGTCTTGGTCATGACCGGCATCACCGTGACGATGGACAGGCCGCGGGCGTGCTCCAGCGCCGCGCTCACGTCTGGCTGCTTGGCGAGCCGGATCAGATTGCGCGTGGTCGGGAACGGCAGCTTGAAGCGACCGCTCTCGCCGCCCTCCACCGCCTCGCGCGGCGAGACCCAGATCGAATCCGTCGACTCCCGGCCATCATGGGCGCCGAGCTGGTCGGGCGGCGCGGCGGCCAGGAAGAACCAGGTGTCGAAGCGCTTCGGCATGCCCTCCGGCGTGATCCAGTGCGCATAGGGCACGAGCGTGTCCAGCGCGAGCTGGAGCCCGTTGCCGGCCAGAATGTCGAGGAAACTGATCTTCTGCTCGTTGAGCGCGACGCGGTGCGCTTCCGCGATCTCGCCGGCGCGTCCGGCATCGACCGGCGTGCCTGCGTTCTTCGACCGGGCCAGCAGGATGCCGCTCTCCTCGAAGGTCTCGCGGATCGCGGCGATACGAAATCCGCGGTCCGCTTCGCTGAGGCCCTCGCCGCCCGAATACAGGTCCGAGCGCGCGACGATCTCCTGATCGCCGGCATCGACGCTGCCGCCGGGAAACACCAGCGCGCCCGAGTTGAACTCGATCTGATGATGGCGGACCATCATGAAGACCTCCAACTCCTTCCCGCCGTCTCTGAGCAGGAGGATCGTCGAGGCCGGGCGTGATGCTGATGTCTCGGCCATGCAACTAACCTGCGGCGCTGGATTGCGGGCCGAGATTGGCGCGCTTGTCGAAACGGGCGACCCGCGACAAGAGATAGTCGACCTCGGCCTTCGCCGTCGCCGTCATCGTCGCACCGGGCTTGCGCTGCGCGCTGGAGGCGATGATGCCGCGCTTCTGCAGCACGTATTTGCGCACGGTGAGGCCGACGCCGGGCTGTTGCTCGTAGCGGATCAGCGGCAGATGCGCGTCGAAGATGTCATGCGCGGCGTCGCGCTTGCCGGCCTTGGAGAGGTTCACGACGTCGATCAGAAGCTCCGGGAAGGCGTAGCCGGTCATGGCGCCGTCGGCGCCGCGCTCCATCTCGAAGTCCAGGAACGTGCCGCCATTGCCGCAGAGGATCGAGAGCGGGCGGAGCGAGCCGTCCTTCTGGAAGCCGCGCAGCGTCGAGATCTTCTCAAGGCCCGGCCAGTCCTCGTGCTTGAGCATCACGCAGTTCGGATTGTCCATGACGATCTTGCGGATCACGGCGGGGGTGAACACGACCTGCAAGGTGAGCGGATAGTCCTGCAGCACCCAGGGCACATCGGGGCCGATGGCTTCCGCCGCCTGCTTGAAATAGCCGATGATCTGATCGTCGGTGCGCAGGCTCGGCGGCGGCGCGATCATCACACCGGCCGCACCCGCATCCATCGAGGCCCTCGCCAGCGAGCGCATGGTGGCAAAGCCGGGGGCGGAGACGCCGACGATCACCTGCATCTTCTTGGCGCGCTTGACGTAGCGCACCGCCACCTGCTCGGCTTCGGTGGCATCGAGCTTGGGGGCCTCGCCGAGGATGCCCAGCACCGTGACGCCGTCGCATCCGACCTCCTCGTAGAAGTCGGTCAGGCGGTCGATCGAGCGCTCATCGATCCGGCCGTCGTCGTGGAACGGCGTCGGCGCGATTGCGAAGGTGCCCTTGGCGTCGGCGGTGAGTTTCATAAGTGCTCTATCCTCTCATTCGTCATTCCGGGGCGATGCGACAGCATCGAACCCGGAATTTCGAGATTCCGGGTTCGTGCTTCGCACGCCCCGGAATGACAGAAAAGCTAAAACCTCCGCGCCCCCATCTTGATCTGCTCCTCGGAGAAGAATATCTCCTTGGCGTGATCGACGATGTCCTGGGCCTTCCAGCCCGAGTGCGGCGGTTTCCAGCCTTCCATTTCCATCATCCGCATTTCGCGCACGCCGCGGGGCCCGGACACGCCCAGCACCTTGCCGGTCTGGTCGCCCGACAAGTCGCTGACCATGTATAGCACGGCCGGCGCGATGCCGTCCGGCCCGAGCGCCGCCGAGGGGTTCTCCTTATAGCGGGGCAGGTCTGCGGTCATGCGGGTCAATGCGCCCGGGGCCAGCGTCCAGATCCGGATGTTGTACTTGCGGCCCTCGATCGCCAGCACGTTGGACAGGCCCCAGATGCCGCCCTTGGCCGCGCCGTAATTGGTCTGGCCGAAATTGCCGATCAGGCCCGAGGTCGAGGAGGTGTTGACGATGACGCCGCCGCCGTTTTCCCGCATCCAGCGAAACACCGGCAGGGTGCAACAAAAGGTACCCTTCAGATGGACCTTGATGACCTTGTCCCAATCGGCCTCGGAGGCCTTGGCAAAGGTCTGGTCGCGCAGGATGCCGGCATTGTTGACCAGGATGTCGGCCCGGCCGAAATGCTTGATGGCGTCGTCGAACACCGACTGGCCGCCCTCCATGGTGGAGACGTCGGCGCCGTTGGCAACGGCCTTGCCGCCCTCGGCCTTGATCGCGTCCACCACCTGCTGCGCCATTGATTTGTCGGCGCCCGAACCGTCGCGGGGACCGCCGAGATCATTGACGACGACCGAGGCCCCTTCCCGCGCGAACAGTTTTGCGTAGGCCTCACCGAGCCCCCCGCCTGCGCCGGTGATCAGCGCGACCTTGCCGTCGAGTAGTCCCATGGTGGCTTCTCCCTGTTTGTTATTGTCATTCCGGGGCAGCGCGCAGCGCTGAACCCGGAATCCGGAGGTTGTAGCTCGAGATTCCGGGTTCGCGCTTCGCGCGCCCCGGAATGACAGAGGGGCCTAACCCAGCACCGTCTTGCCGTTCTTGATCACGGTGACGCCGCGCGACTTCACCTTGGCTTCGAACGAGATCACGTTGCCGTCCTTCCAGAGGTCCATGGTCACGGTCTCGCCGGGATAGACCGGGGAGGAGAACCGCGCGACGTGCTGGCGGAAGGCGTTCGCGTCGTAGTCTGCATAGGTCTGGAGCACGCCGCGGCAGGTGATGCCATAGGTGCACATGCCGTGCAGGATCGGGCGCGGGAAGCCGGCCTTCTTCGCGAACTCCGGATCGGAGTGCAGCGGATTGCGGTCGCCGCAAAGGCGATAGACCAGCGCCTGGTCCGGACGCGTCGTGATGTCGATGGTCTTGTCGGGCGCGCGCGAGGGGATCTTGTGCGGATCGGGTTGACTCAGGTTCGGCCCGCCGAAACCGCCGTCACCGCGGGCGAAGCGCGAGGCGACCAGCGTCGCCAGCTTTTCGCCCTTCTCGTTCTTCAGCACGGTCTGGTGCGCGATGACGACACCCTTGTCCTTGCCCTTGTCGTAGACCTCGAGCACGGAGGAGTCGGCGGTGATGTTCGCGGCCACCGGCAGCGGCTGATGGAAGGTGATATCGCGCTCGCCGTCGACCACCATCACGCGGTTGAGGTTCATCTCGCCGGGACCAGAACCCCAGGCGGCGACGGACGCGAACGTCGGCACCACCTTCAGCGGCCGCGGCGTCAGCGTACCCTCGTTGACGAAGGCGAGTTCCTTCTCGTCCAGGGGATCGGCGCCGAGCCCGATGCCGTAGGCGTAAAGCATCACCTCGCGATCGGTGTAGGAATATTTCTGGCCGAGGTTTTTGAGGGCTTTGAGCTCTTCGTATCTGGCGGACATTTTTCTGGTTTCCCCTGGTTCTCATCCTCATGGTGAGGAGGCGCTCTTGCGCCGTCTCGAACCATGAGGATGCCCGAAACGCTTCTTCGTTGTGGCCATCCTTCGAGACGCTTGCTTCGCGAGCACCTCAGGATGAGGACCGTCCTACGCGGGGAAGGACGGAGAATTCGTAGGATGGGTAGAGCGCAGCGAAACCCATCATCGCCTGTGTCGGTGGGTTTCGCTGCGCTCTACCCACCCTACGCAGCTTCGTCTCAGGCCGGCGTGAAGAACGGCAGCGGCGCGCCATCCGTGGGCTTGAACACCACCTTCACCTTCTGGCCGATCTTCAGTTTCTCGAGATCGCAATCGACGAAGTTGGTCTGCACCGACGGTCCCTCCTTCAGCGTGACGTAGCCGATGGCATAGGGACCGGTCGGCGACTTCCGCATCAGGCTCCATGTGTAGATCGTGCCCTCGCCCGACGCCTGCTCCCACACCGTCTTGTCGGAGTAGCAGAACGGGCAGATCGAGCGTGGGAAGTAATGCGCCTCGCCGCACGCGGTGCAGCGCTTGATCATGAACTTGCCCTGCTTGGCCGCGTCCCAGAAGGCGGCGGTCTCGGGATTGGTGACCGGTGCCGGATACTTTTTCGCTTCACTCATCACACGCGCTCCAGAATGGCCGTCGAGGCGGCGTGGCGGACACCCAAGAGGCCGCCTGTGCCGTGGGCGATGGCGAGATCGCAATTCCTGACCTGCACCTTCGGATGCGCCTCGCCGCGCAGCTGGCGCACGGCCTCGAGAATCTTGGTCATGCCGCCGCGGTTGACGGGATGGTTGCTGCAGAGGCCGCCGCCGTCGGTGTTGAACGGCAGCTTGCCGACGCCCGAGATCAGATTGCCGTCGGCGACGAACTTGCCGCCCTCGCCTTTCTTGCAGAAGCCGAGGTCCTCGAGCTGCATCAACACCGTGATGGTAAAGCTGTCGTAGATCGAGGCGTATTTGATATCCTTCGGCGTGATGCCGGCTTCCTCGAACGCACGCGGGCCGGACCACACGCCGGCGGAATAAGTGAGGTCGAGATCCTTGCCGCCGCGCGGTCCCTTCATCGCTTCGCCATGGCCGATCAGGCGCACGAGCGGCTTCTTCAGGCTTTTCGCAATCTCCGGCGTCGTCACGATCAGCGCGCCGCCGCCGTCGGAGACGACGCAGCAATCCATGCGGTGCAAGGGATCGGAGATCATCGGCGAGTTCAGGACGTCCTCGACGGTGACGACGTCCTTGAGCATCGCATGCGGATTGTACTGCGCGTGGTGCGACGCCGCGACCTTGATCCAGGCGAGCTGCTCGCTCGTGGTACCATAGTCGTGCATATGGCGCATGGCACACATGCCATAGGCATTGTGCGTGGTCGCGCCGTAAGCGGACTCGAAATCGACCTCCGCACCGGCCGCGCGCGGCGGCATCACCCCGGTGCGTGGCTTGCCGGCCAGCGTCACAAGCGCGATCGAGCACTTGCCCGCGGCGATCGCCTCGGCGGCGTGGCCGAGATGGATGATGTAGGAACAGCCGCCGGTCTCGGTGGAATCGACGTGACGAAGCTTTTTGGTGTTCAGGCCGAGATAATCCACCATCGGCCAGGCGCCGCCGGGGGCATCGCCCGCGCAGAAATAGCCGTCGACATCGTCCTTGCTGATTCCGGCATCCTCGATCGCGCCCTTGGCGACCTCGGCGTGGAGCTGGGCGGTGGATTTGTCCGGCGCGTGCCGGGTCGGGTGTTCGTAGATCCCGGCAATGTAGGCCTTGCCCTTGATGGTCAAACTTCAGGTCTCCGCTGGCGTCTCGTCTTGGCGCTTTTTTCTGAACCGCACCGGGCTGATTGGCAAGCGCGGAAATATTCCGCCTCGCGAGAGAGCGGCGGGTCGGCGCAAGTGGAGGATGCTTGTGCCCCGGACGCAGCGCAGCGCTTCTTCAGCGGTGCGCTGCAGAGCCGGGGCCCATGTCGCAACGAGTGCGGGGCGGCATGGGTCCCGGCTCTGCGCAGCAACGCTGAAGCGTTGCAGCGCGTCCGGGACACGAGACTTGACCTTGCAGACACACCCCAGCATCCTCGCGGCGCATCTCGCCCGAGTTTTGCTCCTGTCTTGCCTCCCTCCGGAAACAGAGGGCGCAGGGAAGACCGGGTGCCGGCTGGGCACCCACGGTCCGCTGTGCGCGAATTGCGCGAAGAACAGGTGCACAGCGGCATACAGGTGCGGCCAAACATCCGGCCTTCCCTGCGCAGTGGTTTTACGGCTGATGTCGCGCTCTCCCCGGGGAGCGTTGCACTATTGCCCCCGTCGCCTTGCGGGTGACCCGCAAGACTTGACGCCAGAACCCCGGGCATCAGGACCACACGATTTTGCCGTACGCGAGACCGCGCCCGTCGTGCACGAGACAATCGCCCGCGCGACGCAGCCCGCGTCCACCGCCGCTCACCCCGCGTTTCGTGACGATCGCGATACGCCCCTCTGAGGGGGATGAGGTGGCGGAGGAATACGACAATTCCGAATTTCGGTAAAGCGGAATGTTTTTGTGCGCAGGGATTGACCCATGGGATGGGTGTTTTGCCCGGCGGGTAGCGCTAGGGGTGGTTTCGTAGGGTGGGTTACGCCTCGCGAACGCGCATTGCGCATTCACAAGGCTAACCCACCCTACAGAACGGGCTACTCCGCCGCGATCTGCCTTGGTGCGGGCGGCGGGTTGGCGAGGTCGGCGGCGAGCTGGGCGTAACGCACCTTGGCATCCGCCACGGCCTTTTCCTTCACCGGGCCGTAGCCGCGGATGCGGTCGGGCAGCGAGAGCAGCTCCACCGCGGTGTCGATCGTGACGGGCGACAACAGACCGAGCACGGTGGCAACGTCCTTCTCGTAGCCGGCGATCAAATCGCGTTCGAGCTTGCGGTCGGCGCTGCGGCCGAAGATGTCGACCGGCGTGCCGCGCAGGAATTTGAACTTCGCCAGCACCCGGAAGACGTTCAGCATCCACGGGCCGAAGGCCCGCTTCTTCGGACGTCCTAGCGCATCGACGCCACTGCTGAGGATCGGCGGGGCAAGATTGAAATTGAACTTGAAGTCGCCCTCGAACTGGTCGCGCAGCTGCTGCTCGAAGGCGCCGTCGCTGAAGAGGCGCGCGACTTCGTATTCGTCCTTGTAGGCCAGCAGCTTGGCGTAGTTCACTGCGACTGCGCGCGGCAGCGCATCGCCATAGCCGCCCTTCACCGCGGCATCGCGGACCTGGTCGACCAGCTTGCGATAGCGCCTGGCGAGGCGGCCGTTCTGGTAGGCGGTCAGATGCTTGGCGCGGTGCTCGATGACTTCGTCGAGCGTCATGGCATCAAGCGTCTTCGGCGCGATCACCTCGTCCGCCCCCTTCAGCATATCGGCGAGACGCTGGGGATCGGCGACCGCGAGCCGGCCGAGGCGGAACGCTTCCTTGTTCATCTTGATCGCGACGCCGTTCACCTCGATCGCCTGCTCGATGGACTCCGCCGACAGCGGGAACAGCCCCTTCTGATAGGCGTAGCCCATCATCATCATGTTGGTGGCGATGGCATCGCCAAGCAGCTGTTCGGCCGGCTTTGTGAAGTCGAAGAACACCGAGTCCTTGTGCAAAGCCGTCTCAAGCACCGCATTGAGCTTGCGGGTCTGGAAGTTGAAATCGCGGTTGAGCACGAAATCGGCGGTCGGGATGACGTGGCTGTTGATGATGCCGCGGGTACGGCCGGAGTCGCAGAGCGAGATCGTGTCCTTGGCGACGGCGACCACTTCATCTGCTGCCAGCACGAGATCGGCCGTGCCGGTGACGATGCGCGAGCAGGTCACCTCCGCCGGATGATCCGACAGACGGACATGGCTGAGCACCGCCCCGCCCTTTTGCGCGAGGCCCGACATGTCCAGGATCATCGAAGCCTTGCCCTCGATATGAGCCGCCATGCCGAGCAGCGCACCGATGGTCAGCACGCCGGTGCCACCGACGCCGCCGACAGCAATGTTATAGGGCTTGTCGAGCGTCGGGCGCGATGCCGGCTCGGGCAGCTCGCCGATCTCAGCAAGCTCGGCCGGCGCGCGGTGGCGCGGCGCGCCGCCATCGATGGTGACGAAGGACGGGCAGAAGCCCTTCAGGCAGGAATAGTCCTTGTTGCAGGAGGATTGGTTGATGGCGCGCTTGCGGCCGAACTCGGTCTCCAGCGGCTCGACCGAGATGCAGTTCGACTGCACCGAGCAGTCGCCGCAGCCTTCGCAGACGGCCGGGTTGATCATGACGCGGCGTGCCGGATCCTCCATCAGGCCGCGCTTGCGGCGGCGGCGCTTCTCGGCGGCACAGGTCTGCACGAAGACGATCGCCGAGGTGCCCTTGTACTCGCGGCACATCTTCATGACGCTGTCGAGCTCGTCGCGGTGATATTTCTTCACGCCCGGCGCGATGGTGTCGGCCGGATAGGAGTCGGGGTTTTCCGAGACGAGGTAGATCTCGCTGATGCCTTCGGCGTGAAGCTGGGCCATGATTTTCTGCGGCGAGAGATCACCGTCATGGCGCTGGCCGCCGGTCATGGCGACGGCGTCGTTGTAGAGGATCTTGTAGGTGATGTTGGCCTTGGAGGCGACCGCCTGGCGGATCGCCAGAATACCGGAGTGGAAATAAGTGCCATCGCCGAGATTGGCGAAGATGTGGTTCTCGTTGGTGAAGGGTGCGATGCCGACCCATGGCACGCCCTCGCCGCCCATATGTGTAAACGTCTCGGTCGAACGGTCCATCCA
>NZ_AJQE01000235.1 GCF_000261685.1 Bradyrhizobium genomosp. I (2014) | reverse complement strand
ATGAAGTGCCAGCCGATGCCGGCGAGCGCGCGACTCCCCTCAGGGACCTTGGTCGAGGTGTTGTGGGGACAACCGGAGCAGAAATAAGGAGTGCGGGAAACAGGCGCGACAGCCTGCATCTGGGTTGCCTGACGGCCGTTGAACCAGTCGGCCTTGACGCGGAGCATCTCCGCGATCTCAGGGTTGAGATTAAGTCGAAGCAGGCGCTCGGTGAGCGAAGTCGCAAGCGAGGCGACGCTGAGCTCGGCCGCGAAGGTCAGGAAGCGCTTGTCGTGCTCGTCCATCTTGCCGACGATGCGCGGGCGGACGTCGTCGCGCCAGTTGAACAACACCTGCTTGACCTGATTCTCGACGATCTCGCGGCGCTCCTCCACGATGAATATCTCTTCGAGACCGACAGCGAATTGATGCACGCCTTCCGGCTCAAGCGGCCACGGCATGCCGATCTTGTAAAGGCGCAGGCCGATCTTGGCGGCGACCTCCTCGGTGATCCCGAGCTCGCGCAGCGCCTGGCGGACGTCCTCGTAGCTCTTGCCCGAGGCCATGATGCCGAATCGGGCGTTCGGCGAATCCATGGTGACGCGGTTGACCCTGTTGGCGCGCGCAAAGGCGATCGCGGCGAAGCCCTTGTAGTCCTGGAGGCGGCGGTCCTGCTCGAAGCGATCGTCGGGCCAGCGCAAATTGAGGCCGCCGGGCGGCAGCTCGAAATCGGTCGGGATAATGAAGGGCTTCATCTCATCGGTGAGGTCGATCTCGGCGGTGGTCTCCACCGTCTCGGTGATCACCTTCATGCCGACCCAGCAGCCCGAGTAGCGCGACATCGCGATGCCGAGCAGGCCCATCTCGATCATCTCGTGGATGCTCGAGGGATAGAGATAGGGCATCAGCGCAGAGATGAAGGCGTGGTCGGACTGATGCGGGACGGTCGAGGACTTTGCGCCGTGGTCGTCGCCGGCAAGGCACAGCACGCCGCCGTTCTTGGCCGAGCCTGCGGCATTGCCATGGCGGAACACGTCGCCGCAGCGGTCGACGCCGGGGCCCTTGCCGTACCAGATGCCGACCACGCCGTCGTATTTGGCGCCGGGCGAGAGATTGAGCTGCTGCGAGCCCCAGACGGCGGTGGCGGCGAGGTCCTCGTTCACGCCGGGCTGGAACTTGATGTTGTACTGTTCGAGGTGCTTGCGGGCGGCGAAGAGTTGCTGGTCGTAGCCGCCGAGCGGCGAGCCGCGATAGCCGGAGATGAAGCCGGCGGTGTTGAGGCCGCTGGCGCGGTCGCGCCGGATCTGGGCCATGGGCAGACGGACCAGAGCCTGGATGCCCGTGGTAAAGACGTGTCCGGTCTGCTGGGTGTATTTTTGATCGAGACTGATCGGACCCTGGTTGATGCCCATGCTGTCCTCGTTTCGCCCTGCTCAGGCCTTTGTTACTTAAGGTCGCTTAAGCCGTTGCCTTCCCGTTATTTTTAGCTAGGGCGCGCCGACCATCACCGCCACTCTATGTCGGATATTTCATGATCCGCACCACAAATCTGGGCGAAAGGGCACGTCGGGTAAAAATCGCAATTTCGTGGCCTGAAACACGCTGGGCATTTTCAATTTGTGTCACCATACCCCCGCCGTCGCGAAATGAATCGACGCTTCCTCGTACGGGATGCGGGCGTTTGGTCGCAGGAGTGGCTTCGATGCGGACGATTCTGACCGGCTTGGCCGTTGCAGGCTTGGCGTTGTGCAGTGCAGTTGCCGGCGCGGCCCTTGGCGCCGAGCCGTCGCTGGAGCTGATCGCCTACGGCAAGGCGCTGGTCGAGGCCGGCGACTGCGCGGGCTGCCACACCGCCGATCCGGCCAGGCCGTTCGCGGGCGGAAAGCGGATCGCCACGCCGTTCGGCGCGATCTATGCGCCGAACCTGACGCCCGACCGCGACACCGGGATCGGCGCCTGGGCGGACACCGATTTCACCCGCGCCCTGCGCTATGGCATCGCGCCCGATGGCTCGAACTATTACCCGGCGTTTCCCTATCCCTACTTCACGAGGATGACGAAGGGCGACACGCTGGCGATCCGCGCCTATCTCGGCACGCTCGCACCCGTCACCAGCCGCAACAAGCCGCCGGAACTGCGCTGGCCATTCGGCTACCGCGGCCTGATGCGACTCTGGAACGCCGTGTATTTCAAGCCCGGCCTGTTCGAACCGGACCAGAGCAAGAGCGCGGCCTGGAACAGAGGCGGCTATCTCGTCACCGGGCTCGGCCATTGCGGCGCCTGCCACACGCCGAAAAACTATTTCGGCGCCGACAAGGACGCGCAGGCGCTATCCGGCAACGAGATCGGCGGCTGGTTCGCCCCCCGCCTCGATGGCGCCGCCCGCACCGGGCTGAAATCGTGGAGCGAGGCCGACATCGCGGAGTATCTGCAAAGCGGGCGCAACGCCAGGAGCCATGCCGGCGGGC
The DNA here is from genome assembly GCF_000261685.1 of Bradyrhizobium genomosp. I (2014). GTDB lineage: Bacteria > Pseudomonadota > Alphaproteobacteria > Rhizobiales > Xanthobacteraceae > Bradyrhizobium. The sequence continues at coordinate 9,614 of NZ_AJQE01000235.1, read as the reverse complement.
CGATGGCGGAGGTCGTCGTCAACTCGACCGCGAAAATGAGCGATGCGGACGTGCGTGCCATCGCGCTGTATCTGAAGAGCCTGCCGCCGGCACGGCGCGAGACGATCGTGACGCCGCCCAACGATGCCGAGATGAAGGCTGGTCAAAAGGTCTACGCAAAACTCTGCATCGCCTGCCATGAAGCCGACGGCTCCGGCGCCCCGCGCATCTATCCGCCGCTGCCGGGCAATGCGCTGCTGCAATCGATCAATCCGTCCTCCACCTTGCGCATCATCCTCGACGGCGCCCACACCGTGACCACCCCGCGCGCGCCCAACACCGGCGAGATGCCGGGCTATGCCAAGCAACTGTCCGACGACGAGATCGCCGCGGTGACGAATTACATCCGCAATTCCTGGGGCAATGCAGGCCCGCTGGTGACGCCGAGCCAGGTGGCGAAGGCGAGGAAGCGAGGGGCGAATGGCGAGTAGTGAGTGGCGAATGGCCACATCTATTCGCTATTCGCCATTCACGCGCGAAGCGTTCACCGCTCGTCGTCCCCCGTGAACACAAACTTCGGCATCTCCCATCTGTAGCGCACCGCGAGCAGGCGGAAGCTGAGGCCGAGCACGAAGGTCAGAATCGTCCAGAGCTGGGCATTGAGATTGAGGCCGAACGCCGTGGCATAGAACAACCCTGTCACGACCGAGACGCTGGCATAGAGCTCGGACCGGAACAGCAGCGGTATGTCGTTGCAGAGCACATCGCGCAACACGCCGCCGGCGCAGCCCGTCACCATGCCCGAGACGATCACGATCGGCAGCGAAGCGTCCACCTGCCAGGCGACGTTGCAGCCGATCATGGTGAAGACGACGAGGCCGATGGCATCGAGCACGATGAAGGCGAGGTGCAGCCGATGCACGAGGCGCGCGATCAGGATCGTCAGCAGCGCCGCCCCGCCCGGCAGTGCGAGGTAGATCGGGTGGGCCACCCACACCAGCGGATAGTGACCGAGAAACAGATCGCGCAGCGTCCCGCCGCCCAGCGCGGTGATGCAAGCGAGAAGACAAACGCCGACATAGTCCATGTTGCGCCGCCCCGCGGCCAGTGCCGCCGTCATGCCCTCCGCCGTGATGGCGACGAACGCCAGAAAGTGCAGCACGCTATCGGTCGGCGGCAGGCTCCACATCGGCTTCGTCCCTCGTCGTGGTCATGGAACTCGCATCCAGTTCCCGCATGAGCAGGTTCCCGATTCCCGCCGCGGGAGCAACATACGACGAAAGCATTAGGTGGCACGGAACGGAATCTCGCGCCTGTGGGTTGTCCCGACGTCATAACCCGAGGAGACCCAATCGATGGCTGACGACCGTTTTCCCAACGATCCGTACCGCCCGAACCTCGCCGATGATGAGTATTCTCGCGCGGCGCGTCGGGACGCCGACCTTCAGGCCGATCCCGAGCTCGGGGAAGGCCCTGCCTCCAGCGGCAAGATCGCGCTGTTTGCGGTAGCGATCGCCCTCGTGCTGGGCGCGGTGTTCTACGGCTTGAACAATACCACCTCGACCAACCAGGCCAGCAACACGCCGGCCTCGCAGACCGCGCAGACGCAGCCGACCAATCCGGCGGCGCCTCCCGGCATGCGCGACGTGACGCCGCGCAACAACGCCGAGCCGGGCGTAACCACGGGTGCGGCGCCGAGCAGACCTGCTGCCCCGGCTCCCGATACGCCTGCTGCCAAGCCGGCGCCTAACGGCGCGAAGTAACGGTTCGCAAGGACACGAGACAGCGGCGGGACACGACATCCCGCCGCTGTTCGTTTAGCTGAACATCTTGTTGAGCTCGCCGCCGGAATAGCCGCTGCCAAGCTCGGTGAATGTGCCCTGCTCCGCCATCTCCTTTGCCGCGCGCATGAAGCCGCCCCAGGCGGCGCGGGCGAGCGAGCCGCCGACGCTGATCCGGCGCACGCCGAGATCCTGGGCTTCCTGCAGCGACAGGCCGGACGCGCCGATCAGAAGATTGAAAGGCTTCGGGTGCACCGCCTTCACCACCGCGGCGATGTCCTCGCGGCTCTTCAGGCCGGGCGCGTAGAGACAGTCGGCGCCGGCATCGGCATAGGCGGTCAGCCGATCGATGACCAGCTTGAGGTCGGTGACGCCCCACAAATACGCCTCGCAACGGCCGACCAGCAGCGTGCCACTGTCGCCGATCGCCTTGCGCGAGGCCCTGATGCGCTCGACCGCCAGCGCGCGGTCGTAGAGCGGGTTATCCTTGTCGCCGGTGGAATCCTCGATCGAAAGGCCCGCGACGCCGGTGCGCACACCGCGCTCGACATTGTCCGCGACCCTGTCCGGCTCGACCGCAAACCCACCCTCGAAATCCGCATTCACGGGAATGTCGACGGCCGAGCTCAATGCTGCCAGATGCTGACAGACGTCCTCGATGCTGACGTGATTGTCGGCCTTGCCGATGGTCCAGGCAAAGCCCGCGCTCGATGACGCAATCGCCTTGAAGCCGAGATGCTGCAACGCTTTCGCACTGCCTACATCGACCGGATTGGGCAGGATGAAGCAGCCGCTCTCGTGCATCTTCCTGAACGTCGCGCGCTTGTCCGCGGTCGTCACATGCATGTTTCTCTCCCTTATTGGTCGCGCAGACATAGGCACGCGTCATCGCGCGCGCTAGTGCGCGTCGTGCACCGCGCGGCTGTCCTTCGGCGCCTGCTCGCGGTCGGTCATGCCGTAGTCGCGGATCACACTGGCGATGCGCAAATGATAGTCCGCGAAGATTTGCGCGCGGCCTTTCGCCTGCGTGCGGCGATGCTCCATCGTGTTGCGCCAGGCCTGCACGGCCGCCTCGTCCCGCCAGAACGACACCGACAGGATCTTGCCCTTCTCGGTCAGGCTCTCGAAGCGCTCGACCGAGATGAAGCCGTCGATGGTCTGCAGGATCGGCTTCAGATCGGCCGCAAGGTCGAAATAGTCCTGGCGGTGTTCCGGCTTGGGCCAGACCTCGAAGATCACGGCGATCATGGGCATCTCCTTGCGTTGATGCCCTATAATACCACCTTGCGCAGGAAAGTGCGCTCCTCGGCGAGGATCAATTTCTCGGCCTCCGCGAAGTTGAAATTCGCCGTGCCGTCGAGATCGGCCCGGAGCCGTTTGCGATAGGATTCGTACGCCGCCAGGCTCTCGAAAGAAATCAGGGCGAACGCGATGTTGTTGGTGCCCTCATGCGGCATGAAATAGCCGATCAGGTCGCCGCCACATCTCGGGATGATGGTGAGCCAGCGCTTCGAATATTCCTCGAACTGCGGGCGCTTGAAGGGATCGAGCTGATAGCGGATGAAGACAGTGACGGACATGACGGGCTCTCCTGTTTCCACATCGTCATTGCGAGCGTAGCGAAGCAATCCAGGAGTCCTGCCGCGGACACAGTCTGGATTGTTTCGCTACGCTCGCAATGACGACTTGGTGAGAGGCTACGCGCTTGCACCACCACAATGCTTCGGCTACCATCGAAGCATGAAAGCAGGTCCCGACATCGCCATGGTCGCTTCGCTGGTCGGCGACCCCGCCCGCGCCAACATGCTGACTGCGCTGATGAACGGCCGCGCACTCACCGCGAGCGAGCTGGCGCAGGAGGCCGGCATCACACCGCAGACGGCGAGCTCACATCTGTCGAAGCTCGAGGCCGGTGGCCTGATCGAGCCGGAGAAGCAGGGCCGCCACCGCTATTACCGCCTCACCGACGACGACGTCGCGGGCGTGCTCGAGGGGCTCGCGGGCCTTGCCGCGCGGACAGGCCACATGCGCGTACGCACCGGACCGAAGGACCCGGCGCTGCGGCGCGCGCGGATCTGTTACGACCATCTCGCCGGCGATCTCGGCGTGCAGATGCTCGACACCATGCGCGAGCGAAACCTCGTCAGGCAAAAGAAGCAGGACATCGAGCTGACCGCCGAAGGCGAGCGCTTCCTCGCCAGACATCTGCAGATCTCGCCCGAGATGCTGGCCCATCCGCGCCGCCCGGTGTGCAAAGCCTGCCTCGACTGGAGCGAGCGGCGGCATCATCTCGCCGGCACGCTGGGTGCGGCCATGATGCAGCGCTTTGCCGAACTGAAATGGGCCTCGCGCGATGCCGCGCCCGGCAGCCGCGTCGTGAATTTCACCCGCACCGGCGAGAAGCAATTCGCCGCGCTGTTCGGGAATGGACAGGACTGATCACGCGGGGCGCGTGGGCTCGCACGTTTGCGTGTGAATGCGAGGTCTTGTCGTGGCCGGGCTTGACCCGGCCATTCACGCGTTTATGGCCACGTCATTCCGGGGCGGCTCGTAGAGCCCAACCCGGAATCTCGAGGTTCCGGGTTCGATGCTTCGCATCGCCCCGGAACGACATGGCCAACCACGAGACTCCCATGATCCGCCTCCTCTCCGCCGCACTCGCCGCCGCGCTCCTCGCGTTCCCGTTCACCTTCGCCAACGCCGCCGACACCGCGCCGCGCGAGCCCTATGGCATCGCGCTCGAAGGCTTTGCCTATCCCTACCCCGTGCACCTCCTGCCGGTCGTCAATGACGGCGAGCAGCTCAGCATGGCCTACATGGATGTCGCCGCGGCGCAGCCGAACGGCCGCACCGTGGTGCTGCTGCACGGGCGCAATTTTCCGTCGAGCTATTGGGCACCCGTGATCAAGATGCTGAGCGAGGCAGGCTTTCGCGTCGTGGTGCCGGACCAGATCGGCTTCGGCAAATCCTCCAAGCCGCAGGGCGAACTGCACTTCGACAATCTGGCGCGCAACACCATTGCGCTGCTCGATCATCTCAAGATCGACAAGGCCGAGATCGTCGCGCATTCGCTCGGCGGCATGCTGGGCGTGCGCATCGCCCGCGCCTATCCGGACCGCGTCGCCCATCTGGTGCTGACCGCGCCGATCGGGCTCGAAGATTACCGCCTCTACGTGCCGCCGACTCCGACCGGGAAGATGATCGAGACCGAGGACAAGCTCACCGCCGAGGGCTATCGCAACCAGCTCCAGACCAACTACGCGATCAAGCTGCCGGCCGAGGCGATCACACCGTTCATCGATGCCCGCTTCAACATCAAGGGAAGCCCGGACTATCCGCGCTGGCTGCGCGCCTTCGTCAGCTCCGGCCAGATGATCTACCGGGAGCCGGTGGCGCACGAAATCCCGCTCATCACGCTGCCGACGCTGTTCGTCATGGGAGCCGACGATCACAATGCGCCGGGCCGGCCGCTCGCGCCGGAGGCGCTGCGGGCCAAGATGGGGCAGAACGCCGACCTGGCGAAGGCGCTCGCGGCGAAGATGCCGAATGCGCGGGCCGAAGTGATCCCGGACACCGGCCATCTCGTCTTCCTGGAGGCGCCCGAAAAGTACAGAGAACTGGTGCTGGGCTTTCTCGGCCGCTAGCGACACTTGCGTGTCGTCTGAGGCAGGATGCGGGGAACGTTCATGCCGCATTCAGGTCATGATTGGCAAGTTTGGATCGCGACGTGTCGGCACGCCTCGGATTTAACGTGTCGAATCGTGTCTCTTGATTCATTGTGCGCCCCAAGCGCCATTCTCCCAAGCCTGCCCCAGAGGACGAGAAGGAATATCAAATGAAATACCTGTTTGCCGCCGTCATGCTCGCCAGCGCGGTCGTCGGTTTCAGCGAGGCAGCCAGCGCCGCCGGCGGTTGCGGCCCGGGCTGGTATCGCGGCCCCTATGGCGGCTGCCGTCCGATGCGCGGCGCGGTCGTGGTTCGCCGCGCTCCGGTGGTGGTCGCCCCGGCACCGGTCGTCGTTGTACCCCGCGCCCGCGTGTGCCCCTACGGCTTCCGCTGGTACGCCGGCCGCTGCCGCCCGATCTGATCTCGCCCATCCGCATTGCGGAGTGGCCGCGCGGCGGAAGCCTGCGCGGCCATTTTTTTGCTGCGACGATTCGTCCGCCGTGGGACTGGAGTGCTTCCAGAATCGAAACGGGGACCGCCAGCGGCGATCCCCGTCCAATCCGCGAACTTCGCGAACTCACCAGTAGTGGCGGCGGTGCCAGCGCCGCCGATGCCGGCGCCAATGACGGTGGCGCCAGCCCCAGTGGCGGTGATGGCCATAGTGAACCTGCTCGGGCGTCAGCTTGGCGGCTTCCTCGCTGGTGGTGACGGCGGGATGAGCGTCGGGATTGCCTTGCGGCATGCGGGCGGGATCACCGACCGGCTGCGGTGACAGCGGCGCGGCCCGGGCGGCCGCGGCGAAGGCCGCGGCGCCGGCCGTCACACCCAATGCAAGTTTCAAAAAGTTCCGACGCTCCATGACATATCCTCTAGGCTATCGAGCAAGTGATGCAGAAGGAGTGTCGCGGTCACGACATGAACCGAGGCTGAATCGCGCATTCAGATTCATGGCGCAGCGGACAATGTCTCCCGCCTATTCTGCTAACTCCTGCGCCAGCACCAGCGTTTCGCGCGTGCGCTTCACGTCGGGCCAGTCGCGGTTGAAGTCGGCGACGAGCTTCTGCAGCGCGTCACCCTTCAGCATCGCATTCAGCTTGGCCTCGTCATCGAACTGATACATCGCCTGGTGCAGCTTGGGATTATCCAGGCTCCAGAACCGCCAGGCTTTGCTGACGCCAAACGCCTTCACTGCGTCGGGCAGATGTTCCGTCTCGTACCATCTGTCGAAAGCGGCGCGCTTGCTGGCGTCGGTGACGGTGGCGCGGACGACGAAGAAGGCTGCTGGCATCGGGTTTCCTCCCATTGTTTGAGGCAAGCTTAGCCAGTTAAGCCGGCGACGACAAAAAATGCCGGCCCCGATGTCGGAATGGGCGCTCTTCACTCGTCCTTTGCTTCGAACACGGAGACAGCACATGGCCGACCTCACCCTGACCACCTTCAACTGGGTTCCAGAACCGCCGCGCGGCTTCGTGCGCGACCTCCGCGTGCGCTGGGCGCTCGAAGAGGCCGCCTTGCCATATCGCGTCGCCAGCGCGCCGTTCGACGATCGCGGGCCTGCGCATCTCGCGCATCAGCCGTTCGGCCAGGTGCCTTGGCTGACCGACGGCGACCTCTCGATCTTCGAGACCGGCGCGATCCTGCTGCATCTCGGCGGGCTCAGCGACAAGCTGATGCCCAGAGGTCCGCGCGGCCGCGCCGAGACGACGGAATGGGTGTTCGCAGCGCTCAATTCGGTGGAGATGGCCAGCCTGCCCTGGGGAATGTCGAAGTTCATGGGACATCCGACTGACACGGCGGCGTGGAAATTCGTGGACGACTTCCTCAAGCTTCGACTCAAACATCTCGAGCCGGTGCTGGCCGGTCGCGAATGGCTGGCCGGCTCCTTCTCCGTCGCCGACATCCTGATGGCGGACGTCCTGCGCGTCGTCGGTCAATTCGACGGGCTGGCGGACCATCCTGCCTGCCGCGCCTACGTCGCCCGCGCCACCGGCCGCCCCGCCTTCATCAAGGCGCACGCGGACCAGATGGCGCATTTTGCTGCGACGGATAAGGCACGTGGGGCGTGATGCGGCTCACACATTCAATCCAGCTCTTGGCCTATAGAGTCGCCACCGCCGAACGAGGCAATCGCCTGAGTTTTATTTTCACCAAGAGGTGCCCCATGGCTCGGATCGAATATCTCAAGCAACAGATCGCCCGCGCCGAGCGATTGGCCAAAGCCATTCTCGACCGGCAGACCGCCGAGCGACTTCAAGCCTTCGCCGCCGAATGCCTCACGGAATTGTCGGTGCTGACGCTCAAGACGGCCGCGTGAGGCGTGGTGGCGCCGGTTGCGTCACACCAGCTTCAGCGGCGCATCGGCAACGACGCGCAGGTCGATGCTGCCGATCAACGCCGCACGCCGCGCCTCCGCAGCACGAATCGCGTCATCCGTCTGCCGCAGCGTGCTCACATTCGAACCGAGCGAAACGATCCCGCCGAGAACCAGAGCGATTGATCCGAGCGCTGCAGTCTGCCCCGTGCCAAATAGGCCGAGGATCGTCACCAACAGCAGCGCTGCTCCCCCACCGATCGCGATCTTGGACGCCAGGATGTACTTCCGGCACCGCTCGGCGATCTCGGAGAGCGCCTCGATCCGATCTTCGATGTCGGAGATTTCATCTGTCGGATCGTCGTCAGTCATGGGGCTTCGGATTTGGGAGCTTGCTTACGAATGAAGCTAGCGCCAAGGGTTGTTCTTAGCCGGGTAGTTTCCCGCCAACCGATCTATAAAATTCCGCGAGTTGGTTCGCCAACAATGAGGCTAGCAAATCTTCCATTTTCGAGACATCGATCCGGCCACCATCGCGAAAAGCTAAATCGGCCGCATCCAAGGCATCGAAATAGGGCCGCCGGTTATCGATTATTTGATCTGGAATCGTCGGGGTGCCCGGCAAAAGAGTGCCAGCCCGAATTGAGAGCACAACGTACGAGACAATTCGGGAAGTGCGCCCATTCCCATCCGCGAACGGATGAATCCAGTTTAGCCGCCACATGACATAAGCAGCTAGATGAATCGGCGTGCTGAGTTCCCAGTTATCATTGACGTAGTCGCACATATCCTCAATGAGTTCTGGGACCAGATGTGCGCCGGCAGGCTCATGCTTGCTTCCCTCGATGGCAACGCCACCAGGGCGATAGTTGCCAGCGTAAGAGCTAATGCCCGCCAAGGCTTCCCGTTGCAGACCGAGGATGAGCGAGGGACGGAGTTTGAATGAGCCCCGTTCAAGAGCAGTCTGGATCACGCCAATAGCCGCGTCGTACTGGCGGAACCCGTTCCGGGCTTCCGCTGCGGCCTTCGCTTGCGGATCTCTAATCAACTCAGGTTCGAGCGCCCGGCTATCACGCCGTTCGCGCTCGTCGCTTGTCACTTCTCTTCCTTGGCCAATTTCTCGGCCTCACGATCCACCATTTCTCGCGTTATGAGCGCATTTTCGAAATGGGTATTGCCGTATACGAAGCTGCGCCGCTGCTCCTCCCGGTGTTCCGGGGATGGATTCGCGGTCTTTGCAGCCTCGATGAGTTTCTTGAGAGCGTCGGTCATGCTGTCAATATAGTCGAAGCGGCTCGACCGTACCACGCCATTTTTTCAGCGGGCCGGCCCCCCTCACAACGGCAGATTGTCGTGCTTCTTCGCCGGCATTTCCGTCTTCTTGTCCTTCAGCATCGCCAGCGCCCGCGCGATCCGCTTCCGCGTCGAGTGCGGCATGATGACGTCGTCGATGTAGCCGCGCTCGGCGGCGATGAACGGCGACAGGAAGCGGTCTTCGTATTCCTTCGTCCGGGCCGCGATCTTGTCGGGGTCGCCGATGTCGCTGCGGAAGATGATCTCGACCGCGCCCTTGGCGCCCATCACCGCGATCTGGGCGGTCGGCCAGGCGTAGTTCATGTCGGCGCCGATCTCCTTGGAGGCCATGACGTCGAAGGCGCCGCCATAGGCCTTGCGGGTGATGATGGTGACGAGTGGAACGGTGCACTGCGAGTAGGCGAACAAGAGCTTGGCGCCGTGCTTGATCAGGCCGCCATATTCCTGGCTCGTGCCCGGCAGGAAGCCCGGCACGTCGACGAAGGTGACGATCGGAATGTTGAAGGCATCGCAGAAGCGGACGAAGCGCGCGGCCTTGCGTGAGGCGTCGCTGTCGAGCACAC